>JBPPMN010000263.1:0-17032 GCA_051306055.1 Acidimicrobiales bacterium
AAGAGGAGCTGCTGGAACGGGTCTTCGTTCTTGTCGCCCTGGTTCTCGAGCTGCAGCTTCACCATGGTGCGCACGTCGACACCCATGCGCTCCCACACCTCCTGCTGGAGGAAGCGGTCGCGCATGCGCACAGCGGCCTCGAAGGCGAACTGCTGGCGCTCGAGCATCTCGGCGTCGGTGAGCTCCGCGTAGTACTCCTTCAGCGACAGCACGCCGAAGGCCACGTGGCGGGCCTCGTCGCTCATCACGTAGCGCAGCAGCTGCTTGAGCAGCGGCTCCTCGGTGAGCTGGTGCATGAAGCCGAAGGCGGCCAGGGCCAGGCCCTCCACCATGATCTGCATGCCCAGGTAGGTCATGTCCCAGCGGCTGTCGGCGATGATGTCGTCGAGGAGCATGCCGAGGTGGGCGTTGAGCGGGTAGTGCCCGTGCATCTTCGTGTCGAGGTACTTGGCGAACACCTCGACATGGCGGGCCTCGTCCATCACCTGGGTGGCGGCGTAGTACTTGGCGTCGATCCACGGGACCGTCTCCACGATCTTGGCGGTGCACACCAGGGCGCCTTGCTCGCCGTGCATGAACTGGCTCATCGTCCAGTTCTGGCTCTCGATGACGAGCGTGTTCCACTCCTTCTCACCCCAGTTGTGGAGCGGCTGCCCAGGACGCTGGGCGGCGAGGAAGACGGGGTCGGTCTCGTGGTCGCGAGGGGCGCTGGCGATCACCTTCTCGACGTCGACGACGGTGTCCCAGGGGAGATCGGTCTCGCCGTTCCACTGGGCGTTCTTGGCCTTCTCGTAGAGCTTGTTGAGGGCCGGGCGCTCGCCCTTCTCGTAGTTCCAGGTGAACAGGGCGTCGGCGTTGTCCTTCACCGCGTGGACCATCTCGTCGACGTCCTTGGCCGTGATCGAGAGGATGGCCTCGAGGTCGTTGACCTCGGCCCGGCCGAGCATCTCTTCGTTGGTGGTCATGTCGGGGGTCCCCCTGGGGTGGTGGTCGGTGTCAGCGATCGGTGGATGGGTGGGCGTTCACGTCGAGGGCGTCGACGAGGCGGGCGATCAGGTCCTCCCACGGCCCAGCGGCCGGGAGGTCGAGGTCGACGGCGCGGAAGAGGAGGAAGCCGAAGCCCACCGCATGGCAGAAGCGGGTGACGGCCTCGGCGTCGAGCGACGGGTCGATGGCACCGGTGGCCTGCGCCTCCGCCACCAGCTCGGCCAGCCGATCCCCGCGGAGGTCGAGCGCCTCCTGCATGAGCCGGCGCACCTCAGGGTCGCGCCGGGCGGCCACGAAGGCCTCGAGGAGCAGGGCGCTGTTGGGGGCGGGGCGGTCGGTGACGAGGTGCGACCCGACGGTGGTGAGGATGTCGGTGACCTTGCCCTCGAAGCGGTGCTCGTTGAACAGCTCGTCGAGCTCGTTCTCCGAGTGGGCGTCGATGGCGGCCAGGAGGAGCTCGGCCTTGCCGGTGAACCGGCCGTAGATGGCGCCGGTGGTGTACCCGGCCCGACGGGCGATCTCGGCCACGCCCGCCCCGTCGTAGCCCTTCTCGGCGAACACCTCCGCCGCGGCGGCGATCAGCTTCTCCCGGATGGGGTCGTCGGTCGGCGCCAGGGGCGCGACATCGATCGGGGCGGCCTCGGTCATCCCGATCCACGATAACGGGCGTTATCGTGGCTGTCCAGGCCTCCTTCAGGTCTCGACCGCCGCCTCCCGCTGCGAGACCTCCACCAGCCGGTGCAGCGCCCCCACCGCGGCCCCGTCGTCGAGGGCGGCCGCGGCGCGCTCCATGCCGCTCGGGAGGTCGTCGGCCACGCCCGCCGTGAGCAGGGCGGCGCCGGCGTTGAGCACCACGATGTCGCGGTGCGCGCCGTGCTCGCCGGCCAGCACGCGGCGGGCCAGGTCGGCGTTGACCTGGGCATCGCCGCCCACCAGGTCCTCACGGTCGGCTCGGCGCAGCCCCAGCTCGGTCGGGTCGACCGTCCAGGTGGTGACCGCACCGTCGCGCAGCTCCACCACCGTGGAGGGGCCGGTGGTCGTGAGCTCGTCGAGCCCGTCGCCGCCGTGCACCACGAGGGCCCGCTCGTGGCCGGTGGCCTGCAGCACGCCGGCCATCCGCTCGGCCATCCGGAGGTCGGCCACACCGATCAGCGAGCGTCGGACCCTCCCCGGGTTGGAGAGCGGCCCGAGGATGTTGAAGGCGGTGGGGATCCCGAGGTCGCGCCGCGACGGGCCGGCGTGGCGCATGGCCGGGTGGTAGCGGGGGGCGAAGCAGAAGCCCATGCCCGCTTCGCGCACGCAGGCGGCCACGCCGGTGGGGCCCAGCTCGATGGCCACGCCGAGCGCCTCGAGCAGGTCGGCGGCACCGCACGCAGAGGAGGCGGCACGGTTGCCGTGCTTGCACACCTTGGCGCCGGCGCCCGCCACCACGACCGCTGAGAGGGTCGAGACGTTGATGGTGTGGGCCCGGTCCCCGCCGGTGCCGACGACGTCGACCACGGGGCCCTGGTCGCCGAGGTCGACGAGGGTGGCGGCGGCCAGCATGGCGTCGACCATGCCGACGAGCTCCTCCACCGTCTCGCCCTTCATGCGCAAGGCCACGATGAACGCCGAGATCTGGGCGGGGCTGGCGGCGCCGTCGAGGATCTCGGCCATGGTGGCCCGAGCCTGCTCACGGGTGAGGGCCTGGCCTTCCATGAGCGTGCTCAGCACGCCCGGCCAGCCGCCGTGTCCGAGGAAGCCCTGATCAGCCATGGCCGGCACCGTAGCGGTGCGGGCTACGAAGCTCGGCGGCGTTGCCGCAGGATGCGGCGGCGCTCCTTCTCGGTGGCCCCACCCCAGACGCCTTCCTTCTCACGGCCTTGGAGGGCGAACTCCAGGCAGCGCTCCTGCACCGAGCACTTCCCGCACACCACCTTGGCCAGGTCGGCCTCTTCGTCGGTCGGTGGGTAGAAGATCTCCGGGTCCAGGCCGCGGCAGGCCGAGTGGCGTCGCCAAGCGAGTTCCATGGTTCGGGGGGCTGCTCTTCGTGTCGGGGGGCAGGGCGATCGCAGTCTCCGCGCGGGAGCGCCGCCGATGCAAATGGGTCGCGATCGACCCGGATCAGCCCTGGTCGCCGGACTCGCTGCGCCGCAGCAGCGCCCACACCTCATCGGCGGGGTACCGGCGGTGGCCACCGGGCGTGCGCACGGAGGGGATCCGACCTCGGCGGGCCCAGTCGGTGACGGCGCGCTCGGACACCTGGAACAGCAGGGCCACCTCACGGGTGCGCAGGAGCCGACCCCGCATCCCCTCGGGCAGCACTCCGGCGCCACCGAGCTCCTCGAGCAGTGCCTCGCGGTCCCGAACGCGCTCCACGTTGCCTCCCGGCGCTGACGCGCCACCGTCGCAGGGGGCGTGACCGGCGCCACGCTCCGTGCTGGGGAGTGTGCCCGGTCGGCGGAGCCGGGGCAACGGGATGATCTCCCCGAAAGGGGCAGACAGATCCAAAGATGCCGGGCTCAGCCCCGCAGATCGGCCAGGAGCTCCTCGCGCGTGCTCGGGAGGAGCTCGGTCTCCTCTCGGTACGCCGCGTGGTCGGCCGCCAGTCGAACCGGCCCGTTGGCGAACCGCTCCACCTGCTCGGCATCGAGCTCCCAGCGCACGTAGTGCACCGAGGCGGTGACCTCCTCGCGGGTGAGCTGGGCGGCGTGGGCCTCCTCGGTGATGGAGCGCACCTCGACGACGTCGTCGCCCTCGCCGAGGCGCAGCACGAGCGCGCCCTCGATGCCGACCAGCTTGGGGAGCCACTCCCGCAGCTGGTCGTCGGTGGTGAGCTCCAGGAACAGGGTGGCGCTCAGCTGCCCGGGCCCTGGGATCACCGGGTTGTAGGTGTCCAGCTCGCCCTGGATCGCCTCATCGGTGATCAGCTTCTCGACGCGCGCCATCTCCTGGATCTGGAACCGCATCGTGTCGCGGTTCTCGAACATGACCGTGAGGATGGTGCCGAGGTGCACCCGGCGGCGCTCCTTGAGGGCCCGGACGTGGGTGCGGAAGTCATCGCGCTCGCGCTCATAGGCCCGGAGGTCGGCGATGTCGTCGAGCGTGAGCTTGGCGTTGCGGCTGGTGGTCATGGGGTTGCTCCTTCAGGGGGCGCTGCGCCGGACGCAACGGGGGAGGGACCCGAAGGCCCCTCCCCCGTCTGGATGCGTGTGGTGCTGCTGGATCCGGCTGGATCAGCCGAGGCTCTCGAGGGCCTGCGAGAAGCGCCCGGCGTGGCTCTTCTCGGCCCGGGCGAGGGTCTCCAGCCACTCGGCGACGTCCTCGAAGCCCTCTTCGCGGGCGGTCTTCGAGAAGCCGGGGTACATCTCGGTGTACTCGTAGGTCTCGCCGGCGATGGACGACTTCAGGTTGGCCTCGGTGGACCCGACCGGCTCACCGGTGGCGGGGTCGCCCACCTGGGCGAGGAAGTCGAAGTGCCCGAAGGCGTGGCCCGTCTCGCCCTCGGCGACGGAGCGGAACAGGGAGGCGACGTCGGGGTAGCCCTCGACGTCGGCCTTCTGGGCGAAGTAGAGGTAGCGGCGGTTCGCCTGGCTCTCGCCGGCGAAGGCCTCCTTGAGGTTCTCTTCGGTCTTGGTGCCCTTGAGCTCAGCCATGCGCGGGTACTCCTGTGTTGGGGGTTTGGGGTTGGGACTGGTTGGGGTCGGCGGCGCAGTCGGCGCAGCGGCCCCGGAGGACGATCTCGGTGGTGGCCACCTCGAACCCGAGGGGTGCGGGGACGGCCGGGGTGTCGATGTGGATGTCGTCGATGCGACCGCACTCGGCGCACACGAGGTGGTGGTGCGGCTCGAGGTTGGGGTCGAACCGGGTGGAGCCGGTGCCGACGTCGACGGTGTGGAGCTCGCCCATGGCGGCCAGGTCGTTGAGCGTCTGGTACACGGTGCGCAGCGAGATGGTGGGCATCTCGGCGCTCACGCTGGCGTAGACAGCCTCTGCCGTAGGGTGGACCGTCGAGCCCGAGAGGGCACGGAAGATCGACCGCCGCTGGGGCGTCACCTTGAGCCCACGGGCCCGGAACTGCTCGGTGAGCTGGTCGACCGACTTCACGGCGTCACCCTATCGGCAACGGCTGCTAATCGACAATCGTTGCTGATTGTTCGCATGTGACCGACGTCGGCTCCGACGGTGACCATTGCCGCTGCCGCCGCCGGCCCAGCTCCGCGATGGTGGACCTGTCTTCGACAGGGAGGTCGTGCCATGCCCGTTCCCGACGTGAGCGGTCGGTCCATCATCGAGCTGGTCTCGCTGGCCGGTCGCCGAGCCGTGGTGACGGGCGGCGCCAACGGGATCGGCGCCGCCACCGCCCAGCGGCTGGCTGAGGCCGGCGCGCGCGTGCTGGTCGGCGACCTCGACGAGGCCGCAGCCCAGGCCACCGCGGAAGCCGTGGCCGACGCCACCGGACAGGAGGTGCTGGCCACCCATGTCGACGTGGCCGATGAGCGCTCCGTGGTGGCGCTGGCCGAGCTGGCGGTCGACCGCCTCGGCGGCATCGACATCTGGGTCAACAACGCCGGCATCTTCCCTCCCGGCCCGCTGCTCGACCTCACCGTCGAAGGTTGGGACGCCGTGCTCGACGTGAACCTCCGCGGGGCCTTCCTCGGCTCCCGCGAGGCCGCCCGCCGGATGACGGCACAGGCCACCGGAGGGGTGATCGTCAACATCACCTCCACCGCCGGCTTCCGCGGCTCGGGCGGCATGCCCGCCTACGTGTCGTCGAAGCACGGCCTCGGCGGGATGACCAAGGCCCTGGCCGCCGAGCTGGGTCCGCACGGGATCCGCGCCCTGGCCGTCGCGCCGACGCTGATCACGACCCCGGGGATCGACCACCTCCGCGAGATCGGCGGAGAGCAGATGGAGGGCGTGCTCACCGCGCTGGCGGAGCGGCTGCCGGTGGGACGGGTGGGCGTGGCCGACGACGTGGCCCGGGTCGTGCTCTTCTGCGCCAGCGACCTCTCGGTGCTCATGACAGGGAGCACCCTGTGCGTCGACGGAGGCGACCTGGCCATCTGAACCCCCCTGCAGGCGTGGGCGGCTCGTGGGTAGCCTCGATGCCGTGGAGCAACCGCCGACCACCTCGCACCAGGACATCGTGGACGCCACCGCCCGCACCGAGGCGACCATGCGCTCCCAAGCGGTGCCGGTGAACGTCTACGAAGCCCCGGAGGCCCTCGTGGTCGTGGCTCCGCTGGCCGCCGTGCAGCCCGACGACGTGCACGTGGAGCTGCGCCCAGGCGTGGTGCGCTTCTGGGCCCACCTCCGCAGCGCGGCACCCCGCGACTACCTCGTCCACGAGTGGGACTACGGCGGCTACGAGCGCGAGATCGAGCTGCCGCCCGGCTTCGGCGGCGGCATCGAGGCCACCCTGGCCAACGGCCAGCTGGCGGTACGGGTGCTGCGCGGCGAGTGCACCGAACCCGTGCAGATCTCGCCGACCGCGCCCTAGCAACCAGGCGCGTTCGTCCTGCCGTGACCGGCGACGAGGCCACGATCGCGCCCGCGAGCTCGAGATGCTGCGACCACTCCCCCACCGACGACCCATCCGAGCGCCGGGCTGGCGCGCGGCGCGCACCTCAGCAGAGGAGGGGTGGGTCGCTGGTGCGGGTGGTGCCGTCGGGTTGGGTGACCTCGAGGGCGCCGTCGGGGCGGAGCTTGATGTGCCAGCCGGGCATGTGGATGTGGTGGTGGTGGCGGGAGCACAGGAGCACCAGGTTCGAGAGGTCGGTGGGGCCGCCGTCGTCCCAGTGCCAGATGTGGTGGCCTTCGCACCATTCGGCGCGGCGGTCGCAGCCGGGGAACCGGCAGCCCATGTCTCGGAGCACCAGTGAGGTGTAGACGGCGGGTGGGATCGAGCGGGTGGCCCGTCCGTAGTCGAGGATCGAGGACTGGCCGTCGGTGATGACGCGGTGGATGTTGGCGTCGCAGGCGATCTTGCGGACCACGAGGCCGGGGAGCGGGTTGCCGTCGAGGGTTCGGCCCGGGCCTTCGTCGTGGAGGTTGGGGTGGGTGATGACCACGTTGAGGTGGGGCCGGTGGCGCTTGGCGAGCTTGTCGGCCTGGTGGTCGAGGTAGAACCGGAACACGTCGACCATGGCCTGGCCCTGGCGCTCTGCGTTGGTGAGGTCGCGGTCGCTGGAGTCGGCGAGGCGGAGCCCGGTGGCGATGACCTCGCTGCCCTCGGCGTCGAAGCTGCCCTTGAGGTAGCCGCGGCCATCGAGGGTCTGGACCATCGACGCTGAGGCGGGCGGTTCCTCGGGGGGTTCTGGTGCGTCGAGGACGGCGTCGGCCTTGGTGGCCCAATCGCGCATGGCGGTGACGGTGTCGAGCACGTCGAGGGGCTCGAAGGTGGGGATGACGTCGGCCTCGTGCTGGGCGAACAGCGGGGCCCGGCGGTCGGTGAGGTTGGTGACGATGACCTCGATCTGGCCGTCGGTGAGACGACCATCGGCCCAGGCCTGCTGGGTGACGGGGAGGTCACGCAACCGGCGGGCGGTGCGCAGCCACCGGTTGGCGGTCTGGTTGGTCCAGCCGAGGTGCACCCTCGTCCAGGCGGTCATGGTGGCGGAGCCGTCGAGCTCCCAGGCGCCAGCAGCGTCGAAGTCGCCCAGCGCTTCGCAGAGGCGAGCGGACATTCGGCCGTGCTGTTGGGCGAGGGCGGTCAGGGCGTCGCTCTTCGCGGGAACCACCAGGGTGTCGATGGTGTCGGCGAGCGCTCCGAACATCTGCCCAGCGTACACCAGTTCGATTCCGGTTGCATCCGAAAGGTCAGTGTTTGCAGCACTTTTCTGGCCTCATTGGCCTCGTCGACCACAGTGCCACCACCAGCCACACCACCGCCACCAACGCCCCGCCGTCGCCGAGCCCTTGCCCGCGCCCTGGCCCGCGCCGGCTCTAGTCGGGCACCCAGGTGGCGTGGAAGCCGTAGGGGACGCGCTGTGGCACGGCCACGCTGGCGACGGGTCCGGCCGCCACGTCGGTGGCGTCGAGGACCACCAAGCGGCTGCGGGTCGTTGCCTCGTCGTGCACGTACGAGAGCAGCCACCCCTCGTCGTCGGCGTCGCCACCCGGATCGCTGACGAAGAGCCACTCACCGCTGTGCTCGGTGGGCCCTGGTTCCCACACCTGTCGCTCGCCGGTGCGGTAGTCGTGCTTGATCACGCCACCCAGGTCGACGGTGTGCTCCGCCGGCCGGGTCTGCACGAAGTAGCCGTGGCGGTGCTCGCGACCGGTGCGGCGCAGGTCGCGCGACGGGAGCTCCATGTCGTCGCGCTCGTCGACCACCTCCTCGCTGGCCCGGCCAGCGTCGGTGTCGACGCGCCAGCGGTGCAGCTTCAGCCCGTCGCCCAGCAGCCCGCCGGAGAACATCGAGTCGTGCCGGCACACGTCGACCACCACGTCGCTGCCCTCGCGGTACGCGTTGACGCCGTGGAAGACGTAGCAGGGCTCGATCTCGTGCCACTGCACGGCCGACCCGTCGGCCCCGAGCGGCAGCACCCCGATGCGGGCGCCGTAGGAGGGGTCCCAGTGGAACGGGAAGGTGTCGCCGGTGGGGTCCTCGATCATGGCGATGGCGGCGTCGATGTCGAACACCACCGGCAGGTCCCAGAAGACGGCGTCGCTCTCGGTGATGGCGAAGTCGTGGATCATCGTGGGCCCCGGCACCGGCACCGGCGTGCTCTTGATCAGCGCACCGGACGCGTCGGCCACGTGGTACGTGAGGAACGGCTCTGCGAAGCCGTAGCCGAAGAAGTGCATCTCGCCGGTGGCCGGGTCGATCTTCGGGTGCGCCGTCATCGACGTGGTGAGCCGCCCGTCGAAGTCGTGGGCGCCGACGGTCGACAGGTCGGTCGGCGACAGCTCGTAGGGGAACCCGATCTCGCCCGACGACAGCAGGCGGCCACCGTGCCAGATGGTCGACACGTTGCTCTGGCTGGCCTGGCCGCCGGGCACCCCCTCGCCGAAGCCGGACGACGCCTCGTAGAGCGGGGTGCGCACGTAGCGGTTGCGGTACGAGGTGGCCTGCCCGGCCTCGAGACGCAGCCCGTGCACCATGCCGTCGCCCAGGAACCAGTGGGGCGACACGCCGGTGCGGGGATTGGAGCCGTTGCGCACGTACATGCCGGTGAGCTCCGGCGGCAGCGCGCCCGTCACCTCGAGGTCGACCGCCTCGACCTCGTCAGCCACCGGCGCGAACCCGCCCTGCAGCCACCACGGCACGTCGGGGTCGAACGGGACCGTCGTGGGCGGCACAGTCGTCGTGGTCGTCCCGGTCGCCGACTCCCCGCTCGAGCTGCAGCCCAGCAGCGGGGCCAGCCCGGCAGAGGCGGCGCCGGCCAGCGCCAGCCGCAGCACATCACGCCGGTGCATCCGCTCCCAAGGACCGCTCACCGTCGTCTGCCCACTCGGCCGCCGTCGACCATCCCACCCCCCGATTGGATCTGCGGGCGTGACCTTACGATGTGACCGGGACAGCCGGTAGGTTCTCCGGTGATGGCGACCTATGAGTTCCTGTGCCGGCCCTGCGGCGACGTGTTCGAGGTGTCGCGCCCGATGGCGGAGGCCGACGTGCCCGCTGTCTGCCCCAGCGGCCACACCGACACGAAGCGCCTGCTCTCCGTGTTCGCCTCCACCGGCGGCGCCTCCGCGTCCCCCGCCCCCTCGATGGGTGGCGGCGGGTGCTGCGGTGGCGCCTGCGGCTGCGGGTGACCGCGTCGCCCGCCGGTAGCCTGCGTCCGTGACGCTCGGCTCCTTCGACCGCTCCCGTTCGCTGCAACAGCTGGGCGACACCACCTTCGACGTCCTCGTGATCGGCGGCGGCGTGACCGGTGCCGGCGTGGCCCTCGACGCCGCCAGCCGCGGGCTGCGCACCGCGCTGGTGGAGCGCGACGACTTCGCCAGCGGCACCTCGTCGAAGAGCTCCAAGCTCGTCCACGGCGGCCTGCGCTACCTGCAGAACGGCGACGTGCGCCTCGTCTACGAGGCGCTGCGCGAGCGGCAGCGCCTGCGTCGAAACGCTCCCCACCTCGTGCGGGTGCTCCCGTTCCTCATCCCGATCTTCTCGAAGGACGGGCTCATCAACCCGAAGGTGGCCCGGGCGCTCGGCTCGGCCATGTGGATGTACGACCTCACCGGCGGGGCTCGCATCGGCAAGCTCCACAAGCGCCTCAAGAAGGAGGCGGCGGTGGCGCACATGCCCACGCTGCCCGAGGAGCGGCTGGCCGGCGCCTACCTCTACTACGACGCCGCCGCCGCCGACGCCCGCCTCACCCTCGAGCTCC
The DNA here is from genome assembly GCA_051306055.1 of Acidimicrobiales bacterium. GTDB lineage: Bacteria > Actinomycetota > Acidimicrobiia > Acidimicrobiales > VFJN01 > VFJN01. The sequence continues at coordinate 10,302 of JBPPMN010000263.1, forward strand.
TCCGCACCGCCGCCCTCGATCACGGCGCGGTGGTGGCCAACCACGCCGGCGTGGTGGGGCTCACCCACGACGACTCGGGACAGGCCACCGGCGCCACCATCGAGGCCGACGGCCAGCGCATCGAGGTGCGGGCGCGGTCGATCGTGAACGCGGCCGGCGTGTGGGCCGACGAGGTGCGCACGCTCGACGAGGGCACCGACCCCGACAGCATCCGCCCCGCCAAGGGGATCCACATCACCGTGCCGTGGGCCAAGGTGCGCAACGACATCGCCGCGGTGGTGCCGGTCCCCAAGGACAAGCGCAGCGTGTTCGTCGTGCCGTGGCTGCCCACCGACGACGGCGGCTACGAGCTCACCTACATCGGCACCACCGACACCGACTACGACGGCCCCGTCGACGATCCGCAGTGCACGGCCGACGACATCGCCTACCTGCTGCGGGCCATCAACGCGGCGGTCACCGAGCCGCTCACCGAGGCCGACGTGGTGGGCACGTGGGCCGGGCTCCGTCCGCTGGTGAAGGCGGCCAGCAGCGGCCGCACCGCAGATCTCTCCCGCCGGCACAAGGTGGTGGTGTCGGACCACGGCGTGGTCACCGTCACCGGCGGCAAGCTCACCACCTACCGGGAGATGGCCGAAGACACCGTCGACGCCCTGGTGGACCACCTCGGCGACCTGCCCCGCTCGGCCCGGCGCTGCCGCACCGCCAAGCTCCGGCTGCGGGGGGCGCAGGCCGTCGACGACGCCGCCACCGGACGCACCCGTCACCTGGCCGACCGCCACGGGAGCGAGGCCCGGGTGCTCGAGGCGATGATCGCCGAGGACCCGGCGCTGGGCGAGCCCCTGGTGTCCGGACTGCCCTACGTGCGGGCCGAGGCCGTCTACGCCGCGCGCCACGAGATGGCCGTCACCCTCGACGACGTGCTCACCCGCCGCACCCGCGCCCGCCTCCAACGACGCGATGCCTCCGCCGCCGCGGCCGGCGCGGTGGCCGACCTCATCGCCCCCGAGCTCGGTTGGTCGGCCGACGAGGTCGCCGCCCAGGTGGCCGCCTACGTGGCCCTCGTCGACGAGGAGCGCACCGCACCTGGCCTGCCGGCCACCGACCTGGCGCCGTCCACCACCGCCGCCAGGCAATAGGTTCCTCCACGCACCTCACGAGGTGATCGGAACGGAACCCACGATCTCGGGCCCACCGGCCCGTCGGGAGCGCGCATGACCACCCCGCACGACCTGCCCCCTGTTGGACCCGGCGCACCCACCGCGCCCATCGCCCTGCGCGACGGCGGGGCGGCGGCCACAGCTCGGCTCGACGGCGCCTTCGTGGCCGTGCCCGACGCCGTCGTCGACCGGCTGACCGCCATCTGCCCCACGGTGACCGAGGGCGACGCGCTCGGCGAGGCCAGCCGAGACTGGTGGCCGCAGGCCATGATCTGGGCCCTCGACGGGCAGGTGGCGGCCAAGGCCGCCGCAGTGGTCTCCCCCACCTCCGCCGATCAGGTGGCGGCGGTGCTGGCCATCTGCGACGAGGCCCGCATCCCCGTCACCGCGGCCGCCGGACGCAGCGGGGTGTGCGGGGCGTCGGTGCCGGTGCACGGCGGTGTGGTGCTCGACCTCTGCGGGCTCACCGGCATCGTCGAGGTGGACACGACCTCCCTCGTGCTCGACGTGGCCCCCGGCACCTTCGGCGACCACCTCGAGCACACCCTGCGGGCCGAGCACGGCCTCACCCTGGGCCACTGGCCGCAGTCGGTGGCGCTGTCGACGGTGGGAGGCTGGCTGGCCTGTCGGTCGGCGGGACAGCTGTCGACCCGCTACGGCAAGATCGAGGACATGGTGCTGGGCCTCGACGTGGCCCTGGCCGACGGCCGCCAGATCAGCACGGGCGGCGCCCCGCGAGCCGCTGTTGGCCCTGACCTCAACCAGCTCTTCGTGGGGTCGGAGGGGACGCTCGGCATCATCACCGGCGCTCGCCTGCGCCTCCACCCGGCCCCCACCCACGAGCGCCGGGCCGCCTACGGCTTCGCCTCGTTCGCCGACGGCATCGACGCCATGCGCCGCATCCTCCAGCGCGGCGGCACCCCAGCGGTGCTGCGGCTCTACGACCCCGCGGAGGCCGACCGCACCTACAAGACCGGCGACCGGGCGCTGCTGCTCGTGCTCGACGAGGGCGACGGCGCGGTGGTCGACACCACCATGGAGATGGTGGCCGAGGAGTGCCGCGACGCCCACCACGAGGATCTCGCCCACGTCGAGCACTGGATGGAGCACCGCAACGACGTGGCGGCGCTCGAAGCGCTGATCACGCGGGGCTACGTGGTCGACACCATGGAGGTGGTGGGCCGCTGGCGCGACCTGCCCGGCATCTACGCCGCCACCACCGCCGCGCTCTCCGGGGTGGAGGGCACGGTGGCCGCCTCCGCCCACCAGTCGCACAGCTACCCCGAGGGAGGCTGCCTCTACTTCACCTTCGCGGCCAAGGTCGAGGCCGACGACCGCGACCGGTACTACCGAGCGGTGTGGGACGCCGGCACCCGGGCGGTGCTGGCCGCCGGTGGCGCCCTCTCCCACCACCACGGGGTGGGCCTCAACCGCAGCCGGTTCGTGGCCGAGGCGCTCGGCCCGGCCTTCGACGTGCTGACCGCCACCAAGGCGGCCCTGGACCCCAACGGGATCCTCAACCCCGGCAAGCTCGGCCTGCCGTCGCCCTTCGGCGCCACCGGCTACTGATGGGGCCGGGTCTGCGGGCGGTGCTCACCGGGGCCGGCGTGGCCCTCGCCCTGTCACTGCCCGCCGCCCTCGCCGCGCAGGTGATCGATGCCCTCCATGACGGCGACGACACGCCCGCCGCGGCGCTCCTGCTGGTGCCGGTCGTCCTGGCCGGCGCGCTGCTGGGCGGGCTGGCCGTCGGCCGACGAGCGATCCGGCGACCCCACCTCGCCGGCGCAGCTGCGGGCGCGCTGGCCATCGCCGTCGTCCAGGCCATCGGGGTGGCCCGCCGCCTGATCGCCGAGGAGACGGTCACCTGGTCGGCCGTGCCCGTCACCATCGCGGTGGGCGCCGCGCTCGGAGCCCTCGGAGCCGCGCTGACCGCCCAGCGGGCTGGTAGGAAGCGCCCATGACCATCCTCGTCATCGACGTCGGCACCAGCGGCCTACGGGCGGCCGCCGTGCGGCCCGACGCCACGATCGCCGCCGAGCACCGCCAGCCGCTCCTGCCGTCGAGCCCCGCGCCCGGCCTGGTGGAGTTCGATGCCACCGAGATGGCCGCTGCTGTCCTGGCGCTGGCCCGGGCCACCCTGGCGGAGGTGGGCGGCGTCGAGGCCGTCGGCATCGCCAACCAGCGGGCGTCCAGCATCGTGTGGGATCGTGCCACCGGGGAGCCGGTGGGCCCCGGCATCGGGTGGCAGGACCTCCGCACGGCCGGCACCTGCATCGTGCTGCAGAGCGAAGGCATCCGGGTGGCCCCCAACGCGTCGGCCACCAAGATCGGGTACCTGCTCGACGAAGCCGACCCCGACCGGTCGCGCGACCTGTGCGTGGGCACCGTCGACACCTGGTTGGCCTGGCACCTCACGGAGCGAGCGGTCCACGCCACCGACGCCACCAACGCGGCGGTCACGGGCCTCATGAAGGGCGACTGCAGCGACTGGGACGACAAGGTGCTCGATGCCCTGCGCATCCCGCGCTCCATGCTCCCCGAGGTGGTCGACACGAGCGGGGTGCTGGGCCCGGCCACTGCGCTGCCGGGCGCCCCGCCGCTGGCGGCGCTGGTGGGCGACCAGCAGTCGAGCCTCGTGGGCCAGGGCGGCGTCCACCCCGGGCTGGCCAAGATCACCTTCGGCACCGGCGGCATGCTCGACCTCCACCTCGGCGAGGATCGACCCCGCTTCGAGCGCCAGGGCGACGGCGGCTGCTTCCCGATCGTGGCCTGGCGCCGCGACGGCGTGACCGCCTGGGGGGTCGAGGCGGTGATGCTGGCCGCCGGCACCAACGTCGAGTGGCTCCGCGACGACCTCGGGATCATCGCCACGGCGGCCGAGAGCCACGAGGTGGCCTCGCGGTGCGACCACGCCGACGGCGTCGTCTACGTCCCCGCCCTCCTCGGGCTCGGCGCGCCCCGCTGGGACTACGGCGCCCGCGGGACGCTGCTCGGCCTCACCCGGGGCAGCGAGCGACCGCAGATCGTGCGGGCCGTGCTGGAGGGGGTGGCCCAGCGCGGCGCCGACCTCGTCGAGGCCGCCGAAGCCGACACCGGTCTCACCATCCCGACCCTGCGGGTCGACGGCGGCATGACCGAGAACCCCACCTTCGTGCAGGCGCTGGCCGACGCCGCCCAGCGACCGGTCGAGATCTCCCCGGTCGCCGAGGCCACCACCCTCGGGGCCGCCTTCCTGGCCGGCCTGGCGATTGGCACCTGGGGCGGCTGGGACGACATCGCCGCCACGTGGGTGCCGTCGCAGGTCGTCGAGCCCGGTGAGCCGCTCGACCGGGAGGCCTGGCGCAAGGCCGTCGACCGCTCCGCCGGTTGGATCCCGGCGCTCTCCTCGCTCTCGTTCTGAAGCGAGCCGCCTGCTCGTTAGGCCAACCTGATAGCAAAGATCAGGTTGCCAGACATCATCCCGCTCCTGGTTGGGATCCGAACTGTGGACCAATGGCGCACGTTGCACCGCTTCGTCGCCTGCTCCCCGCAACGGGACATCCCACAACCCCTACCAGGAGGTAAAGGCGTGCAGATCAGCGCCAAGGAGCTCGGCCATCTGGCCAGCGACGTCGATGACATGCATCACGAAGCCATGCGCACCTTCAAGGAGGAGGCGTCCGAGCTGCACCTGGCCGCTGCCCGCGGCTCGCGCCGCTCCTTCATGAAGAAGACGGGCATCGCAGGGGTGGGCGGCACGCTGCTCGCCACCGGCGGTGGACTCTTCGTCCCGAAGCTGGCCGGTCTGGCCGGCGCCCAGGACGGCGGTCTCAGCGACACCGTCATCGCCGGGTACGCACAGAGCGTGGAGCTGGCCGCGGTGGCCGCCTACACAGCTGCCGCCCCCGCCCTCGAAGGCGACGTGCTGGCGGTGGCGACGCTGTTCGCCAGCCACCACCAGGACCACGCCGATGCGTTCGGTGCGGTGGCCGGCGACGATGCCCGACCGGAGGCCAACCCGGCCCTCGTGGAGGCCGTCACCCCCACCCTCGAGTCCGTGGCCGCCGCGGTCGAAGCCGGCGACACCGGCGACGAGCTCACGGCCGCCGTGCTGGAGTTCGCCCGGGTCCTCGAGAACCAGGCGGCCTACACCTACGCCGCCGCCCTCACCCTGCTGACCGATCCGGCCTACGCCGCCGCCACCTCCACGATCCTGCCGATCGAGGCCCAGCACGCCACCGTGCTGTCCATCGCTCTCGGCCAGGGTCCGGACCAGTGGTTCCCGACCGGTGCCTTCGAGTCCGCCGCCCTCGGCGACGGAACCGACCCGCTGGCGGGCCTCGACCCGGCCGTCTTCGCCTGACCGACGCACAACGACACGAGAGGAAGCACAGACACATGGATCTGAACCGTGATGAGCTGCGTCGAGAGCTGAAGGCCATCGACGCCGACAACAAGGCAGTCATGCCCAAGTGGTATGACGGACTCCGCCAGATCGTGGGCGGCGACACGAAGATGTCGACCGACGAGAAGGCCGCCCTCCTGGGCGTGCCCGCTCCCGGTCGTCGCAACTTCTTCAAGTTCGGCGGGGCCACCCTCATGGGTGCCGCCGTGCTCGCCGCCTGCGGCAGCGACGACGACGGCGACACCGCCGGCACCACCACGACCGCCGGGGGCTCGCCCGACACCACCGGTGGCGAGGACGGCAACATGGACGTCGCCCTGGCCCGCACCGCGGCGTCGCTCGAGAAGCTGGCCGTCGACGTCTACCAGACGGCCATCGACTCGGGCCTGGTGACCACCGCCGCCATCGGCGATGCGGCGGGGCTCTTCCAGAGCCACCACCAGGACCACCTCGACGCCCTCAACGGTGCCATCAGCGGCGCCGGTGGCGAAGAGGTCGACGAGGCCAACCAGGCCGTGTTCGACGCCATGGTGCAGCCCGCCCTCGACGCCCTGAGCGACGAGGCCGGCGTGGTCGCCCTGGCCCTCGACCTCGAGCTGGCTGCCGCGCAGACCTACGTCTTCGCCGGTGGCGTCCTGAGCGTCCCCGCCCTGCGGTCGACGATCATGACCATCGGTGGCATCGAGGCACGGCACGCCGCCGTGCTCCAGGTAGCCGCCCAGGGCATGTCCCCGCTCGACGTCTTCCCTGACGAGCGGGCGTTCTTCCCCGGCGACAACCCGCTGGCCGGCATCGACGGCGCTGTGCTGTCGGGCTGAGCCCGAATCCTCCCCATGGCATGGAGAGCCGGCCCTTCGGGGCCGGCTCTTCCTGTTCTCCGGTTGTGCTCCCGAGCCGGGTCCGTGACACTGGTGCACGACGGTGAGCCGGCCTGGTGGTCGCGGCGTGGCATGACCACGTCGAGGAAGGTCGGGGCTCCACAGGACAGGGTGCTGGTGCGAGCCAGGACGGGGTGACCTGTCGGTTCAGGGCAACAGAGAGCAGACCGCCGATGACCCGGGCAACCGGGCACAGGCAAGGGTGAAACGGTGCGGTAAGAGCGCACCAGCGTCGGGGGCGACCCCGGCGGCTAGGCAACCCCCACCCGGAGCAAGGTCAAACGTGGGAGGGCCGGTCCGGCCGATCTC
>JBPPMN010000303.1:0-26602 GCA_051306055.1 Acidimicrobiales bacterium
GCGACGGCCATCACCACCACTTTCGTGGTGACGGTGAGCTCGGTGGCGTGCGCGGCATCACCGCCTGACCGGTTCGGTTCCGGAGAGGCGGCCATGGCGCGGCGGGCGGGACGTAGCCTGAGCAGCGCCCCGCCCGGGTGGCGCAACTGGTGGACGCGGAGGGCTTAAACCCCTCTGGCCCCTCGGGGCTGTGTGGGTTCGACTCCCACCCCGGGCACCGCAAACAAAGGGATTCTGAGCCATCGCCGTGGCAGCAGCTGGGGGTACGTCATCGACGTCGCCCGCGACCCCGCCACGGGCAAGCGCCGCCAGCGCACCAAGAGCGGGTTCGCCACCAAGGCGGCCGCCGAGGAAGCGATGCGCACGGCCATCGCCGCCGGCTCGTCGGCGGGCGGCGACGCCCAGAAGCTCGGCGACCACCTCGACGAGTGGATCACCGCCGTCGAGCCCCGCCTTTGGGGCACCACCGCATCGAGCTATCGGATCGCCGTCGACCGCATCAAGACCGGTCTCGGCGCTGTTCGGCTGCGTGACCTCACTCCGCTGATGATCGAGAGCTTCTACGCCGACCAGGTGCGGGCCGGCGGCAAGAGCGGCGAGGGCCTCTCGGCCAAGACGGTCCGCAACACGCACGTGGTCCTGCGCAAGGCCCTCGCCGATGGAGAGCGCCTCGAGCTGCTGCACCGCAACCCGGCCGCCCGGGCCAAGCCGCCGACGGGGGAGCGCAAGGAGACACCCACCTGGACCGCCGTCGAGGTCACGACCTTCCTCGCTGGGGTGGAGGACGACGCGCTGTATGCGCTGTGGGTCCTGCTCGCGAACACCGGCCTTCGACGGGGTGAGTGAACCGGCCGAATCGTCAGGACCGACGCATGCGGGGGAAGTCCGACATCATCGACGCCGAGAACGCAGCCCGGGACCGACGAAAACCGTGGCCGCCCTTGACCACGCTCCGTGCAGATTCGAGCGAGCGGGACCGTCGACCTCGGGCACGTCGTCGGATCGCGTGAGCACCACGAGCCCCGACCCGATGACCGTGGGTACAAGGAGCAACACAAGTCGCCGCAACCACGAGGCCATGCGAGACATGAGGCGCCTCGAGGCCAGCGGAGGGAAGCGCGTCCGTGGGCGCAGCGTTCGCAGACGCCGTACAATCCCCTCGGTGCCCGCTTCGAATGGCGGACCACGAGGGAGGTTCCGGTGTCCCTACCCACGACCACCCGACGACGGCACGCCTGGGCCGTGCTCCTGGTCCTCTCGGTGCTGCTGGCCGCGTGCGGCGACGACACCGACGGCCCGCAGAGCGGATCGTCGAACACCACGGCCGAACCCGACTCGACGGCCACCGATGCCGATGCGGGCACGACCGAGCCCGACACACCCACTGACCTGCCGGACCCGTGCTCGCTCCTCACTCCAGAAGACATCGAAGCCGCCACCGGGCAGACCTTCGGCGCGGGAACGATCAATGATCAGATCACCAACTCGATGCAGACGGCGTGCGACTGGGGGGCTGACAGTGTGTTCGGCTCGGTCCTGGTCATCGTGAACGAGACCGGCCAACGCCTGGTCGATCCGGATCTCGCCGAGTTGGAGGAGGGCTTCGGCGAACCGGTGGTCGAGGTCGACCTGGCAGACGACGCCTACCGTTCGGAGCGCGGGAACATTCTGGCGATGCGGGTGGGGGATCTGTTCGTTTCGCTGACCTACTCCGCTGACGAGGACGGTGACGTGTCCGAGATCACCATGAGCTTGGCCACCACCATCCTTGCCAATCTCGGCTGACGCCCGGTACAGGCGAACCAACGAAACAGCACTTCCTCACATACGACCGCGACGATGACAGTGACGGCCAAGCAGGCGTGCCCTACCACGCCGTCGGCGCCTTGGAGGTTGTAGCTGTCCCCGCTGTTGGCAAACGTCCAGAACCCCTGTCGTTCGTGCCACGACGGTGATCCCTGTCGCGACTGCGAGCCCAGCCGCCACCCTCTGGGCCGTCGTCGGGGCCCGACGGTTCGCTGTCGTCCCGTCGGGTAGGGGCGAACGACGAGCGGCCCCGACCGCCTCACCCTGCCAAGAAGAGGAGCGATCCATGCCCGATGTCCGTGCCCCCCGCGACCCAGCCCCTGCGGCCGGCCCGACCGATGGCCTCGGGCCGGTGCCCCCCGGCAACCAACCAGGCCACCAGCCGCCGTGGCCGCAGGACAAGCCCCTGCTCCCGCCGGTGGACGATTCCGTCGAGGACGGCGGGGCCGGCCGCCACCCCTTCCTCTTCGAACCGCTCCTGCTCCCGGCGGCGGCCGCCTTCGGGATCACCCCGTGGACCACCTGGGTGGACGTCGGCACCGACGACCTGGAGGTGCGGTTCGGTCCGTGGAGCCTCCGCACCCCGCTCGACAACGTCGCCGGGGCCACCGTCACGGGGCCGTACCGGTTCTTCAAGGTGGCGGGCCCGCCCCACCTCTCGTTCAGCGACCGGGGGGTCACCTTCGCCACCAACCGGCAGCAGGGCGCCTGCATCCAGCTCCATGAGCCGGTGCCCGCCATCGCCCCTCGCGGCATGCTCCGCCACCCCGCCGTCACCGTGACGGTGGCCGACCCGGTGGCCCTGGCCAACCACCTCGCTCGAGTCGCCGACGCCTGACCTTCTGAGGTGCTCGTGCTCCGGCGGTTTGCTCGCCGGAGCACGAGGGAACAGGCTGCGGCATGGCACTGCTCGAACGGCTGCTGGCCGACTTCGATGCGGCCCTCGAGTGGGCCTTCGACACCGACGACGACGTCGATGAGCCGCCGCCGACGGGGCCGCTGCCCCCGGCGATCGAACCGGGTCTCACCTGACCCTCTGCTCCTGCGCTCGAGCGCGACGCAGGGGTGCCAACGGACCGGGCGGGATCCATCGACACCCCTGCGATCTGGGTCGGCCGCACCGGGGTGCGGTCGACGACCTGTGAGGACTACTTGGCGTCCTCGGCGAGCGACTGCTCGACCTCGTGGGCCTTCGCCTCCGCTTCATGAGCCTTGGCCTCGGCACGTGCCTTGTCGGCCTCGTGCTCGGCCTCACCCTTCTCCGTCTGCGCCTTGCCCTCCTGCTCGAGCTCGGCGTCGTTCGTGAGGTCGCCAGCGACCTCCTTGATCTTGCCCTTGGCAGCTTCGAATGCACCCATGGGGGCCTCCTCGTTGTCGTCGTGTTGTGGTGCCCGGTGGACGAGCGCGGTCAGCCCTTGGCCGTCTGGGCGGCCTTCTGGCGCTGCTCGTGGACATCGGCCTTGGCTTCCTTGGCCTGCGCCTTCGCCTCGGCCCGCAGCGCGCGGAGCTCCTCGGTGGCCTTCTCCTGCTGGGCCTCGCCGGCCTCCTGCAGGGCGTCGTTGCCGGTCAGCGTGCCAACCAGCTCCTTGCCGAAGCCGAGGGCCTTGTCGCCCAGGCCTCGTGCCTTGGTCAGATCAATGGTGCGGAGCTGCACTGCGCTCTCCTTGGGTGGGGGACCTCCGTCGCCTACCCGTGACGTCGGCGCGCAAACTGCGCCAAAGGTCACACCTCCGCTGACCGTGATGGGGCTGGCGTCAGGCTGCGGGCACCACCACGACGGGAACCGGCGATGCCGTCGCCACACCGGTCGTCACCGAGCCCAGCAGCGCTCCCTCGACACCGGAGGCCCCGCGGGCCCCCACCACCACCATCGAGGCATCGCGGCCCAGGTCCACCAGCACCTCACGGGCGTCGCCCTGCGTGGCCGTGAGGGTCACGTCGGCCCGGTCGCCCAGCACCTCGGCCACGGCGCGCTCCAGCAGCTGACGGCCGAGATCCTCAGGGTTGGCCCACTCGAAGTCGTCGAGGGCGTACTCCGGCCCGAACGGGTACTCGAAGACGTGCACGACGTGCAGGGGGCCGTCGGTCATGCGGGCGGCCCAGCGCAGGGCGGCCAGCGACGCTTCGGAGCCGTCGACGCCGACCACCACCGAGCCGGTGCGGTCGAGGGCGGCGTGCTCGGGCACCACGATGACGGGGCAGGTGGCCTCGGCGGCCACGCGACGGCTGACCGACCCGAGCAGCACCGATGCCAGCCGGCCCCGTCCGCGGGTGCCGACCACCAGCAGATCCGCGCCCTCAGCGGCGGCCAGCAGCACCTGGGCGCCGCCGCCCCGTCCCACCGACGGCGCGATGGGCACAGAGGTGTCGGCCTGGATGGGCTCCAGCACGTCGGTGAGGGCGGCCGTGGTGGCCTCGTCCATGTGCTCCGGAGGGGGGAGCGGCACGCCGAGGGGGCTGGGGAGCATGGCCAGGGCCGGGTACTCCCAGCTCATCACCGCCTTGACCGAGCCGCCGGCCTGCCCGGCCAGCTTCAGCGCCCACCGCAGAGCGTGCTCAGCCCCCGGTGAACCGTCGACGCCGACCACGATCGCGGGCCCAGTCATGTGTCTCCTCCGTGTTGATGGAACCTTGGACACCTCGAGGATCCCCGATCCCGCCGCTGGCGGCCAGGGTCCTTGGTCCTCGCCGCCTCGCCGATCCTCAGGATCGGCCGATCACCTCGTCGCCGTAGCGGCCGAAGGCCTCCCGCTGGCCCTCGGGGTCGTAGGCCAGGGGCGGCACGATCACCCGCGACACGCCGAGGTCGGCCAGGGCCTTCACCTCGTCGAGGGCCTTGCTGCCCAGCGCGCCGTTGCCGCCTGCTGTCACCTCGATGGCGCCGGGGTCGCGGCCGTGCTCCTCGGCGGTGGCCCGCATCACGGTGATGAGCTCGGCCAGGTCCTCGTGCGAGCCCTTGCCGGGGAAGAAGCCATCGCCGAGGCGACCGGCCCGACGGGCCGCCACCTTGCTGTGGCCGCCCACCACGATGGGGATGTTGGCCTGGGTGGGCTGGGGACGCGAGATGGCGTCGGTGAAGTGGGTGAACTCGCTGTCGTGGCTGGCCTTGTCCTGCGTCCAGAGGGCTCGGAGCACAGCGACGTGGTCATCGGTGCGCTTGCCCCGCTCGGCGAAGGGCACGCCGAGGGCGTCGAACTCCTCCTCCAACCACCCCACCCCGATGCCCAGCTCCACCCGGCCACCGGAGAGGCGGTCGAGGGTGGCCACCTCCTTGGCCAGCACGATCGGGTTGCGCTGCGGGAGGATCAGGATGCCGGTGCCGAGGCGGATCGTGGAGGTGGAGGCGGCCACGTAGGTGAGCCAGATGAGCGGGTCGGGGATGTCGGAGTCCTCGGGCCCCGGCATCTTGCCGGTGGGGCTGTAGGGGTAGGTCGACTCGTAGCCAGAGGGCACGATCGTGTGCTCCACGGTCCACACCGATTCGAAGCCGCCGGCCTCGGCCGCCTGGGCCAGGGCCACGGCGCCCTCGGCGTAGGCCATCGGTCCCACGTTCGCGAACGCCACCCCGAACTTCATCGCTGCATCCCCCTGGTCGCTGGACGGCCGACGGTAGTCAGGTCTGCAGCGGCAGGAGGGCGTCGGCCACCTCGGTCAGGTGGGCGTCCCAGTCGTCGGGCTCGCTGAGGGGGATGACGACGAACTTCGAGCCGCCGGCATCGATGTGCTCCCGGATCATCACCTGGAGGCCGTCGAGGCCCGAGGCGATCACGCGGGTGGGGTCGACGTCGGGGCGACGACGGGCGATGCCGGCCGCCACGATCTCCGGGATGGGGCCCTCCGCGTAGGGGAGCAGGGCACCGAAGTGCTCGGGATCGATCTGCCGGTCGTGCTCGGCCGCCACGGCCTCGATCACCGCGATGCCGTCGCGCACGTCCTCCGCAGTGCAGAACGAAGGCAACCAGCCGTCGCCGAGCCGGCCGCAGCGCTTGAGCTCGCTCGGTGCGATGCCGCCCAGCCAGATCTCGAGGGGGTCCTGGACCGGGAACGGGCGCACCACAGCACCCTCGTAGTGGTGGAAGCGCCCGTCGTGATCGACGGTCTCGCCGGCCCAGAAGCGGCGCAGCAGCGGCAGCACCTCGTTGAAGCGGGCGGCGCGGTCGCCCCGCTCCACGCCGAACGCCTGCTGCTCACCCGGATCGACGGCCCCGAGCCCGAAGGCCGGCAGCAGCCGGCCCCTCGAGAGGCGGTCGAGCGTGGCCAGCTCCTTGGCCAGCAGCATCGGGTTGCGGCCCGGCACCACCAGCACCGAGAAGCCGAACTTGAGCCGGGACGTGAGGCCGGCGGCCACGCTCAGGCCCACGATCGGGTCGGGACAGTCGCCGGTGACCCGCTCCGACAGCCACAGCGAGTCGAACCGCAGTCGCTCCACTCCGGTCACCAGCTCGGCGAAGCGGTCGGGATCGCTCGACGCCCGTGTGCCCAGCCCGTACCCGATGCGCACCTTCATGGCCGCAGCCTAGGTTCACCCTCCATGACCACCATCGACGTCACCAGCCCGTTCCAGCTCGACGGTCGGGTCGCCATCGTCACCGGTGCCTCCAGCGGCCTCGGCGACCGCTTCGCCCGGGTGCTGCACGCCGCCGGCGCGACCGTCGTGGCGGCGGCGCGTCGCACCGACCGGCTCCAGGCCCTGGCCGAGTCCCTGGGTGACCGCTTGGTGCCGATGACCTGTGACGTGTCGGTCGACACCGACTGCGAGCGGCTGGTGGCCTCGGCCATCGAGATCGAGGGCCACCTCGACCTGCTGGTCAACAACGCCGGCATCGGCGCCCCCGTGGCGGCCGAGCACGAGGACATCGATGGCTTTCGCCAGGTGGTCGACGTGAACCTCAACAGCCTCTTCCTGCTCAGCCAGCTGGCCGGCCGCCACATGATCGAGCGAGGCACCGGATCGATCGTCAACGTGGCGTCGGTGCTCGGCCTGGTGGCGTCCACGCCCATCAAGCAGGCGTCGTACTGCGCCTCGAAGGGCGCGGTGGTGAACCTCACCCGCGAGCTGGGTGCCCAGTGGGCCCGCAAGGGCATCCGGGTGAACGCCCTGGCCCCCGGGTGGTTCCCCTCGGAGATGACCCAGCTCATGTTCGACGACCAGGGCGCCAGCGACTTCATGAAGAAGAACTGCCCCATGGGCCGGGCCGGCGCCGAGCACGAGCTCGACGGCGCGCTGCTCTTCCTGGCCAGCGACGCCAGCAGCTACGTCACCGGCCACACCCTCACCGTCGACGGCGGCTGGGTCGCCCGCTGACCCCCCGACGTCTCTGGTCGAGAACGCTCGCCATCCGAGCGCTTCCCTCCACAGACGTCGTCAGAGGAGGTCGCGGAGGAGGGCTCTGGTGGCTTCGCGGTCTTCCGGGGAGGCGGCGAACTCCACCGCGGCCAGGGTGTCGACGCCCGCCGCTGCGAAGCGCTCGAGCCCGGCGCGCACCGTGGCCTCGTCGCCCACCACCGCGAGGTCGGCGGGGCCATCGAGGCCCTCGCGGTCGAGCATGGCCCGGTACGACGGGAGGATCCCGTACACCTGGAAGACCTTGGCCGCCCGCTCCCGGGCCGCGGAGGCATCGGCGGTGACGCACACGGGGACGCCCGCCACCACACGGGGGCGGGGCCGGCCGTGCTGCTCCGCCGAGGCGTCCATGGTGGGGCGGATGTGGCCGCCGATCGTCTCGGGGCCGGTCATCCACGTGACGGTGCCGTCGGCCAGCTCACCGGCCAGGCCCAGCATCCTGGGCCCGAGGGCGGCGATGAGGATGGGGCAGGGCTGGGCGCCGGGGATGTCGATGCCCACCTGGGTGCTCATGGTGTCGCCGGTGAAGGCCACCGAGCCCTCCCGCACCAGCGGGCCGAGGATCGACAGGTACTCGCGCATGTGCCGGGCCGGCTTCTCGAAGCTGAGGCCCATGATCGTCTCGATCACCATCTGGTGGGAGAGGCCGATGCCGAGCGTGAACCGCCCGCCGGCCAGCACGTTGGTGGTGAGGGCCTGCTGGGCCAGCATCATCGGATGGCGGGGGTAGGTGGGCACCACGGCGGTGCCCAGCTCGATGCCGGGCACCTCTCGGCCGATCACGCCGGCCACCGTGATGGCGTCGGCGCCGAAGATCTGGGGGAGCCAGAAGCTCCCGAAGCCGTCCTCGGCGGCCCGGGCGGCGGCGGCGATGATGTCGTCGACGCCGCCGGAGCCGGCCACGTCGCCTGCGAAGATCCCGATCTGCATGGTTCGGGAACCTAACGGGTTCGCCGCGCCGGAGCCGGGCCTGTGACCATGGAGGGGTGCTGCAGGTTCGCGAGCTCGCTGTCGAGGTCGGCGGCTCCGTCATCATGGACGGGGTCAGCTTCTCGATCCGCGCCCGCGACAAGGTGGGGCTCGTCGGCCGCAACGGAGCCGGGAAGACCAGCCTCCTGAAGGTGCTGGGCGGGGCGGCCGACCCCTTCGCCGGGGTGGTCAACCGCACCGGTGGCCTGGGGTACCTCCCGCAGGACCCTCGTCTCGATGGCGTCGACGACTCCACGCCGGCCGTGCGCCACATCCTCTCGGGTCGCGGCTTCGACGAGGCGATGACCCGCATCGAGAAGCTGCGCATCCAGATGGAGGAGGACCCCTCCGACCGCGCCGTGGAGCGCTTCACCCGCGCCGAGGCCCAGTTCAACGACGACGGCGGCTACGCGGCCGAGAGCGAGGTGCGACGCATCGCGGCGGGCTTGGGCCTCGAGGCCGACCGCCTCGACCTCCCCATCGGCGCCCTCTCCGGCGGGCAGCGCCGTCGGGTGGAGATCGCCCGCATCCTCTTCGCCGGCAGCGACGTGCTCCTGCTCGATGAGCCCACCAACCACCTCGACAGCGACGCCAAGGAATGGCTGCTCGGCTTCATGCGGGCCTATCGCGGGGCGCTGCTCGTGATCAGCCACGACCTCGACCTGCTCGACGAGGCCATCACCCGCGTGCTGCACCTCGACCGCTACGACGACGAGTCGCTGGGCACGATGGAGGAGTACAAGGGGACCTACAGCCAGTACGTCGACCAGCGGGCCAAGGACGAGGTGCGCTTGGCCAAGGTGGCCCAGCGCCAGGCCAAGGAGATCGACCGCCTGCAGACGCTCGTCGACCGCTTCGGCGCCAAGGCGTCGAAGGCGTCGATGGCCCACAGCATCGAGAAGCGCATCGTGCGGCTCGAAGGCGATGCCGTCGAGGTGTCGAAGGGCAACCGCTCGGTGCACGTGCGCTTTCCCCCGCCGCCCCAGCCCGGTCGCACCGTGCTCGAGGGCGAGGGACTGGCCGTGCGCTACGGCGAGCTCGAGGTGTTCCGCGACGTCGACTTCGCCCTCGAGCGGGGCGAGCGGCTCCTGATCATGGGTCTCAACGGCGCCGGCAAGACCAGCCTGCTCAAGGTGCTGGCCGGCGAGCGAGCGGCCGAGGAGGGCCACTTCCGCCTCGGCCACAACGTGGTGGCCGGCTACTACGCGCAGGAGCACGAGGGCATCCAGGCCGGACGCACGATCCTCGAGCACCTGCGCGAGCAGGTGCCCAACGCGGCCGACCCCGACCTGCGCGCCATCGTGGGGGCCATGGGCCTCACCGGCGACAAGGTGCACCAGGACGCCGGCACCCTCTCCGGCGGGGAGAAGACCAAGCTGGCGCTGGGCATCCTCGTGGCCGGTCGCCACAACCTGCTCCTGCTCGACGAGCCCACCAACAACCTCGACCCCGGCTCGCGGGTGGCTGTGGCCGAGGGCCTCAAGGGCTGGCCGGGCAGCATCGTGCTCGTGAGCCACGACGCCCAGTTCGTGCGCGACCTCGACCCGAACAAGGTGCTCCTCATGCCCGAGGGCACCCTCGACCACTGGGCCGACGACTACCTCGAGCTGGTCGAGCTGGCCTGACCCCACCGGTTCTGTGGACGGATTCGTCCGCTATCCGGACGTCAGCGTCCACAGAACCTGGATTTCTGCAAGGTGACGCCGGGCTGGTGCTCCTACCCGGTGTGGGGACCCGCCCCGCACCGACATCAGGAGGCCCACCATGGGACCCATTGCTCGCACCACCACCCTCGCCAGCCTGCTGCTGGCCTCCACCGCGGCCGTGGCCGTCACGCCCGCCGGCGCCGGCGGACTCCCTCCGCAGGGACCAGGCGGCTACGGCACCGAGGTGGTCATCAACCACGTGTCCATCGACGACGTCGAGGTGGTCGAGGGCGACGCCGGCACGACCGACCTGGTGTTCACGGTCAGCCTCGACAGCCCTGCCGTGCGCGACGGCTCCCTGAGCATCAGCTTCGGGGCCGGCACCACCACCCCTGGTGTCGATCACGGCGTGGCCCTGCCGGACCCGATCGTGTTCCTGGTGGGCGACGAGTCGCACACCGTGACCATCCCGGTCTTCGGTGATCTGGCCGACGAGAGCGACGAGACCCTCACGCTCGACCTGCACAGCACCAGCTACGGCTTCGAGGTGCTCGACGGCACCGGCGTGGGGACGGTCATCGACGACGACAACAACACCCTCGTGGCGCCGAGCAAGGGTGTCCGGGCCCCGGTTGCCCGGGTCGCCGTCAGGTGAGGGCGACGGGGGTGCTGACGAGGTCGAAGAAGTCGTTGCCCTTGTCGTCGACGACGATGAAGGCGGGGAAGTCCTCCACCTCGATCCTCCAGACGGCCTCCATCCCCAGCTCGGGGTACTCGAGCACCTCCACCTTGCGGATGCAGTCCTGGGCCAGGCGGGCGGCCGGGCCCCCGATCGAGCCGAGGTAGAAGCCGCCGTGGCTGGCGCAGGCGTCGGTGACCTGGCGGCTGCGGTTGCCCTTGGCCAGCATCACCAGCGACCCGCCGGCGGCCTGGAACTCCTCCACGTAGGAGTCCATGCGGCCGGCGGTGGTGGGCCCGAAGGAGCCCGACGCCATGCCCTCGGGCGTCTTGGCCGGACCGGCGTAGTACACGCAGTGGTCGCGCAGGTACTGCGGCATCGGCTCCCCGGCGTCGAGGCGCTCCTTGATCTTGGCGTGGGCGATGTCGCGGGCCACCACCATCGGGCCGGTGAGCGAGAGCCGGGTCTTCACCGGGTAGCGGGACAGCTCGCGGCGGATCTCGTCCATGGGCCGGTTGAGGTCGATGCGCACCACGTCGGCCTCGGCGGCCAGATCGTCATGGGTGACCTCGGGGAGGTAGCGGGCGGGGTCCTCCTCCAGCTGCTCGAGGAAGACGCCCTCGGCGGTGATCTTGCCGAGCGCCTGGCGGTCGGCCGAGCACGACACGGCGATGGCCACCGGACACGACGCACCGTGGCGAGGGAGGCGCACCACCCGCACGTCGTGGCAGAAGTACTTGCCGCCGAACTGGGCGCCGATGCCGAAGCCCTGGGTGAGGGCCAGCACATCGGCCTCCAGCTCGAGGTCGCGGAAGCCGTGGCCCAGCGCGGAGCCCTCGGTGGGCAGCGAGTCGAGGTAGTGGGCCGAGGCGTACTTGGCGGTCTTGAGGGCGAACTCAGCCGACGTGCCGCCGATGACCACGGCCAGGTGGTAGGGCGGGCAGGCGGCGGTGCCGAGCGTGCGCAGCTTCTCGTCGAGGAACTTCAGCATCGACGAGCGGTTCAGGACCGCCTTGGTCTCCTGGTAGAGGTAGCTCTTGTTGGCCGAGCCGCCGCCCTTGGCCATGAAGAGCAGCTTGTAGGCATCGCCGGCGGTGGCGTAGAGCTCGATCTGGGCCGGGAGGTTGGTGCCGGTGTTCTGCTCGTCCCACATGGTGACGGGCGCCATCTGCGAGAAGCGCAGGTTGGAGGTCTCGTAGGTCTGCTGGATGCCGAGGCTGATCGAGCGCTCGTCGTCGCCGCCGGTGAGCACCCGCTCGCCCCGCTTGCCCATCACGATGGCCGTGCCGGTGTCCTGGCACATCGGGAGCACGCCGCCCGCCGCGATGTTGGCGTTCTTCAGCAGGTCGAGGGCGACGAAGCGGTCGTTGGCCGACGCGTCAGGGTCATCGAGGATGCGGCGCAGCTGGGCCAGGTGGGCCGGCCGCAGCCAGTGGGCGATGTCGCGGAACGCCTCCCGGGTGAGGAGCGTGAGGGCCTCGGGCGCCACCTCCAGGAAGGTGCGGCCGGCGGCCTCCACGGTGGCCACGCCGTCGGTGGTGAGCAGCCGGTAGGGCGTGGTGTCGGGGCCGGTGGGCAGGAGCTCGGTGAAGGCGAGGTCGGTCATCGAGGCCGAGGCTAGGCACGGCCGTAGCGTGGGGTCATGTCCGCACACGAGTTCAGGACCGAGCACGACACGATGGGGGAGGTGCAGGTGCCGGCGGCGGCGCGCTGGGGCGCCCAGACGCAGCGGGCGGTCGACAACTTCCCCATCTCCGGCTTGGTGGTGGAACCCGCCCTCATCCACGCCCTCGGGCAGATCAAGGCGGCCGCCGCCCGCACCAACGGCGAGCTGGGCGTGGTCGACGCCGACGTGTCGGCCGCCATCGCCGAAGCGGCCGACGAGGTGGCCGAGGGGCGCTGGGACGACCAGTTCCCGGTCGATGTCTTCCAGACCGGCTCCGGCACCTCCACCAACATGAACGCCAACGAGGTCATCGCCGCCCTGGCCAGCGAGAAGGTGGGCCGGGCGGTGCACCCCAACGACGAGGTGAACGCCTCGCAGAGCTCCAACGACGTGTTCCCCTCCGCCATGCACGTGGCCGCCGCCGGCCGAGCCCACCACGAGCTCCTCCCGGCCCTCGAGCACCTGGTCGCGGCCCTCACCACCCAAGCCGAGGCCAACGCGGACGTGGTGAAGGCGGGCCGCACCCACCTCATGGATGCCACGCCGGTCACCCTCGGCCAGGAGATGGCCGGCTACGCCGCCCAGGTCAGCCACGCGGCGGAGCGGATCGCGGCGTCCGTGGTGCGGGTGGGGGAGCTGCCGCTCGGCGGCACCGCCACGGGCACGGGGCTCAACGCCCCCGACGGGTTCGCGGCGGCCACCATCGCCCGGGTGGCGGAGGCCACCGGCCTCGACCTGCGCGAGGCCCGCGACCACTTCGCCGCCCAGAGCGCCCGCGACGAGCTGGTCAGCCTGAGCGGCGAGCTGCGAGCGCTGGCCGCGGCCCTCCTGAAGGTGGCCAACGACCTGCGCTGGATGGCGTCGGGGCCCAAGACGGGGCTGGCCGAGATCCGCCTCCCCGACCTGCAGCCGGGCTCGTCGATCATGCCCGGCAAGGTGAACCCGGTGCTGCCCGAGGCGGTGAGCCAGGTGGTGGCGCAGGTCTACGGCAACGATGCCGCGGTGGCCTTCGCCGGCAGCCAGGGCAACTTCGAGCTCAACGTGTTCCTCCCCGTGATGGCCCGCAACGTGCTGGAGTCGATCCGGTTGCTCGGCAACGTGAGCCGCCTCTTCGCCGATCGCTGCATCGCGGGGATCGAGGCCGATGTGGAGCGCTGCCGGACCTACGCCGAGGCCACCCCCCAGGCGGCCACGGCGCTCAACCCGGTGCTGGGCTACGAGAAGGTGGCGGCCCTGGTGAAGGAGTCGGCCAGCTCGGGGAGGAGCATCCGGGCTCTGGTGCTCGAACAGGGCCTCATCCCGGAAGCAGAGCTCGACGAGGCGCTCGACCTGCTGGCCCTCACCCGTGGTGGTCGACCGTGACGGCTCGCGTGGCTCTGGTCACCTGTGCGGCCCACGCCGACCTCGACCCCGACGACCGTCCCTTGGTGGCCGACCTGGCCGCCCAGGGCATCACGGCCACCACCGCAGTGTGGGACGACCCGACCGTGGCCTGGGACGCCTTCGACCTCGCGGTGCTGCGCAGCTCGTGGGACTACACCGACCACGTCGATGCCTTCGAGGCCTGGGCCCGTTCGGTGCCCCGGCTGGCCAACCCGGCCGAGGTGGTGGCATGGAACATCGACAAGCGGTACCTCGGTGACCTGACCGCGGCCGGTGTGCCCGTGGTGCCCACCACCTACGTGGCGCCCGGCCACGTGCTGGGTCCGCTGAGCGAGGGCGAGGTGGTGGTGAAGCCCACGGTGTCGGCCGGCTCGCGCGACACGCTGCGGCTGACGGACCGGGCGGCCATCGACCAGCACATCGCCCACGTCCACGCCTCCGGCCGCACCGCCATGGTGCAGCCGTACCTGCCGACGGTCGACGACGTGGGTGAGACGGCCTGCGTGTTCCTCGGTGGCCGCTATTCCCACGCCGCCCGGAAGGGTCCGCTGCTGCCACTCGGTCGCTCGCTGGTGGAGGGGCTGTACGCGCCGGAGGACATGTCGGTACGCGAGGCCACGGTCGACGAGCTCGAGGTGGCGCACGCGGCGCTGGCCGCGGTGCCTGGCGGGTCCGAGCTGCTCTACGCCCGCGTCGACCTGCTCCTGGATCCGCACGGCCGACCGGTGGTGCTCGAGCTGGAGCTGGTGGAGCCGTCGCTCTTCCTGGCCATCGGTGACGCCCACCAGCGCTTCGCCGACGCCATCGCGGCGAGGGTGGGTCAGCCGGCGGCGGGGGAGCCGGCGTAGGGCGACGGGTCGCCCAGGGCCGGGATGAGCGGCGCCGACCAGCTCATGTTCTTGGCCAGCGAGCCGGCCACGTTGCGCCACTCCATCGGGTCCCAGCCCTCGGCCGCGGCGGCCACGTGGCGGTCACCCCGGATCTGCACGAAGGCGGGCAGCTCGTTGAGGCCCAGCGCCTTCACGACGGCGCGATCGGGATCGGCGAAGGTGAGGAGCTTGTCGGCCCACGGGCCCAGGAACTGACGGGCCTCGTCGGCCGTGCCGGTGACCACGAAGGCGGAGCGGCTGTCGGCGCCTGTGAAGTGGGTGAGGATCCGCCCTGCGGTCTCGAGGATCCAGCTGCTCTCGTTGGTGAAGGGGTCGAGCACCACCGCAGCCAGCTGGAAGGTGGTGAGCCAGTCGTCGATCGTGCGGGCGTCGCCGTTGATCGGATCGAGCAGGAGGTCGGCAGGAGGGTCGGTCGCCACGGGCGCAGACGGTAGCGCGGTACGTTCGCCGCGAGCAGATCCCAGATGGCTCCCACGGAGGTGCCCGAGAATGGTCCTGGCCGCGTTCGGCGACGGCGTCTACAAGCTGCTGTACCTGGCCCACATCGTGGGCTTCCTCGTGGCCTTCGCGCCGGCGGTGATCCACCCCGTCCTCAGCGCCCAGGCCAAGAAGCGGGGGGAGGCGGAGCTGGTGGCGCTCACCGGACCGATGGCGGCCAACGGGCGGCGCCTGCACTTCCCTGCCCTGGTGGTGGTGGGGGGCCTCGGTCTGGGGCTGGTGCTGGTGGGCGACAACCTCTGGGGCTTCGACCAGGCCTGGGTGTCGCTGGCCTTCCTCGTGTGGCTGGCCATGTGCGGTGTGGTGTCGGGGCTCCTGCTGCCGGCGGAGCGCAAGCTGGCCGCCGGCCACCTGGCCGCCGAGCGGCAGGTGGCCATCGGCGGCCAGGTGGCCACGGTGCTGCTGCTGGTGATGCTGTACCTCATGATCTGGAAGCCGGGAGCATGAGCGACCTCACCCCCGAAGAGCTGGTGCGGCCCCTGGCGGGCATCGACTGGTGGCACATCGAGGCGTCGGGCGACGTGCCGGCGCTCAAGGTGAGCGACGGTCCCAGCGGGGTGCGCGGCGACCGCTTCGCCGGCGGCCCCAGCTCCGTGAGCTTCCCCTGCGGCGCCGCGCTGGGCGCCACCTGGGACGTCGACCTGGTGCGCCGCGTGGGCGGGGGGCTGGCCGCCGAGACGCTGGCCAAGGGGGCCCACGTGCTGCTGGGCCCCACCGTGAACCTCCAGCGGACGCCGCTGGGCGGTCGCCACTTCGAGTGCTTCTCCGAAGACCCGGTGCTCACCGCCCACCTGGCGGTGGCCTACGTGGAGGGGCTGCAGACCGAGGGGATCGGCGCCTGCGTGAAGCACCTCGTGGCCAACGACCAGGAGGAGGACCGCTTCGAGATCTCCTCCGAGCCCGACGAGCGCACCCTGCGGGAGGTGTCGCTGCTGCCCTTCGAGCACGCGCTGCGCCGGGCCGGGGGCTGGTCGACCATGGCGGCCTACAACCGCCTCCACGGCACCCACTGCAGCGAGAACGAGCGCCTGCTCACCACCATCCTCCGCGAGGAGTGGGGGTGGGACGGCGTGGTGATCTCCGACTGGTTCGCCGTGCACTCCACCGCGGCGTCGGCACAGGCCGGCCTCGACCTCGAGATGCCCGGCCCGCCCCTCCACTGGGGCCAGGCCCTGGCCGACGCGGTGGCCGACGGGACCGTGGCGCGCGACGTCATCGTGGCCAAGCGGGAGCGGCTGGCCCTCCTCGGGCGCCGCACCGGCGCCGACCAGCGGCCGCCGGGCACCGACGCCGCTGGTGGCGCCGAGGCCGAGGTGGCGCTGGCCCGGGAGGCGGCGGTGGCGGCCCTCACCCTCCTGCGCAACGAGCCGGTCGAGGGCGCGCCCGTGCTGCCGCTGCTCGGCGAGGGCACCATCGCGGTGGTGGGCCCCAACGCCGACCGCGAGGTGATCCAGGGCGGCGGCAGCGCTCGGGTCACCCCCACCGACGTGGCCACCATCGCCGATGGGCTCCGTGAGCGCTACGGCGACCGGGTGGTGGTGGAGGAGGGACTGCGGGCCACCCGTGGCACCCCCGCGCTGGAGGGCCGCCACCTCCGTCGCGCCGACGGCGGCGTGGGGGTCGATGTGGAGCTGGTAGGCGCCGACGGCGAGGTGCGAGACCGCCTCGCCCCGCGCGACTTCCGCGTGGTGCTGCTCGACGAGTCTGGCGACGAGGATGCGCCTGCCGCCTGGACCGGCCGGGCCGTCAGCACCTTCACGCCGGCCCGGTCGGGTGCCCACCGGTTCAAGGTGAAGACCAACGGCCAGGTCACCTTCACGATCGACGGTCGCTCACTCGACCCGGTCGACGACACCATCGACCTCGACGCCGGTCGGCCGGTGCCGATCGAGCTGACCGCCGAGGTGAGCGATCCGGCGATGCGCCTGGCCGTCGAGGTGCGCTGCTCGCCGCCGGAGGCGCCCGACGACTTCGACCGAGCCGTGGCCGCGGCGGCCGCCGCAGAGGTGGCCCTGGTGGTGGTGGGGCTCGACAACGACTGGGAGACCGAAGGGCGCGACCGCACCTCGATGGAGCTCCCGGGCCGGCAGGTCGACCTGATCCGGGCGGTGGTGGCCGCCCAGCCCCGCACGGTGGTGGCCGTCGTGGCCGGCTCGCCGGTCGACCTGTCGTGGGCCGACGAGGTGCCCGCGCTGCTGTGGTGCTGGCTCCCGGGCCAGGAGGGCGGCCGGGCGGTGGCCGACGTGCTCGGCGGCGACGCCGACCCCGGCGGCCGCCTGCCCTGCACGCTGCCCACCGGCATGGCCCAGACGCCGGCCCTCCTCGACACTCCCCCCGATCCCGGCGTGCTGCGCTACCAGGAGGGGGTGTTCTGCGGTCACCGCTGGTACGACGTGCGGGAGATCGACCCGGCGTTCCCGTTCGGCCACGGCCTCAGCTACACCAGCTTCGAGCTGTCGGAGCCCCGCCTCGGAGCGCCCACCGTCGAACCAGGGGGTCGGGTCGTGGTGGAGGTCGACGTGCGCAACACCGGTGGGCGGGCCGGCACCGAGGTGGTGCAGGTCTACGTGGGCGATCCGGAGGCCTCGGTCCGTCGTCCGATCCGCGAGCTGCGTGGCTTCGCCAAGGTGGCCCTCGACCCGGGTGCCGCCACCACGGTGCAGGTCGAGCTCACGATGCGCGACCTCGCCTTCTGGGACGCCCGCTCGTCGTGCTGGCGGGCCGAGGCCGGCCAGCACACCGTGTGGGCCGGCCGGTCGTCGCGCCGGCTGGAGGCGCCCGCCTCGCTCGAGCTCACCGGCGACTGGACGGCGCTGGCCTCGGATCCGCTGCCCTGAGCGGCGGCGGTAGCGTCGCGGGGTGCACCCGATCGAGCGCCTCCGCTACGTCGCCCGAGCCTCGGGAGCCGATCAGACGGCGCTGGTCAGCGAGACCGCGCAGGCCCTGGCCGCCTTCCGCGACGATCCCGCCGGCCTGGTGGCCGCCTGCCGACGCATCGTCGATCGCCACCCCACCTCGGCGCCGCTGTGGTGGCTGTGCGCCCGGGTGCTGACCTCTCCGGACGGGCAACGGGAGGCGTGGGACGCCGTCGACGAGATCAGCCACGACCGCACCGTCAACGAGCTGGGCTACGCGCTGCCAGAGGACGCCACGGCCTGCGTGATCGGCTGGCCCGAGCTGGTGGGTGAGGCCCTGCCGCGCCGAGGCGACGTGGAGGTGCTGGCCGTCGACGCGCTGGGCGAGGGCAGCGGCCTGGTTCGTCGCCTCCTGCACGCCGGGATCGACGCGGTCGACGTGCCCACCTCCGGGCTGGGCGCAGCGGTGAGCTCGTCCGACGTGCTGCTGCTCGAAGCGGTCGCCGTGGGTCCTGGCGGCTTCGTGGGCGTCAGCGGCTCGTTGGCGGCGGCCACCGTGGCTCGCCACGCCGAGGTGCCGGTGTGGCTCGCCGTGGGGGTGGGCCGCCTGCTCCCGCCGCGCATGTGGGACGCCCTGGCCGGCCGCCGCCTCACCCACGCGGCCGACCCCTGGGATCTCGACGAGGAGGTGGTCCCCCTCGACCTGGTCGACCAGGTGTGCGGCCCCGGCGGGCTCACCACCCCGGCCGAGGCGCTTCGCCGCACCGACTGCCCGGTGGCCCCCGAGCTGTTCGATCCCGGTCACGCACCAGGCACCTACCGCACGTGAGGTAGACACCTGTCCATGTCACGTCGCGACCAGATCCGCATGTCCGAGGCCGAGGTGGAGGCGTTCCTGTCGGGCCGCCACACGATGAACGTGGCCTCGTTCAACCACGACGACACGATCCACCTCGTGGCGATGTGGTACGCCGTGCTCGACGGCGACCCCGTGTTCTGGACCTTCGGCAAGAGCCAGAAGATCCTCAACCTCCAGCGCGACCCCCGCATCACGTGCCTGGTCGAGACGGGCGAGGAGTACGCCGAGCTCCAAGGGGTGGAGCTGGTCGGGCGCGGGGAGGTCATCACCGACCGCGACGCCATCAACGAGATCGGCGAGGCCGTCTACGTGCGCTACTTCGGCGAGATCAACGACGAGGTGCGACCCTTCGTGCACGCCACCGGCGCGAAGCGCTTCGGCGTGCGCATCTCCGTCGACAAGGTGGTGAGCTGGGACCACCGCAAGCTCGAGGGCGCCTACTGAGGATCGGCTAGCGGGCGGCGGCCCAACCGGCCGCCGCCGCGAGGATGCCGAGGGCCATGGTGGCGGCCACGTAGCCGAGGGCCGCGGCAGCCCGCTCGTCTCGCAGGAGCGTGAACGCCTCCACCGAGAAGGTGGAGAAGGTGGTGAAGGCGCCGAGGAAGCCGACGCCGAGCACCACCACCGTGCTGTCGGGCCAGCCTCTGAGGTCGGCCGTGCGCAGCAGCAGGCCCAGCGCGAACGACCCGGCGACGTTGATCCCGAGCGTGTGCCAGGGCAAGGAGCGGCCGCCGACCAACGACCCGATCCCCCAACGGCTCAAGGCACCGGCGGCGCCGGCCAGCGCGACGAGGAGGACCTGCACACCCTCCAGGTTGGCCCACCGCCGCCGCCCGGCGGGGCATGCCCGGCCGGTTCAGGTGGGCAGGAGGCTCGCAACGTGCTCGGCGATGGCCAGCGACGACGTGGCTGCCGGTGACGGGGCGTTGCGGATGGCCACCACCGGGCCATGGCGGGCCACCACGAAGTCGTCGACCAGGGTGCCGTCGGCCTGCACGGCCTGGGCTCGCACCCCGGCCGGAGCCCGCTCGAGGTCGCCGGTGCCGAGGCCCGGCAGGTAGGCGGCGGCCCGACGGGCGAACGTGCGACGGCTGAGGCTGCCCCGCACCTCGTGCACCCCCGTGCGCCAGTGCCTGCGGGCCAGCCGCCAGGTGCCGCCGAAGGCCGCCAGCGAGGCGAGGTGACCGGGGCTCACGTCGCGCCACCGATAGCCCTCCAGGGCCAGGGCCAGCACCGCGTTGGGTCCCACGTCGACGGCGCCGTCGACCCGGCGGGTGAAGTGCACGCCGAGGAACGGCGTGGTCGGGTCGGGCACGGGGTAGACGAGCCCACGGACGAGGTGGCTCCGATCGGGGCGGAGGCGGAGGTACTCGCCGCGGAAGGGGACGATCCGAGGGCCATCGGGGCCGCCCGCCGCTCTCGAGAGCCGATCGGCCTGGAGCCCGGCACAGATCACCACCGACCGGGCGTCGACGTCCCCGGTGTCGGTGCGGACCGCGTGGCCGTCGATGGCCGTCACCGTGGTGCCGAGGCGGACCTCGCCGCCGAGCGTCGTCACCTCCTGGGCCAGGGCTCGGGCCACGGCGGCGAAGTCGGTGATGGCCGTGCTCGGCGACCACAGCGCCTGGCGCCCGACGACGTGGGGCTCGTGGGCGCGGATGCCGTCAGGACCCAGCCGCTCGAGGCCGGGGACCCCCAGGGCGCCGCCGCGCGCCTGCATCGCCTCCAGTCGCCCCTCCTCGTCGGCGTCGAGGGCCACCACCAGCTTGCCGCAGGCGTCGTAGGGCAGGCCGTGAGCGGCGCAGTACTCCTGGAGCAGCCCCACCCCCTGGCGGCAGAGGCGGGCCTTCTCGGAGCCGGGGCGGTAGTAGAGGCCGGCGTGCACGACGCCGCTGTTGCGGCCGCTCTGGTGGTTGGCCACCTCGGACTCCTTCTCCACCAGCAGCACACCGGCGCCCGGCCGGTCGAGGAGCACCTGTCGCGCCACGGCCAGGCCGACGATGCCGCCCCCGACGACGCACACGTCGACGACGGCAGGCGGGTGGACGGGCACGCCCAGGATCATGACGCAACTGCTGGGTAGGGTCTCGGCCCATGGGAGAGACCATCGAGTTCCCGTCCAACGGAGGCGCCGCCAGCGGGTACCTCGCCATCCCACCCTCGGGAAGCGGCATGCCGCTCGTGGTGATCCAGGAGTGGTGGGGGTTGGTGCCCCACATCACCGACGTGTGCGACCGGTTCGCAGCCGAGGGGTTCGTGGCGCTGGCGCCCGACCTCTACCACGGGGAGAGCACCACGGAGCCCGACGAGGCCGGCAAGCTCATGATGGCTCTCAACCTCGCCCAGGCGGCCAAGGACATGGCCGGTGCGGTCGACGAGGCGGGCCGCCGGGCCGGCGGCGACCGGGTGGGCGTGACCGGCTTCTGCATGGGCGGCGGGCTGGCCCTGGTGCTGGCCACCCAGCGTCCCGACAAGGTGAAGGCCTGCGTGCCCTGGTACGGCCTGATCCCGTGGCCCGACGCCCAGCCCGACTGGTCGCGGCTCGACGCCGCCGTGCTCGGTCACTACGCGGAGAACGACGGCTTCTTCACCCCCGAGGCGGCGGCGGGGCTCGAGTCCGACCTGAAGGGCCTCGGGAAGGAGGCGGAGATCATCGTGCACTCCGGAGTCGACCACGCCTTCTTCAACGACACCCGCCCGGAGGTCTACGACGCCTCCACCGCCGGCCGGGCCTGGGCCCAGACGGTCGGCTTCTTCCACGAGCACCTGGGCTGACCCCGGGCGGCGAAGGGTCGCCGCTCCTCAGCCTCAGAGGGCGCCGATGGCCTCCGCGATGGCCAGCGTCCGGCGAGCCTGCTCCACGTGGAGGTTCTCGATCATCCGGCCGTCGACGGTGACCACGCCGCGGCCGTCGGCCTCCGCCTCCTCGAAGGCGGCGATGATGCGCTCCGCCCGCTCCACCTCGGCGGGCGGCGGAGCGAAGGTGGCGTTGCAGGGTTCGACCTGGCTCGGGTGGATGAGGGTCTTGCCGTCGAAGCCGAGGTCGCGGCCCTGCTCGCACTCGGCCAGGAACCCGGCCTCGTCCTTGATGTCGTTGTAGACGCCGTCGAGGATCACCTTGCCGGCGGCCCGGGCGGCCAGGAGGCACAGCCCCAGGCCGGGCAGCAGCGGCTGGCGGCCCGGCACGTGGGCGGCCTGCAGCTCCTTGGCCAGGTCGTTGGTGCCCATCACCAGCACGGCCAGGCGCTCCGAGGCGCGGCAGATCTCCAGCGCCGACAGCATGGCGATCGGCGTCTCGAGCATGGCCCAGATGCGGGTGTGGTCGGGCGCCCCGCCCGCCTCCAGCGCCCGCTCGATGGCGTGCACGTCGGCAGCCGAGTCGATCTTGGGCACCACGACGGCCGCCGGGCCGGCGGTCGCGATGGCGGCCAGGTCGGCCTCGTGCCACTCGGTGCCGATGCCGTTGGCCCGGATGGCCACCTCCCGCTGGCCGTAGGCGCCGCTGGTGGCCGCGGCGCACACCCGGTCGCGCGCCTCCGCCTTGGCGTCGGGGGCCACCGCGTCCTCGAGGTCGAGGATGAGGGCGTCGGCGGGGATGGTCTGGGCCTTCTCGAGGGCCCGTTCGTTGGCGCCCGGCATGTAGAGCACCGAACGCCGCGGCCGCAGGGAAGCGGGGTCGAGGTGGGCGTCGGTCATCAGGCCTCCACCTCGGCGTAGAGCTTGGCCAGCTCGGGATCCTTGGCGGCCAGCTCCTCGGCCAGGGCCACCATCACCTTGCACTGCTTCACCGAAGCGTCGTCTTCCATCTTGCCGTCGAGCATCACGGCACCGGTGCCGTCACCCATCGCCGCGATCACCCGCCGGGCGTGAGCCACGTCGTCGACCGACGGCGAGAAGACCTTGCGGGCGATGTCGATCTGCACCGGGTGGAGGCTCCAGGCGCCGACGCAGCCGAGGAGGAAGGCGTTGCGGAACTGGTCCTCGCAGGCGACGGTGTCCTTGATGTCGCCGAAGGGCCCGTAGTAGGCGAAGATCCCGTTGGCCTGGCAGGCGTCGACCATGCGGGCCACGGTGTAGTGCCAGAGGTCCTGCTGGTAGATGGCCCGCTCGCCGTCGATGTCTCCGTCGACGGGATCCTGGCGCACGAGGTAGCCCGGGTGGCCGCCGCCCACCCTCGTGGTCTTCATGCGGCGGTTGGCGGCCAGGTCGGCCGGCCCCAGCGACAGGCCCTGCATGCGGGGCGAGGCGGCGCAGATCTCCTCCACGTTGGCCACACCGCGCGCCGTCTCGAGGATGGCGTGCACGAGGATCGGGCGGTCGAGCCCGGCCTTGGCCTCGAGCTGGGCGAGGAGCCGGTCGACGTAGTGGATGTCCTCGGGACCCTCCACCTTCGGGATCATCACCACGTCGATGGCGTCGCCGACCTCGGTGACAGCCGTGACGATGTCGTCGAGGCCCCACGGCGAGTCGAGGCTGTTGACCCGGGTCCAGAACTGGGTGTCGCCGAAGGAGCGGGCCTTGCCCACCTCGACCAGGCCGGCTCGGGCGGCCTCCTTGTCGCTGGCCGGCACGCCGTCCTCGAGGTTGGCCAGGATCACGTCGACGGTGGGCGCGATGTCGGGCACCTTGCCCACCATCTTCGGGTTGGAGGCCGGGAAGAAGTGGATCATCCGGGAGGGCCGGAACGGGATCTCCCGGAGCGGCTCCGGGGCTCCGACGGCCAGGGGACGGAAGAAGTCCTTCGCGCTGCGCATGCGCCCCACCCTAGAGAGCGGCCCCGGGCGGCCCCCAACCAGGCTTCGCCGGCTTGAGGCGGCCTCGTCGCTTGGCCACGTCGCGATCGGCGAGTACGTCGGGGACCTCGTCCTCGGGATGGGTGAGGAGCTGCTCGATGGCCCGTCGGTGGCGGCCCTTGCGCAGCTTGGCGAACCAGTGGACGTCGCCGTCAGGGAGGCGGACGCCCGCCACCGGGCCCTTGCAGATCTTCTGGCAGGGCACCGCCTGGGCGGCCGGACCGGAGGTGGCCTCGACCGACTCGATCAGGGCGTCGTGGCCCTTGCTCTTGCGGCAGTCCTTGCCGAAGCAGACGTAGCGGGGAGGGGCGTCGATGCCGGGGGACTACCCGTCGACCTGCTCGACCATCCGGCGGGCGATCACCTTGAGGCAGAGCGTCTCGTCGGCGCCCTCGAAGATCGACAGCACGCGGGCATCGACGAAGTAGCGGCTCACGTCGTACTCCTCGGCGTAGCCCATGCCGCCGTGGATCTGCATGGCCTCGCGGGTGACCCACTCGGCGGCCTTGCACACGTAGGCCTTCACCATGGCCGCCTCGAGGGTGCCCTCGCCCTTCGCCATGAGGCGAGCCACGCCGTAGGACGCCTGCCGGCAGGCCTGGATGGTGATGGCCATCCGGGCCAGCTTCACCTTGGTGAGCTGCAGGTCGGCGATGGGCTGGCCGAACACGATGCGGTCATCCGCGTACTGGCGGGCGGCTTCGTAGGCGGCCTGCATCACGCCGACGGCTCGAGCGGCGGTCTGGAGCCGGCCGTTCTCGAAGCCCGCCATCTGGAGGTAGAACCCCTTGCCGAGGCCGTCCTCGCCGCCCACCAGGTTGGCGTCGGCCACGAACCAGGCGTCGAAGGCCACCTCGTAGCTGTGCATGCCCCGGTAGCCGATGGTGTCGATCGGGCGACCCTCCATGCGGCCGCCGCCGGGCGCACCGCCGTCGGCACCGGCCTCCTGGTCGAGCACGAAGCCGTGGCCCTCGCCGCGGGCCTTGGGCACCACGAACATCGAGAGGCCGCGGTGGGCCTTGGTGCGGTCGGGGTCGGTGCGGGCCAGCAGCATGAGCACGTCGGCCCGGGCCCCGAAGGTGCACCACGTCTTGACGCCGTTGATCAGCCAGCCGCCGTCGACCTTGGTGGCGGTCACCTTGAGGCCGGCGACGTCGGAGCCGAAGTCGGGCTCGGTGACGGCCACCGCGTTCATGACCTCGGCGGTGGCCAGCTGCGGGAGCCACTGCTGCTTCTGCTCCTCGGTGCCGCCCTTCACGAGGGCCCGGGTGAGGATCTCGGGGCGGGTGATGAGCGAGCCTCCGGCGCCCAGCGAGCCACGGGAGAGCTCTTCGGTGGCCACCACCATGCCGATGTACTCCGACTCGCCGCCGCTGCCGTAGCCGCCGTACTCCTCCGGGATGGAGAGCCCGAAGGCGCCCATCTCGGCGAGGCCGCTGATGATGTCCTCGGGGATGTCGTCGTTGTGGCGGTGGATGTGCTCGGCGATGGGCTTGAGCTTCTCCTCGGCGAAGCGTCGGAAGGTGTCCTGCACCATCTCGAAGTCGTCGTCGAGGTGGCGGGGGCCCTCCTGGCCGGCCAGCCCAGCCAGGAACTCCGGGGCTCGGTAGGAGGCGCAGAAGGCCCGGGCGCCGTCGAGGGCGCCCGCCTCGGCACCCCAGGTGGCCTCCCGACCGAACAGCCGGCTGGCCAGCTCGCCCACGGTGTCGGCCACGAAGGCGCAGGTGATGGCGGCCTCGGTGTCGCCCAGGGCGCCGTAGTCGAGCATCGACCGGGCGGCCTCGAGGACGGAGGCGGCGTGGGCCAGGTCGTAGGCCAGCACCTGGTCGGTGTCGGGGCCGCCCCCGGCCTTCAGGGTGCGGGTGCCCTGCGCGACGACCTTGCGGGCCAGCTCGACGACGGCGGCGGCGGCGGTGAGATCGGGGGTGGTCATGGCCGGATCGTACCGGCGGCCCTGGGGGTGAGCGGAATCGCCCTCGACGCGAGATGGGGGGTCTGGCGACGGTGCGGGTGCAGCGCGGCACACCGCTCCAGCCCATGGGCCACGGGTGTTCCAGGAGCGGGGGCTGCGATACGGCGGGCGATCTGGGCTCGGAGCGCCGCGAGGCGATCATCGGCGGCAGCGAAGTCGCTTGCCGAGGCCCGCCAGGCTCAGCAGGATCGGTCCCGATGACCTTCGTGACCTCTGGGTCCGCCCGGCTCGCCTGCACCATCGATGGCACCGGTCCGCCCGTCTTGCTGCTCCACGCAGGAGTGACCGACTCCCGCAGCTGGGCCCCGCTCATCGACGTGCTCCGGCCTCAGCACCGCACCATCGCCTACGACCAGCGCGGCTACGGCCGGACCAGCTGCAGCCCCGAACCCCACGACCCCGTCGACGACGCGCTCGCCGTGCTCGCCGCCGCCGGCGCGGCAACGCTGCCCGTCGTGGTCATCGGCGCCTCCAACGGCGGCAAGGTGGCGCTCGACCTAGCCCTGGCTCGTCCCGATCTGATCCGGGCCCTGGTGCTCATCGGGTCGGCCGTGAGCGGCGCTCCCGAAGACGACCTCGCCGGCTTCCCCGAGCCCGTGCGGGCGGTGATCGCCGCCTACGAGGCGGCCGAGGAGCTCGGCGATCCCGACGAGCTCAACCGCGTCGAGGCGCACGCCTGGCTCGACGGGTGGTCGGCGCCAGAGGGCCGAGTCGGCTCGCCGGCCCGTGACCTGTTCCTCGAGATGAACGGTGCCGCGCTGCGGGCCGATCCCATCGGCCCCGAGCGCGACGGTGCGCCAGCCTGGGACCGAGTGGGAGACATCGCGGCCCCCACGCTGGTGCTGTGCGGTGACCTCGACGACCTCAGCCTCCCGTTGAGCGAGCACCTGGCTGCCCGGGTCCCGAACGCCCGCTTCGAACGGCTCGCGGGCACCGGTCACCTGCCGCACCTCGAGGCCCATCCACGCTGCCTCGAGGTGATCGACGGGTTCCTCGCCGCCGACCTGCCCTGAGCCTCCGTGTGGAAGGCATCGGGAGCCAGGCCGTAGGTTCCACGTCGATGACCACGTACGACCGCCCGTTCGGCCGCCACCTCGAGGACTTCGTCCCCGGCGACGTGTACAAGCACTGGCCCGGCAAGACGATCACCGAGTACGACGACCACCTGTTCTGCATGATCACGATGAACCACCACCCGCTGCACACCAACGAGTGGTTCGCCGAGAACGAGACGGTGCAGAA
>JBPPMN010000314.1:0-2055 GCA_051306055.1 Acidimicrobiales bacterium
GTGGCGACCGGCTCAGCCGGAGCCGGGGCCGGAGCGGCGATGGCGACAGCGGCCGGGGCGGACGAGCCGACGGGGGCCTGGCGGCCGAACTCGTCGTCGGCGAGCAGGCCCATCGGGACGTCGATGCGGGCGGTGATGCCGCCAGCCGGGCTGTCCTGGAGCTCCACCACGATGCCGAGGCGGCTGGCCAGGTGGCCGGCGACGTAGTGCCCCAGGTAGCGGGAGGGGGCCACGGTGAAGGACTCGTGGCCGGCCAGGCGACGGTTGGCCCGGGCGATGTCCTCGGCGCTCATGCCGAGCCCGTTGTCAGTCACGGCGACGGTGTAGCCGTCGGTGGTGAGGCGGCCCCGGACCTCGACCGACTGCTCGGGCGGGGAGAAGCTCAGGGCGTTCTCGATGAGCTCGGCCACCACGTGGGCCACGTCGGCGGCCACCGCGCCGGTGACCGAGGCGGGCTCGAGGTGGCGCACCACCACCCGCTGGTAGTCCTCGACCTCGCCGAGGGCGGCTCGGATCACGTCGGACACCTTGACCGGCGCCGACCACTGGCGGGGCGGCTCGATGCCGGCCAGCACCAGGAGCGACTCGGCGTTGCGGCGCATGCGGGTGGCGAGGTGGTCGAGGCGGAAGAGGCCCTCGAGGGTGTCGGGATCGGTCTCGTTGCGCTCCAGGTCGGTGATGAAGTCGAGCTGGCGGCTGAGGAGGTTCTGGTTGCGGCGACCGAGGTTCACGTAGGAGTCGGAGATGTTGCGACGCAGCACCGCCTGCTCGACGGCGAGGTCGACCGCTGAGGCCTGCACGGCGCTCAGCGCGGCGGCCACCTCAGCCACCTCGTCGCTGGTCTTGACCGTGATGGGCGCCACGTCGGGGATCACGACGTCTTCGCCCGAGGGGGTGTCGAGGATCTGGCGCACGGCGGCGGGCAGACGGTTGCCGGCCATGTCCTCGGCCTGCTCCTTGAGCGACCGCAGCGGCCGGGTGATCGAGCGGCTGGCCAGCCAGGTGACCACGAGGGCCAGCAGGAGCCCGCCGAGGGCGATGCCCACGAACAGCCGCTCGCGGGCCTGGGCGGCGTCGACCAGGCGCTGGGCCTCGGCGGAGAGCATGTCGGCCGCCTCGGTGCGGAGGCCGGTGTAGCCGATGTCGGGATCGGCGGCCACGGCGGTGAGCAGCGGCGTGATCTCGGGGAGCGCCTCACCGGACAGGTACACGTCGATCTGACGGTTGAAGCTCTGCACGCCCGACTCGGCGAAGGTGGCGTCACCCACACCCGCGTAAGCGCCGCTGGCGTTGCTGCGGACGTCGTCGTCGAAGCCCTGCCCACGGTCGTAGAGGGCGGCGACCTCCTGGCGCACGCCAGGAGCGTCGAGGGTGCCGGTGATGGTGGCCTGGACGACACGGCGCACGATGCGAGCACGGATCTCGGCCTGGCGGGTGGCGGCGTCGACGATCTCGGCGCCGTTGCGCAGGGAGGACTGGTCGACGCTCAGCGCGACCTGTGACGTGCCGTCGAAGAACGACTCGATGATGACCGTGTAGCGCTCGAACACGTCGTCGGCGAAGACCTCGTTGGTGGCGTCCATCGGCCCGTCGTAGGCGTCGATCTCGGCGCGGAGCGCATCCAGGGCTTCGAAGGCCTCCCAGGCGGGGGCGAAGGCTTCGGAGACAGCCCCACCGCGGGAGTCGGTCTCGGCCTTGAACGCCTCGGCCGACGGATCGGTGAGGCTGCGGGCCTCGGCGTTGTCGGCCACGGCCAGCTCAGCGGCTGCGCCGAGCCCGATGAGGTCGATGCCAGCGCGGTTGCGCTCGTTCTGGAGGTTCACCACCAGGCTGCCGGGGCCGAGGGACGCAGAGGCCAGCTGGCTCTGCGATCGGGCCTCACGCACCTCCTCGCGGGCCGAGACGACCTCGAAGCCGGCCACGAAGACGAGTGCGGCGAGTGGGACGGCGAGGGCCATGGCCAGCTTGGTGCGGATGTGGGTCGTGCGGAACACGGCGGTCTCCTGGGCTCAGCGCTGACCGGCCCAGCGGCGGGCGGTCGGCACGGGGGTGGGG
>JBPPMN010000336.1:0-2149 GCA_051306055.1 Acidimicrobiales bacterium
GCGGCGCTACCTGCCCGCCATGCTCCGCGGCGACGAGGTGTGGTGCCAGCTCTTCAGCGAGCCCGAGGCCGGCTCCGACATGGCCAACATCACCACCCGTGCCGTCCTCGACGGCGACGAGTGGGTCGTCACCGGGCAGAAGGTGTGGACCTCCGCGGCCCACCGGGCGGAGTGGGGCATCCTCCTCGCCCGCACCGACCTCGACGCCCCGAAGCACAAGGGGATCACCTACCTCGTCGTCGACATGTCCACGCCGGGCATCGACATCCGGCCGCTGCGGCAGATGACCGGCGACGCCCACTTCTCTGAGGTGTTCCTCGACGAGGTGCGCATCCCGGCGGCCAACGTGCTCGGGTCGGTGGGGGAAGGGTGGCGCGTCGCCCAGACCACGCTGGCCAGCGAACGGACGGCCATCGCCGGTGGCTCCGGGGGTGCCGACCCGCCCGGGCTCATCGCCCTGGCCCAGGACCTGGGTCGGGCGCACGACCCGCTCGTCCGCCAGGCCGTGGTGGAGGCGCACCTCCGCAGCGAGCTGCTGCGGTTCCTGCGGCTGCGCTCGCAGACGGCGCTGTCGCAGGGCACCCGGCCCGGAGCTGAGACCTCGGTGATGAAGCTGGCCTACGCCCGCTTCATGCAGCAGATGACCACCACGGCCATCCACGTGCAGGGGGCCAGTGCGATGCTGGCCGATCCCGCCGACCTGCCCCGCGGTGGGGTGTGGCTCACGAAGTTCCTCCACTCGCCCTCGCTGCGGATCGCCGGCGGCTCCGACCAGATCCAGGGCAACATCATCGGCGAGCGAGTGCTCGGCCTCCCCACCGAGGCCCGGGCCGACAAGGACATCCCCTTCCGCGACCTGGCCCGGACGGGCCGGTAGGTTCCTCGACCATGGCCGGCCCCGACGCCCTCACCTCGAGCCAGGCCGCCCGCCGCCAGCGGGTGCTGCAGGCCGCCCTCGAGCTCGGAGCCAAGGGGGGCTACGACGCCGTGCAGATGCGCGATGTGGCCGCCACCGCCGAGGTGGCGCTGGGCACCGTCTACCGCTACTTCCCGTCCAAGGACGCGCTGCTGGCGGCGGCGATGGTGACCTGGATGGAGGACCTGGAGCGGCGTGTCAGCCAGAAGGCGCCGCAGGGCGACACCACCGCTGAGCGTGTCTACGACGTGCTGGCGCGGGCCGTCACCACCATGCAGCGCCAGCCGAAGCTGGCGGAGGCGGTGATCACGGCCCTCACCTCCGACGACCGCGAGGCGGGCTACGCGTCGGCCAACACCACCGATGTGATGCAGCGGGTGATGCTGCGGGCCTTCCCGCCCGGCACGGACCCCCGCACCGAGGCCGCCATCGCCAAGGTGCTCGGCCACGTGTGGTTCTCCTGCCTCGTGGCGTGGACCAACGGCGTGGGCGACCTCCCCTGGGTGGCGTCGGAGCTGGAGACGGCCAGCCACCTGCTGTGCGACCACCTGGGCTGAGGCAGCGGCCGCAGGAGCGGACCCCGGCGACAGCGAAGCATCGCCGGTGACCCTTGCCGCGACCCGTCCCACCCGCCTAATGGCGGCGCTGTCCGCAGCATGTGCGGTCACCGGCTTCGCGGCGTTCGGCGGCTGGTCCTGGCTCACCGGCGATGGCAACGTCGAATCGGCGCTGACCCAGACCGGCGCGCTCGGGCCGATCGCCTTCGTGGCGGTGATGTGGGTCACCCAGCCCGTGGGGGTCCCGGGCGCGGTCTACATGGTGCCCGCTGGCGTGGTGTGGCCGGCACCCCTCGCCGTCGCCCTGTGCTGGCTCGGCAACATGGGGTCGAGCTGGTTGGCCTTCTCCTTCGCGCGGTGGTTCGCCCGCGACTGGGTGAGCGCTCGCATCCCGTCCCGTCTGCACCGCTTCGACGAGCGCCTCTCCGATGGCGGCCTCGGCCCCATCGTGGCGCTGCGGGTGGTCTTCGGCCAGATCCCTGCGGCCGACTGGCTGCTGGGGATCACTCGAGTCACACCCCGTCGCTTCCTGGTGGGCACCGCGGTCGGGATCGTGCCCGGCATCCTGGTGTTCGTGATCCTGGGAGGCGGCCTCCTCGACGCTTGGAAGGAGCTCCCCGCGCTCCTCCAGGCGACGCTCGCCACCCTCGCCATCGCCGCCGTGGCCGCTCGCCAG
>JBPPMN010000375.1:0-8885 GCA_051306055.1 Acidimicrobiales bacterium
GCCCGCGGCCCCGCTGCGCACCGACGCGGTGGCCGATAGGGAGCCGCTCGAGGTGGTGCCCGATCAAGCGGCCCCCTCCGCCCCCGCCCAGGCGGCCCGGCCGACGCCGAAGAAGGCAGCCAAGCAACCCGCCAAGGCGGCCAAGGCCGCCAAGAAGCCGGCCTCCCGCAAGCCGGCCAAGGCGTGGGTGGAGCCCTCCGGCGAGGTGTGCCCCACCTCGCACCCGGTGAAGGCCAAGCTGACCTCCAAGATCTTCCACCTGCCGGGGATGCTCAACTACGAGCGCACCCGGCCGGACCGCTGCTACCGCGACGCCGACGCCGCCGAAGGCGACGGGCTCCGGGCGGCCAAGCGCTGACCCACCCCCGCGGGTCCCGTCAGCTCAGAGCGCAGCCACCGACACCACGCCGGCGACGGCGACGATGTGGGCCTGCACGTCGTCGGGCACGGGGCGGTCGGTGGCCAGCACCATGAGCGCGGCCCGCCCCTCGTCGGAGCGGCCGAGGTGCATGTCGTCGATGTTGATGCCAGCATCGCCGAGCACGCCGGTGACCTTGGAGATCATCCCGGGGACGTCGTCGTTGCGCACCACCACCATGTGGTCGGCGGGAGGCACGTCGACGGAGTGGTCGTCGAGCATCACCAGGCGGGGCTCGCCCCTCAGGCCCACGAGCGTCCCCCCGATGCTGTGGTCGCCACCACGGATCGTCACGAGGTTGACGTACTCGTGCGAGGTGGAGGTGGACGACTCGCGCACCTCCACGCCCCGCTCCTCGGCCAGGCGGGGGGCGTTGACGTAGCTCACCGGCTCCTCGCTCACGCGGCCGAAGACGCCCTTCAGCACCGAGAGGGTGAGGATGCGGGTGTCGGAGTCGGCCAGCTGGCCCTCGTAGCCGATCTCGAGCACGTCGGGCACGCCGGCCGACAGCGCCGCGTAGAGCTGGCCCAGCCGCTCGGCCAGGGGAAGGAAGGGGCGCACCGTGCTCGACGCCTCGGCGGCGCTCACGTTGACGGCGAAGGGCACGAACTCACCGGCGAGGGCCAGGCCCACCATCTCGGCGATGGTGTCGCCGGCCTTGTCCTGCGCCTCGGTGGTGCTGGCACCGAGGTGCGGGGTCACCACCACCTGGGGCAGCTCGAACAGCGGCGACTCCGTGGTGGGCTCGCTGGCGAACACGTCGATGGCCGCACCGCCGATGCGACCCTCGCGGATGGCCTGGGCCAGGGCAGCCTCGTCGATGACCCCACCCCGCGACACGTTGATGATCCGCAGGTTGGGCTTGGCCTTGGCCAGCAGGTCCTCGCCGATCATGCCGAGGGTCTC
The DNA here is from genome assembly GCA_051306055.1 of Acidimicrobiales bacterium. Lineage (GTDB taxonomy): Bacteria > Actinomycetota > Acidimicrobiia > Acidimicrobiales > VFJN01 > VFJN01. Next base: position 1,325 of record JBPPMN010000375.1, read on the forward strand.
CGGGGTCTTCACCACGTGCAGGGTGAGGAAGTCGGCCTCGGCCACCAGGTCGTCGAGGCTCAGCAGCTCCACGTTGAGCTGACGGGCCCGGTCGGGGGCCACGTAGGGGTCGTGGGCCACCACCTTCATGCCGAAGGCCAGGGCCCGCTGCGCCACCAGCTTGCCGATGCGGCCGAGCCCCACGATCCCGAGGGTCTTGTCGGCCAGCTCCACGCCCTCCCACTTCGAGCGCTCCCACCGGCCGGCCACCAGCGCGGCGTGGGCCTGGGGGATGTTGCGGGCCTGCGAGAGCAGCATCGCCATGGTGTGCTCGGCCGTGGTGAGGATGTTCGACTGCGGCGCGTTCACCACCATCACGCCCTGCTGGGTGGCCGCCTCGGTGTCGACGTTGTCGAGCCCGATGCCGGCCCGACCCACCACCACCAGGTCCTGCCCGGCGGCCAGCACATCGGCGGTGACGGTGGTGGCCGAGCGGATGATGAGGGCGTGGGCCCCTGCCACCGCGGTGAGCAGCTGCTCCGGGGAGAGGTCGAGCTGCAGGTCCACCTCGTGGCCCGCAGCGCGGAGCCGGTCGAGGCCTCCGTCGGCGATCTTTTCGGTCACGAGGATGCGGGCCATGGGGCCGAGTCTGCCGGTCGCCCCCGGCGCAGGGCCAACCCGTCTCGCAGAGAGGACTTAGGACCCTCGTCGCTGTGGAGGGGACTGCGCTAACTTGACCGCGATCCCCACACCCAGCTCTTGGAGGCACACCTTGTTCAAGCGGTCCCCGCGCCTGCTCTTCGCTCTCGTTGCCCTCGGCCTGCTCACGGCTGCCTGCGGAAACGACGACGACACGAGCACGGACGAAACGACGACCACCGCCGCCTCTGGCGACGAGACCCCGACCACCGGCGGCGAATCCGAGCAGTCGCAGGTCTCGCTCGATGACCTGTGCCAGGAGGCGAAGGACGCCGGCATCGAGGCGCCGGAGGGCTTCACGGTCCGCCTGGTCACCGACATCGGCAAGGTCGACGACCAGACCTTCAACCAGTACGCCTACGAGGGCATGGTGGCCGCCGAGGAGTGCTTCGGGCTCGAGACCAGCTTCATCGAGACCGCTTCCGAGGCCGACTACCAGGAGAACATCAGCACCGCGCTCGAGGGCGACCCGGAGGTCGTGATCACCGTGGGCTTCCTCCTCACCGACGACACCGGCGCGGCGGCGGCCGAGCATCCCGACACCGACTTCATCGGCATCGACCAGTTCTTCGCCGACGAGACCGGCGCCCCCGCCTTCCCCGACAACTACGTCGGCGTGCTCTTCAACGAGGACGAGGGCGGCTACATGGCCGGCGTGCTCGCCGCGTCGCTCAGCGAGAGCGGCATCATCGGCGTGGTGGGCGGCCGCGAGGACGTGCCGCCGGTGGTCAAGCTGGTGAACGGCTACGAGGTCGGCGCCAAGTCCGTGAACCCCGACATCCAGGTGCTCTCGATCTACAACGAGTCCTTCACCGCTCCCGACAAGGGTGCGTCTGACGCTCAGCAGTTCATCGGCGAGGGCGCCGACGTCATCTTCGGTGCCGGCGGCCTCACCGGCTCCGGTGGCGTCGCGGCAGCTGCCCAGCAGGGCGTGTGGGCGATCGGCGTCGACCAGGACGAGTACTTCAGCACCTTCGACGGTGGGGCCGCTCCCGGCTCCGAGTACCTGGCCAGCTCGGCCGTGAAGCGCGTCGACCTCGGCGTGTTCGTGCAGATCGTGAACGCACTGAACGCTGAGTTCACCGGTGGCATCTTCTCCCTGACCGCGGAGAACGGCGGCATCACCTACGCCCCGCCGCATGACGCGGCGGTCCCGGACGAAGCGCTGGCTGCGGTCGAGGCCGCTCGCCAGGGCCTCGCCGACGGCTCGATCACCACCGGGCTCGACCCGGCCACGGGCCTGCCCCTGTAGCAAGCCCCGGCACGCACCGAGCGGGTGGGGGTGAGGCGGCCGATGCGCTGCCTCACCCCCACCCTGCACCGACTCCATGGAGGGGCATGAGCGACGACGGCGGAGCGCCGATCCTCGAGGTCCGGAGCGTCACCAAGACGTTCCCAGGTGTGATCGCCAACCAAGACGTGAGCCTCACCCTGCACCGGGGTGAGGTGCTCTGCCTGCTCGGCGAGAACGGGGCCGGCAAGAGCACGATCGTCAACGTGGTGTTCGGCCTCTACCAGCCGGACGAAGGCGAGATCGTGCTGCACGGCGAGCCCGTGCAGTTCGCCAGCTCGCGCGATGCGATCGCGGCTGGCATCGGGATGGTCCACCAGCACTTCCAGCTCATCCCCGTGTTCACCGTCACCGAGAACGTGGTCCTAGGCGACGAGCCCACCAAGGGCGCGCGCCTCGACCTCGAGCGGGCGCGCGAGCGCATCCGCCAGCTGGGCGAGCAGTACGGCCTCGTGGTCGACCCCGACGCCATCGTCGGCGAGCTCTCCGTCGGCGAGCAGCAGCGCGTCGAGCTCATCAAGGCGCTGTACCGGGAGGCCGACATCCTCATCCTCGACGAGCCCACCGCCGTGCTCACGCCCGGCGAGGTCGACCAGTTCTTCGAGGTGGTCCGCAGCCTGGTGGCGCAGGGCAAGTCGATCATCTTCATCACCCACAAGCTGCGCGAGGTGCTCGCGGTCGCCGACCAGATCGTCGTGCTCCGCGGCGGCAAGGTGGTCGGTGAGGCCGACCCCGCCGGCTCCACACAGCAGAGCCTGGCCACGATGATGGTCGGACGCGACGTGTCCTTCACGATCGACAAGGCCCCGGCCGCGCCGACCGACGTGGTGCTGCGCGTGCACGACCTGACCGTGGAGGACGACCGCAAGGTCACCACCGTTGCCGGGCTCGACCTCGAGGTGCGAGCCGGGGAGATCTTCGGCATCGCCGGCGTGGAGGGCAACGGGCAGCGCGAGCTGGTGGAGGCCATCGCCGGCATGCGCGCCAAGCGGGGCGGGACCGTGGAGATCCTCGGCCACGACGCCACCCATGCCTCCCCCCGCGACGTCCTCGAGCTGGGGGTTGGGCACGTGCCCGAGGACCGCACCAAGCATGGGCTGGTCGGCCCGTTCACCATCGCCGACAACCTCGTGCTGAACCAGTTCCGCGTCAGCCCCTTCTCCCGCCGCGGCCTGCGGCGCGAGGACGCCATCGCCGACAACGCCCGCACGCTCGTCGACCAGTTCGACATCCGGACGCCGAGCGCGTTCGTGCCCGTGGAGACGCTCTCAGGCGGCAACCAGCAGAAGGTGATCATCGCCCGAGAGCTGAACGGCATGGACCGTCTCCTCATCGTCGCCCAGCCCACCCGCGGCCTCGACGTCGGGTCGATCGAGTTCATCCACCGTCGCATCGTCGACATGCGCGACCAGGGAGCTGCCGTGCTGCTCGTGTCCGCCGAGCTCGACGAGGTCCTCAACCTCTCCGACCGGATCGGGGTGATCTACCGCGGCGCCATCGTCGGGCAGTTCGACCGGGCCGATGCCACGCGCGATCAGCTCGGCCTGCTGATGGCCAGCGGCCGCGACCCCGGGGCGGCGGCCTGATGGCCGGCGAGGAGCCCCGCGGCACCGACTGGCTGTCCGAGCTGCGGCGGTCGTTCAGTGCCCAGTCGGTACTGGTGCCCTTCTACGCGATCCTGCTGGCCCTCGTGGTGGCCGGCCTGGCGATCCTGCTCGTGGGCAGCAACCCCTTCGAGGCCTATCCAGCCCTGCTGCGCGGGATGTTCGGCTCCGCCGACCGCGTCAACGCCTCCCTCAGCCGCTCCACGCCGTTCATCGGCGCGGCGCTGGCGGTGGCGTTCGCGTTCCGGGCCGGCCTGTTCAACATCGGCGCTGAGGGCCAGCTGCTCGTGGGCGCCACCGCGGCGGCATGGGTGGGCACCTTCAGCTGGCTCGCCGACGTGCCCGGCCCGATCGCCATCCCACTGGTCGTCATCGCCGGCGCTCTCGGCGGCGGCCTCTACGGCGCCGTCCCCGGCTTCCTCAAGGCCCGCACCGGTGCCCACGAGGTGATCGTCACGATCATGCTCAACAACATCGCCATCCTGATCGTGAGGTGGCTGGTCAACTCGCAGGACCCCATCATCCTGCGCGACGAGCGGGCCTCGGTGCCGCGCACGGCCCTGCTCCCCGACTCCGTCCGGATGCCGGAGATCGTCTCCACCGACCCTCCCCTCCACCTCGGCTTCTTCGTCGCCATCGCCCTGTGTGCCTTGGTCTGGTTCGTCCTGCGCCGCACCAACTTCGGATTCGTCGTGCGCACCGTCGGCGCCAACGCACACGCCGCCAAGTACGCCGGCATGAGCGTGGGCGGCACCATCATCGGCGCCATGGCCCTCTCGGGCGCCTTCGCCGGCGTGGCCGGGGCCGGTGAGATCACCGGCACCTCCGGGTTCCTGAGCCCTGGATCCTTCGCCGGCATCGGCTTCGACGCCATCGCCATCGCCCTGCTCGCCCGCGCCAACCCGTTCGCCATCATCCTCACCGCCCTCCTGTGGGGCTCGATGCTCTCTGGGGCAGGGCTCATGCAGCAGGAGAGCGGCCTGTCGATCGACGCCGTGCGGATCGTCCAGTCCCTGGTGCTGCTCTTCGTGGCCGCCGACGTGATCGTGCGCACGCTGTTCCGGGTGAAGCGTGAGAGCTCCAGCGCCCTGGACACCACGCAGATCACCTCGGGTTGGGGGTCCTCGGCGTGACGCGCTTCCGGTTCGGCCGCCGCCAGACGCTGGGGGTGATCTTCGGCTTCGTGGGCCTGTTCCTCGTCGGCTACGTCGCACCCAACCTCGACCCCGCCGACAAGGGCCTCACGCTGGAGCCGCCCCCCGACCCGGTGAAGCTGGTGGTGGATCCTCCGATCACGGTCACCACCATCGGCATCGTCTTCGTGCTCATCGCGGTGGCCACCTTCCTGGAACGCCGCTCCGTCCGCCTGGCCAGCGGTGCCCTCATCTTGGGATCGGCGCTCTTCATCCCCCTCGTGCTCGTGCTCGCACTCGCCCAGTCGGGGTCGCAGGAGACCAACGTCATGCAGCTGCTGGTCGAGTCGCTGCGGCTCGGCACGCCGATCGCGCTCGGCGCGATGGCTGGGCTCTGGTGCGAACGGTCCGGCGTGGTCAACATCGGCATCGAGGGCATGATGCTGGCCTCGGCCTGCACCGGGTTCATGGCCTACGCCATCGTTGGCGACGCCAACACCACCTCCGCGCTGTGGTTCGGCATCTTCATCGCGGTCCTCACCGGCGGACTGCTGGCACTGCTGCACGCCACGCTCTCGGTCACCTTCCGGGTCGACCAGATCATCTCCGGCGTCGTCATCAACCTGCTGGCCCTAGGGCTCACCGGCTTCCTGCGGTCCGAGGTGCTCGTCGACACGGGGGTGTCCGCAGGTGTCCCCACAGGCACGATCGCCCTCCCGCTCCTCAGCAGGATCCCCATCGTGGGCGACCAGCTCTTCACCAACAAGCCGATCTTCTTCGCGATGCTGGTGATCGTCGCCGGCACCGCGTGGGTCCTGTTCCGCACCGCCTTCGGGCTCCGGGTGCGGTCCGTCGGCGAGAACCCCCACGCGGCCGAGACGCTCGGCATCGACCCGATCCGGATCCGGTACAAGGCGGTGGTGATCGGGGGCCTGGTGGCCGGCCTGGCCGGAGCGTGGTTCTCCATGGAGTCCCAGGGCGGGTTTCAGGACAACATGACCAACGGCGCCGGCTTCATCGCCTTGGCCGCCCTCATCTTCGGCAAGTGGCGGCCCTTCTCCGCCTTTGCCGGCGCCATGCTCTTCGGCTTCACCCGGGCGCTCGGCTCCCGCCTGCAGATCCTGAACGTCACCATCGGCGACTTCTCGATCCCGAGTGAGTTCCTCCAGTCGCTGCCCTACGTCGTCACGATCATCGTCGTCGCCGGCGCCGTGGGCCGAGCGATGGCCCCTGCAGCCGACGGCGTGCCCTACGAGCGATCGCGGTGACGGACAGGCCCGAGATCGACTGGCAGGCTCTTCGAGCAGAGGCGGTCACGGCCTGCGGACGGGCCTACGCGCCCTACTCCCGATATCCGGTCGGCGTGGCGGGTCTGGTCGACGATGGCCGCATCCTCACCGCCTGCAACGTCGAGAACGCCTCCTACGGCTGCACGCTGTGCGCCGAGTGCGGTCTGGTCTCCGCCCTGCACGCCTCCGGAGGCGGGCGATTGGTAGCGGTGGCCTGCGTCGATCGGGCCGGGCAGCCGCTGGTGCCCTGCGGCCGTTGCCGCCAGCTGCTCCACGAGCACGGTGGCCCAGAGCTGCTGTTCAACGAGCGGCCCCTGGGCGAGCTGCTCCCCGACGCGTTCGGGCCCGAGCACCTGGAAGAGACCTGATGGACGCCATCGAGCTGATCCTGGCCAAGCGCGACGGCGGGCGGCTGACCGACGACCAGATCGACTGGTTCATCGCCGCCTACACCGCCGGGGAGGTGGGCGACGAGCAGGCGGCGGCGCTGCTGATGGCCATCTTGTTCCGCGGCCTCGATGGCGACGAGCTGGCCCGCTGGACGGCCCAGATGATCGCCTCCGGCTCCCGGGCCGACCTGTCAGGCCTGGCGCGGCCAACGGTCGACAAGCACTCCACCGGCGGCGTGGGCGACAAGGTGTCGCTCATCCTGTGCCCGCTCATCGCCGCCTGCGGCGCCGCGGTGCCGCAGACGGCCGGCCGCGGCCTCGGCCACACCGGCGGCACCATCGACAAGATGGAGGCCATCCCCGGCTGGCACGCCGCCCTCCCCCAGGCCGAGGTCGTCCGCATCCTCGAGGAGGTGGGCGCGGTGATCAACGCACCAGGCCCCGACCTGGCCCCGGCCGACGGAAAGCTCTACGCCCTCCGCGACATCACCGGCACCGTGGAGTCGATCCCGCTCATCGCCAGCTCGATCATGTCGAAGAAGATCGCCGAGGGCACCGGCGCACTGGTGCTCGACGTGAAGGTCGGCGCAGGTGCCTTCATGAAGGACCTCGACCGGGCGCGGGAGCTGGCGGAGACCATGGTGGGCCTGGGCGCCAGCCACGATGTGCGCACCATGGCGCTGCTCACGCAGATGGACGTGCCGCTGGGCCGCACCGCTGGCAACGCGCTGGAGGTCACCGAGTCGGTGGAGGTGCTGGCCGGCGGCGGCCCCAGCGACCTGGTGGAGCTCACCGTGGCCCTCGCCCGCGAGATGCTCGAGCTGGTCGAGATCGACGCCGACCCCGCCGAGGTGCTGGCCGGCGGCGGCGCCATGGATGCCTGGAAGGCGATGGTGCGGGCCCAGGGCGGCGACCCCGACGCCGAGCTGCCGGTGGCCTCGGAGGTGGAGGTGGTCCGGGCCGGGGCCACCGGCACGCTCAGCCGGCTCGACGCCATGGGCGTGGGCATCGCCGCCTGGCGCCTGGGTGCCGGCCGCTCCCGCAAGGAAGACCCGGTGTCTCCCATCGCAGGGGTGGCGTGGCACGCCACCGTCGGCGACGAGGTCACCGAGGGGCAGCCGCTGCTCGAGCTCCACATCGACGACGCCGCCCGGCTCTCTGGCGCACTGGCCGCCCT
>JBPPMN010000007.1:0-12857 GCA_051306055.1 Acidimicrobiales bacterium
ACGTGCTGGCCCACGGCACGCTGCCCGACGACCTGAGCGACTACGACCGGTTCCACCTGCTCCGGGCCGACCTCGACCGGGTCGAGCTGTGGACCTGGGACGCCGAGCACCTCACCCACGTCGACCTGGAGCCGGGCGCCCACATCGTGGTCAACCTGGGCCTCGACACCACCGACGACCCGTTGGTCCCCCACTTCGCCCCGCTCCTGGCCGACCTTCCCGAGCCCGCCGCCGACCTGGCCGATGCCTGGGCGGACTGGGTCACCTTGCTGGAGGGCGACCACCTCGACCCTGGCGACGAGCGGGCCCTGTTGGTGCGGCGGGAGATCGAGGGGCGCAGCTACGGCTCCACGTCGGCCAGCCTCGTCGCCCTGGGGCCCGACCGCATCCGCTACGCCTTCTCCCCCACACCCCACCAGCCGGGATCCTGGTACGACGTGCTGCCCGCACCGGTCGAGGTGACCTGACCCGGGGCCGGGCCGGGCGTGTGCCAGCATCGCCCGATGCGCCGCCGCCTCATCGCCCTCCTCGTCGCCTCCGCCTGCACGTTCGCCGCCTGCTCCAGCGACAGCGACCCCGCCGATGACGACGCGGCACCCGAGTCGACCACCACCACGGTCGACCCGGTCGCCGTTGCTCGAACCTATGCCGAGGCCGGTCCGTTCCCGGTGGGCGTCACCACGCTCGAGCTGCCGAGCGGTCCCGCAGTCGAGGTGTGGTACCCCGCGGTCGACGGCACCGAGGGCACCGTGACCTACGACGTCCGCGACTTCACACCCCCCGCCATCCGCGACATCCTCACCGGCGATGCCGAGGCCACCTTCACCCACGATGGCGCCCGCGACGTCGACGCGGCCGACGGGAGCTTCCCGGTCGTGCTGTTCAGCCACGGCTTCACCGGGATGCGCCTGCAGTCGAGCTTCCTCACCTCCCACCTGGCCTCCCACGGCATGGTGGTGGTGGCGCCCGACCACCCCAGCCGCGACCTGGCCAACGTCCTGGGTGGCACGGCGTCGGGCGATCGCGACGAGAGCGTCGCCGACCTCCTCGGGGCGCTCGATCTGATCACCCAGGAGGGCGAGACGGCCGGCGGTCGCTTCGAGGGGCGCATCGACGCATCTCGGGTGGCGGCTCTGGGGCACAGCGCCGGCGGCGGGACCATCCTCGGCGCCGCGCTCGACGAGCGGGTCGACGGCTACGTGTCGATGGCCTCGGGCGGCCCTGAGGATCCGGCTGACTTCCCCGACGTGCCCAGCTTCTTCCTCGCGGGCACCGAAGACCAGGTCGTCACCGCCGCCGAGCGCACCCGGCCGGCCTTCGAGAGCGCACCGGCTCCGTCCTGGTACTGGGAGCTGGCCCAGGTGGGCCACAACGGCTTCGACGACTTCTGCACCTTCGGCAACGGCACCGGCATCATCGGGGTGGCCGAGGCGTCAGGGCTGGGTGGTCTGCTCGACGCCCAGCCACAGCTGCGGGCGCTGGGCGAAGACGGCTGCGTCCCGCCGTCGGCGCCGGTGGATCAGGCCTTCCCGATCATCCGGCACGGCGTGACGTCGTGGCTCACCTGGCTCTTCGGCGACACCGAGGCGCCCGTGGGCTTCGACGACCTCCCGGCCGACGCCTACGACCTGCCCACCACCGTCGAGAGCAAGTAGCGCCGCGCCGAGCTAGTTGATGATGCGCCAGCCCTTGCGCTTGGAGAGGGCCGAGCGCTCCGGCCACTCCTCCTTGGGCAGCGGCTCCACGCCGAGGGGCGGCGGGGAGATGAAGCGACCGGAGATCTCGCCTCCGCCGGTGACCTTGATCTCCTTCGAGGCGGGGTCGTAGCTGAACCCCTCGGAGCAGAGCTTGAGGGCCTGGCCCGACTCCCAGGTGACCGCGACCATCCAGCCCATGCAGCCCACCGAGGTGCAGCGCTGACGAGCGCCCGTGGTGCGACCTTCGACGTCGCCCGACTTCGAGCGCACGACCAGGCCCTCAGCGACCTTGCCGTCGGCCTCGAGCGGGAAGTCCTCGGGCCAGCGGCCCGGGCTGGCCTTGTGGGCTTGGGCCCGACTGCGGGTGGGCACCTTGGGCGCCAGGGCTCCGAACTGCATCCACGTGCCGCACTGGCTGCACTCGTAGCCCGGCTCGCCATCTCGGCGCTGGAGCCGGAGGTGGGCGTCGGTCTGGCACTGCGGGCACGAGGACATGCAAGGAGCTCCTGTCGGGCGTTCGGAAGGCGGCGATCCCCCGATCGCCACCTCCAGCGTTGCCGATCTGCGCCCCGCGCGCCGCATCGGCGCACGTCAGGGCGTCGAGCAGCCCGGTTTCAGCGGGGTTGCTCTCGCTCGTCGTGCGTGGGCCCGGGTGGGATCGAACCACCGACCGAGCGATTATGAGTCGCCTGCTCTGACCACTGAGCTACGGGCCCGCCGGGACGACGCTAGACGCGACGATGGCGTCGCCGAGGCGACGCCATCGGGAGCTCCGGGGGAGGGGTTCGAACCCTCGACCTTGGCATTAACAGTGCCCTGCTCCGCCAGTTGAGCTACCCCGGACCGACGATCCCGGAGGCTGGCGGATCCGACAGATCAACCACACTCCGAGCGGACGACGATAGCAAGGCGTCAACCAGACCCGTAACTCGACGGTGGAGCCTCATCGAGCACACACCGATGCTGGGGCACCCCATCGGGTGCTTGGAGCGCCGGATGGACGGGTCGGGCGTGGCCCGGTACGGCTTGCGGAACTGGGAGGTCGGGATCCCCGTCAGGTCGGACCAGAACCTGTTGGCGGCATCCAGGTCAAGCCCTTCGTGGAGGTAGAGGCGCAGTCGCATGGTCGAGGTCTCCACACCGAAGCAGCGTCGCAGCCACTCGACGTAGAACTCGATCATGCGCGGATCGGCGTTGGCGAACCGGACCTCGCCCGGCGTCTTGCTGCCCTCTCCGGCGTAGAGGGCAGCGCCCACGAGCAGGAGCTCCCGCAGCGAGAGGTGGCTCACCGCTTCGCGGCCCGCCACCTGCATCTCCTCGATCTCGGCTGCCTTGCGACGCTGGAGCTTGTTGGGGCCCCGCTGGCGGGCACCCTCGTTGCCAGCCAGGTGTCGAGCCCGACGCCGTTGGGCGAGGACCGCCTCGTCGAGTGCGACGTTCCGGCACCAGAGGCTGGCACTGGCCTTGCTGACCCCCAGCTCCTCACAGATCTCGCCCAAGGTCCACCCCAGCGATCGGAGGTCACGGGCGCGGTTCTGCTCCTCGATCTTGCCGCGGTACCCCATGCCTCCAGTGTGGCGATGGGGTGTGACGGCGCTACTCGCCGTCGAGGTAGTCGCGAAGCTTCTGGCTGCGGTGGGGGTGGCGGAGCTTGGCGAGGGTCTTCGACTCGATCTGGCGGATCCGCTCCCGGGTGACGCCGAACTCCTTGCCCACCTCCTCGAGGGTGCGGGCCTGGCCGTCGTCGAGGCCGAACCGGAGGCGCACGACGGCCTTCTCGCGGTCGTTGAGCTCGTCGAGGGCGTCGATCACGGCCCGGTTGAGCATGCGGCGGGCGGCGACGTCGGCCGGCGCCTCGGCCGCCTGGTCTTCGATGAAGTCGGAGAGGTTGGAGTCGTCCTCCTCCCCCACCGGCGCGTCGAGCGAGAGGAGGTCGAGGCCGATGCGCTGGATCTCGCGGATGCGGTCCTCGGTGAGGCCGACCGCCTCGGCCAGCTCCTCGACGGTGGGCTCGCGCTCGAGCTCCTGCATCATCTGGCGCTGCACCCTGTGCACCTTGTTCATCGACTCCACCATGTGCACAGGGATGCGGATGGTGCGGGCCTGGTCGGCGATGGCACGGGTGATGGCCTGACGGATCCACCACGTGGCATAGGTGGAGAACTTGAAGCCCTTCGTGTAGTCGAACTTCTCGACCGCCCGCATCAGCCCGAGGTTGCCCTCCTGGATGAGGTCGAGGAAGTGCATGCCGCGACCGACGTAGCGCTTGGCGATCGACACCACGAGGCGGAGGTTGGCCTCGATCAGCACCTCGCGGGCGTCCTCGCCGCGGCGGACGGTGCGCTGCAGCGCCCTCCGCTCCTCGAACGGGAGGCTGGCCAGCTGGCCCGACACGGCGAGGTCGGCCAGCTGCGTGGCCGCGAAGCCGCCCGACTCGATGCGGCGGGAGTACTCCACCTCCTCGGCGCCGGTGAGCAGCGGGACCCGCCCGATCTCCTTCAGGTACATGCGCACCGGATCGGAGGTTCCGGCGCCGCGGTCGGGCGACGACGCTGCTCGCAGGGCCCGGCGGCGGACGGCAGCCGAACGAGCCGGGCGGACACCGCCCAGCTCCGGGCCGTCCTGCTCGAAGTCGCCGGCGGCGTGGGCGGCGTCGGCCGCCTCGTGGAGCTCCGCCTCCACCGATGCCGGCGGACGCCGCTCGAGCGGCGCGACCGCGTGCAGGGCGTCGACGGCGAGGTCGTCGGGGAGCGACTCGTCGAGCGTGATGCTCTCGGCCTCGAGGCGGGCCCGGATGCCCTCGATCACGTCGGTGGTGAGCTCGACGGTGCGCAGCACGTCGACGACGTCGTCCATGGTGAGCGAGCCCTTGCGCCGGCCCTTGGCCACGAGCGCGTCGAGGTGACGCTCAGCGTCCCCCCAGGGCTGCACCATCGGCGTGGCCTCGCTCATGCCCGTTCCTCACCCTCTGATCCCAACCAGGCTACCAACTGGTCCGCCGCCACCGCCGCGGTACTGGGGTCGCGCAGCTGGTCGATCGTCCACGACAGCCACTGCTGCTGCCGCAGCAACGGGGTGGGATCGGCAGCCGAGGTGACGCGCGCCGTGAGCTCCGCCACCTCCCGGCGGGCTCGCTCGGTGAGCATCCGCACCACCGCGTCGAAGGGTTGGGCCTGCACCTCCTCGGTGGCCAGGCGGCCGAGCAGCTCGGCGACGCCCGGCTCGGCATCGTCGATGGCCTCCGGCACCGTGGGGTGGGCCATCAGGGCCTCGAAGGCGGCGGCGTGGAGATCGCTGAGGAAGAGGTCGGCGTAGCGGATCCAGGGCTCCACCGCGGGCCAGTCGTGGATCACCTGGCGCAGCACCTCGAGCTCGGGGCCGTCGCGCTCGTCGCGCGCCCGACCCCGCATGGCCGGCGACACCGGGGCCTCCGGGTCGGGCCCGCGGCGTCGGTTGGTGGGTTCGGCCGGCGCGGGAGCCGGGCGGCGGAGCATGTCTCGCAGCTGGTCGGGCGACACCCGCGTGCGGCCGGCCACCTCCATCAGGTACTGGTCGCGCACGAGGTCGCTGGGGTGCTCTCGGATCACCGCCACCGCCGCCTCGGCGGCCCGGGCCCGCCCTTCCACCGTCTCGAGGCGAGCTCCGGACAGCACACGATCGACCCGAAACTTGAGGAACGGCACCGCCTGCTCCACGGCGGCAGCGAGGCGCTCAGGGTCGCTGCCGGCCAGGTCGGCCGGATCCACCCCGGGGGGCAGGTCGGCCACGGTGACCTCGAGCTCGAGGTCGCGCTCCCACTGGTAGAAGCGCTCGGCCGCGGCCTGGCCGGCGGCGTCGGCGTCGAAGGCCAGCACGAGGCGGCGGGCGTAGCGGCGCAGGAGCTTCACGTGCTCCTCGGTGAGCGCGGTGCCGCAGGTGGCCACCGCCGCGGGCACGCCGGCCCGGGCGAAGCCGATCACGTCGGTGTAGCCCTCGCACACGATGGCGCGGTCGTCGGTGACGATCCGGGCCTTCGACCAGTTGAGGGCGTAGAGGAGCTTCGACTTCTGGTAGAGCGCAGTCTCCGGCGTGTTCTTGTACTTGGCCTCGTCGCTGCCCGGCATGGAGCGGCCACCGAAGCCCACGGCGTCGCCGTTGGCGTCGTAGATCGGGAAGAGGATCCGGTGGCGGAAGCGGTCGGTCTGGCGACCGCCGCGGTTGAGGAAGCCGAGACCGGAGTCCTCCACCACGTCGTCGGGAAGCCGCAGCGCCTTCACCAGCTCGTCCCAGGCGTCGGGCGCCCAGCCGATCTTGAAGGTGCGCACCTCCTCGCCGCTGAGGCCCCGCTCCCGCAGGTACTTGCGGGCCACCGCAGCATCGGGAGCGGAGAGGAGCCGCTCGTGGTACCAGTCGACGGCCTTCTCGACGGCGGCCACCAGCTGGTGGCGGCGCTTGCGGCCCTGGCCCTCGTCCTTGTCGGTGTAGCGCAGCGTGATGCCGGCCCACCCGGCCAGCATCTCCACCGCGGCCACGAAGTCGAGCTGCTCCTTCTCTCGGACGAAGGTGATCACGTCGCCCCGCACCTGGCAGCCCCAGCAGCGGTAGAGGCCCAGCTCCTGGTTGACGCTGAACGACGGCGTCTTCTCCCCGTGGAACGGGCACAGGCCCACCCACCGCTGTCCGGTGCGGCGGAGCTGGGTGTACTTCGTGACGACGCCGACGATGTCGGTGGCGGCCCGCACCGCCTGGATGTCGTCGTCCACGATGCCCACGAGCGATGACGGTAGCGGGCCGTCGCCGTCTCGCTGCCGGAGATCGGACCCCCCTGTCGTGGCACGACGACCGGGTGGCTCCCCCGTCAGCGCCGGCCGGTCACGACCACACCCAGGGCGAGCGCGGCAGGCGGTCCGGGTCGAACCGGCCGACGAGGTCGTGCGCGGTCACCGCCTCGCCGGGCTCGGCCAACCCGAGGCTGGCCGCCAGGCGCTCCAGCACGGAGGGCGGCTCCACGCCGGCCGCCGCGAGGTCGGCCATCGTGATGGCTCCATGGCGCTTGGCCAGGCGCTGGCCGTCGGTGCCGACCACCAGCGGCACGTGGGCCCAGGTCGGTCGGGTCAGGCCCAGGAGGTCGAACAGGTGGGCCTGGCTCGGGGTGGCGTGGAGCAGGTCATCGCCTCGGACCACCTCCTCCACCCCCTGGTCGGCATCGTCGACGACCACAGCCAGGTTGTAAGCGGGGACACCGTCGTTGCGGCGCAGCACGATGTCGTCGCCAGGCCCCGTCACCTCGCCGGCCAGCCGGTCGAGGATCGTCACCGGGCGACCGCCGGCGCGCAGGCGCAGCGCGGCCGGTCGCCCCTCCACCTGCCGGGCCCGCCGTCCCGCGTCGTCGAGGTCGCGGCACGTGCCGGGGTAGGTGCCAGCCTCCACGTGGGGTGCGGCACTGGCTTCGCGCACCTCGCGACGGGAGCAGAAGCACGGGTACGTGAGGTCCATCGCCTCGAGCTGGGCCAGAGCGGCCTCGTGGCGGTCGCGGCGCTGCGACTGGTGCACCACCGGACCGTCCCAGTCGAGACCCAGCGCGCGGAGGTCGGCCAGCTGGCGCCGCTCGTGCTCGGGCCGGCTGGCCACCGGATCGAGGTCGTCGACCCGCAGGACGAAGCGGCTGCCCGTGGAGCGGGCGAAGAGCCAGGCGGCCAGCGCCGTGCGGAGGTTGCCGACGTGCAGCGGCCCGGTGGGGCTGGGAGCGAACCGGCCGACGGCCATGGGCGGACCCTACGAGCCGGGGCGCGCCGGCCGGCGCACGGCAGGTGAGGTGGCTGGATACGTGGGGGATTCGGCATTGCTGCCAGCAGCGCCGGGGCGCATGCTGGCCGGGTGACCGCCGACGTCGTGCTCGTGGTGTTCCCCGATCTGCAGGGCCTCGACCTGGTCGGGCCCAGCGAGGTGCTGGCCGCAGCCAACGACGAGCTCGGACGCCTCCACTACCGCCTGCGCGTGGTGTCGTCCGGCCCGGGCGCGCTGGCCACCAGCGCAGGGCTCCGGCTGCTGGCCGACGCCAGCATCGACGAGGTGGAGGGGCCGATCGACACCCTGCTCGTGGTGGGCGGCAACGGCACGGCCGGCGCGGTGGCCGACGACCACCTCGTGCACCACGTGGCCCGGTTGGCCGGCGGTGCACGGCGGGTCACCAGCGTGTGCTCCGGCGCCTTCGTGCTGGGCCGAGCCGGGTTGCTCGATGGCCGGCGGGCCACCACCCACTGGCAGGTGTGCGACCTGCTGGCCCGGCTGCACCCCGAGGTGCAGGTCGATCCCGACCCGATCTTCGTGCGCGACGGCAACGTGTGGACATCGGCCGGCGTCACCGCGGGCATGGACCTCGCGCTGGCGCTGGTGGAGGACGACCACGGCCGCGACGTGGCGCTGGCCATCGCCCGCCGCCTGGTGCTGTTCCTGCGGCGCCCCGCCAACCAGTCGCAGTTCAGCGCGGCGCTCAGCGCGCAGCTGAGCGAGCGCGGTGGCCTCCGCGAGGCCCAGCGGTTCGTGGCCGAGCACCCGGAGGCCGACTGCAGCGTCGCGGCGCTGGCCCGCGTCGCCCACATGAGCGAGCGCAACTTCGCCCGCTGCTTCGCCGCCGAGGTGGGCACGACCCCCGCCCGCTACGTGGAGCAGGTGCGGGTGGAGTCGGCCCGCCGCCTGCTCGAGGAGACCGACCGTGGGGTGGAGCGCATCGCGGCCGACGCTGGCTTCGGCACCGCGGAGACCATGCGCCGCTCCTTCCTGCGCCTGCTGCGCACCAGCCCCACCGAGTACCGCCGGCGCTTCCGCGCCGCCTGACCCACCCAGGAGCCACCCGTGGACATCGCCATCGTGCTGTTCGACCGCCTCACCGCCCTCGACGCGGTGGGCCCCTACGAGGTGCTGTCGCGCCTCCCGGGGGCCACGGTCACCTTCGTGGCCACCGAACCCGGCCCCAAGCGCACCGACACGGGCTTCCTGAGCCTCGTGGCCGACGCCTCCCTCGACGATCTGCCCCGACCCGACATCTTCCTCGTGCCCGGGGGCCCAGGTCAGTACCAGGCGGAGCAGGACGAGGCGCTGCTCGACTGGCTCCGCACGGCGCACGAGACCACCACCTGGTCGACCTCCGTGTGCACCGGCTCGCTGGTGCTGGCCGCGGCCGGCCTGCTGGCCGGCGTGCGAGCCACCTCCTACTGGCTGGCCCTCGACGAGCTGGCCGAGCGCGGTGCCATCCCCGTCGCCGAGCGGGTGGTGGTCGACGGCAAGGTGGTGACGGCAGCCGGCGTGTCGTCGGGCATCGACATGGCCCTCACGCTGGCCGCCCAGGTCGGTGGCGACGACCTGGCCCAGATGCTCCAGCTCGGCATCGAGTACGACCCCCAGCCGCCGTTCGACTCCGGGTCGGAGGCCAAGGCGCCGGCGCACATCGCCAGCTTCTTCCGCGAGAACAGCCGGTTCGTGCTCGAGGGCTGAGCCGCCCGCTACTTCGAGGCCAGCACCGCCTGGGCCGCGGCCAGCCGGGCGATCGGCACCCGGAACGGCGAGCACGACACGTAGTCGAGGCCGGTCTCGTAGAAGAAGGCGATGGAGGCCGGATCGCCCCCGTGCTCGCCGCACACCCCGAGCTTGATGTGCCGATTGGCCGCTCGACCCCGCTCGACCGCCAGGGCGACCAGCTCGCCCACGCCGAGGGTGTCGATGGTCTCGAAGGGGTTGTTCCTGAGCAGGCCGGCCTCGAGGTAGGCCGGCATCAGGTGGGCCTCCACGTCGTCGCGGCTGAAGCCGAACACCATCTGGGTGAGGTCGTTGGTGCCGAAGGAGAAGAAGTCGGCCACCTCGGCCAGGGCATCAGCGTGGACGGCCGCCCGCGGCGTCTCGATCATCGTGCCGATCAGCACCTCGGTGCCCTTGCCGCCCTCGAGGGCCTCGGCGACCGACGTCTCCACCCAGCTGCGGGCCAGATCGAGCTCGGCCCGGCTGATGGTGAGCGGGATCATGATCTCGATGATCGGCTGGCCGCCGGCCGCCACCCGCTCGGCGGCCGCATCGAGCAGGGCCCGCACCTGCATGGCGTAGAGGCCCGGCTTCATCACGCCGAGGCGCACGCCCCTCGTGCCCAGCATCGGGTTCTGCTCCCGCCAGGTCTCGGCCGCCTCGAGCAGGTCGTTCTCGTCGGGGGTGAGCGACCGCGTGGCCTCGAGCACGCGCAGCTCCTGGACCGACGGGAGGAACTCGTGCAGCGGCGGGTCGAGGAGGCGGATGGTGACCGGGAGGCCGTCCATGGCCTCCAGGATCTCGCCGAAGTCGGTCTGCTGCGCCACCCGGAGCTCCTCCAGGGCGGCGGACTCCTGCTCTGGGGTGTTGGCCAGGATCATGCGGCGCACGATGGGGAGGCGGTCCTCGGCCAGGAACATGTGCTCGGTGCGGCACAGGCCGATGCCCTCTGCGCCGAAGCGGCGGGCCACCTTGGCGTCGGCCCCGGTGTCGGCGTTGGCCCGCACGGCCAGCTTCCCGCGGCGCACGCGGTCGGCCCAGCCGAGCAGCACCTCGAACTCCTCGGGCGGCTCGACGTCGGTGAGCTCCATCTCGCCGAGCACCACCTCGCCGTTGGTGCCGTTGATCGAGATCAGGTCGCCCTGGCGCACGGTGACCGAGCCCACGGTGAAGTGGTCGTGGTCGATGTGGATGGCCTCGGCGCCCACCACGGCGGGGATGCCCCAACCGCGCGCTACGACGGCGGCGTGGCTCACGAGGCCGCCGCGCGAGGTGAGGATGCCCTCGGCCACCTGCATCCCGTGGACGTCCTCGGGCGAGGTCTCGGCCCGCACGAGCACCACGGGCTCGTCGCGCTCGCTGGCGGCGACGGCCTCGTCGGCGGTGAAGTAGGCGTGGCCCACCGCGGCCCCCGGCGATGCGGGGAGGCCGACGGTGATCACGTCGTGCTGCACGGCCTTGAACTGCGGGTGCAGGATCTGGTCGAGGTGGTCGGCCGTGATGCGCCCGAGGGCCTCGGCCTGGGTGATCTTCCAGCCCCGCTGGCGGGTCATGTCGACGGCCATGCGGAGCGCGGCGGCCCCGGTGCGCTTCCCGACGCGCGTCTGCAGCATCCAGAGCTTGCCCTGCTCGATGGTGAACTCCGTGTCGCACATGTCGCGGTAGTGGCGCTCGAGGCGATCGAAGATCTTCAGCAGCTCCGCGTGGATGTCGGGGAAGAGCTTGGCCAGGTCGTCGAGGCTCTGGGTGTTGCGGATCCCGGCCACCACGTCTTCGCCCTGGGCGTTGAGCAGGAAGTCGCCGTAGGGGGCAGCCTTCCCGGTGGCTGCGTTGCGCGTGAAGCCCACCCCCGTGCCGGAGCGGTCGTCGACGTTGCCGAACACCATGGCCTGCACGTTCACCGCGGTGCCGAGGTCGTGGGGGATCTGCTCGCGGATCCGGTAGGCCCGGGCCCGGGCGCCATCCCACGACCGGAACACCGCCTCGATGGCCTTGCGGAGCTGCACCACCGGGTCCTGGGGGAAGGGCTCCCCGGTGGCCTCCTCGACCAGCTGGAGGTAGCGCTGGCAGAGCCGCTCGAGCGTGCTGGCGCTGATCTGGGCGTCGTCGGCCACCCCGTCCCAGTCGCGCGCCGTCTCCAGGAGGCGGTCGAAGGGCTCGCCGTCGACCCCGAGCACGATCCGGGCGTAGAGGCCGATGAAGCGCCGCAACGAGTCGTAGGCGAAGCGCTCGTTGCCGGTCTGGGCGGCCAGGCCCAGCACCGAACGGTCGTTGAGGCCGAGGTCGAGGACCGTGTCCATCATCCCCGGCATCGAGAACTTGGCCCCCGAGCGCACGCTCACCAGGAGGGGGTCGTCGGGGTCGCCCAGCTTCTTGCCGCGGGCGTGCTCGATCTTGCCCACGGCCTTGGCCACCTCGGCGTCGAGCCGCTCCGGCCACCCCTCCTCGAGGTAGGTGCGGCAGGCGTCGGTGGTGATGGTGAAGCCCGGCGGCACCGGGAGCCGCAGCACGGAGGTCATCTCAGCGAGGTTGGCCCCCTTGCCGCCGAGCAGGTCCTTCATCTCCATCGGCGGGCGGCGATGCTTGTGGTCGAAGCTGTAGACGAGGGGCACGCGCGGACCTTACGCCTGCAGCCTGCCCTCCGTTGGCTTCACTGCGAGCAGGCTGTAGCTCAGCGGGATCTGCGGCTGATCGGCGGGCAGCCGCCAGTCCTGGTGGCCGTGCTCGACCATCGAGGCCCACCGCTGCACGAACATCGTCGGCCGCTCCACGAGGGACTGGATGCGCAGACCCGCGTCGGCCAGCGCGGTCACCACCGCGCCGAGGCCGTGGTTCCACTCCACCGTCTCGTTGTGGTCGAAGGTGGCCTCGGCCTCGGCATAGGAGCCTCCGCTCGCTTCGGCGCCCCACACCCACGGTCCCTCGTGGAAGTAGGAGTTGGCCACCGTGAGGTCGTCGTCGGCCAGGCACCAGTGGGTGACCGGGTGGAACTCCACCAGGTGGAGGCGACCGCCGGGCCGCAGGAGGGCGCCGACCGTCCTCGCCCAGGCATCGATGTCGGGGAGCCAGGTGAGCGCACCGATGCCCGTGTACACGCGGTCGAAGGTCCGGCCACCCACCGCAGCGGGCGCGTCGTACACGTTGGCCGCCACGAACTCGGCGTCGAGGCCCGCTCGCTCGGCGATGGCACGAGCCGCCTCCACGGCGGCCGTCGAGAGGTCGACCCCCACGACCCGGGCCCCCAACCGGGCCCAGGCCAGCGTGTCGAGCCCGAAGTGGCACTGCAGGTGCACGAGGTCGAGGCCCGTCACATCGCCCGCCTCCTCGACCTCGTAGCGCCGCAGAGGTGACCAGTCCTCGTGCAGGAACGCCTCGACGCCGTAGAAGTCGGAGGCGACGTGCGTCGCCACCCGCTCGTCCCACCAGGCTCGGTTGAGCTCGAACCAGGCGTCGCCGTCCGCGCCGTCAGCCACCTGCCCAGTCTGCCCCAGGACGCGCAACGACCGCCTCATCCACGGGAGGGACGGTCGGCGGTCGCTGCTGGCGAGGGCTGGGCGGGCGTGAACAGCCCTCGTTGGTGCTCACCCTACGCAGCCGAAAGGGGGGTTGCAACGAACGGCCGAACTGTGTGCGATCCGCCCAGCAGCTCGGCTCGAGGCTGTGCGA
>JBPPMN010000107.1:0-17031 GCA_051306055.1 Acidimicrobiales bacterium
CACGAAGCCCCACCGGTTCCGCCCTCGCCCACCGTCGCTGGGCCTGGTTCTGCGGCGCCACCCTCGGCTCCGCCAGGCCCTGCTCGGAGCGACCGCCCTCGCGATGGCCGCGAGCGTGCTGTCGATCACGGAGTCGGCCGAGGAGCGTCGCGCCGCCTGGGGCACCACCACCCCGGTGGTGGTAGCCACCACCGACATCGCCGTCGGCGCCGCCGTGGACGTCGGCACCGCAGAGGTGGTCGAGTGGCCAGCGGCGCTGGTGCCCCCGGGGGCGCTCACCGAGGTGCCCGACGGCCAGCGCGCCACCAGCCCCATCTGGGCCGGTGAGGTGGTGGACCACCGGCGCCTGGCGACCCGCGACCTCTCGGCGGTGGCGGCGCGCCTGCCGGCCGGCACCCGGGCCGTGGCGGTGCCCGTGGAGCCGGGCACCGCGCCCCCGCTCGAGGTGGGCGACCGGGTCGACGTGCTGGTGGCTCTGCCGGCCGAGGCCGCCGGCGGTGGACCTCCCGGGTTCGCCCTGGCCACCGACGCGCCCGTGGTGGAGGTGGGCGACACCTCGGTGGTGGTGGCCCTGTCGCCCGACCTCGCGCCGAAGGTGGCCGTGGCGCTCGGGCAAGGCGCCGTCACGCTCGCGCTCGTGGGCCCCTGAGCGCGGTCCTCAGCGGATGGCGTAGAGGGCGAGCACGGCCACGCCCACGATCACCCGGTACCCCACGAAGGGGGCGAAGGAGCGGGTCTTGATCAGCCGCAACATGCCCCACACCGCCACCCACCCGGTGACGGCAGAGGCCACGATGCCCCAGAAGAACGGCGCCACGAACTCGTCGGGGACGCCCCCCTCGCCGGCCACGTCGATGGCCTTGTAGACGAGGGCGCCGGCGATGATCGGCAGGCTCATCAGGAAGGCGAAGCGGGCGGCGCCGTCGCGCCCGAGGCCGACGAAGCGCCCGACCGACATGGTGACGCCGGAGCGCGACACGCCGGGCTGCAGGGCCAGGGCCTGGCCCACCCCCATGAGCATGGCGTCGCGGAGCCGCACGTCGTCGACGGTGCGGGTGCCGGGCTGCGAGTCGGCCCAGGCCAGCACCAGGCCGAACACGATGAGCATCACAGCGATGAGCCAGATGTAGCCGGTCTTCTCCTCGATCACGTCGGCGAACAGCGCGCCGGTGATGGCGGCCGGCACGGCCGACGCCGCGATGCACCAGGCCACCTTGCCGTCGGTGGTCTGACGGCCCGAGGCGGTGAACCCGGCCCGGAGGTAGCGGGCGATGTCGGAGCGGAAGTAGGCCACCGCCCCCACCAGGGTGCCGAAGTGCAGGGCGACGTCGAAGGTCTTCTCCAGGCCCGGGTTGCCGGCGAAGTCGTCCCACCCGAACAGCCAGGGCACCAGCCGGAGGTGGCCGCTCGAGGAGATGGGGAGGAACTCCGACAGGCCCTGGGTGATGCCCAGGACGATGGCGTGGAAGATCGACACGGAGGGAGGTCTAGGCGCCGGAGAGGGCGACATCGGGGATCACGAGCGTGACCCCGCCGCTGCCGTCGGGGAGCCACTCGAGGTCGGCGCCGACGGCCGAGATGTCGAGCAGGAGGCGCTGGAGGGTGGAGGCGATGGTGGCCTCGCGGATGGGCTGGCCCAGCGCACCGCCCTCGATCATCAGCCCCTCGACGCCGACGGAGAAGTCGCCGGAGACGGGGTTGACGCCCGAGTGCAGCCCGGCCATCGACGTGACCAGGAGCCCGTGCTCGATCGAGGCCACCAGCTCCTCGTGGGTGCCGGCGCCCGGCGCCACGGCCAGCGCCGCCGCCCCGACGCCCGGCGTGGAGGCCACGCCCCGCTGGGCCGAGCCCGTAGAGGCGGTGCCCGAGCGACGGCCGGTGTAGGTGTTGTGGAGGAAGCCCTGCAGCAGGCCGTCGGCCACCAGCTCGTTGCGGCGGGTGGCCAGGCCCTCGCCGTCGTGGGCCTCGGCGCCGAGCGAGCGAGGGTCGGTGGGGTCGTCGACGAAGGTGAGCAGCGGGGAGGCGATGGCCTCGCCCACGCGGTGGGCGAAGGGCGACCGGCCCTTCAGCACGGCCTCGCCGTTGAGCATGCCGCCGATGAGGCCGAGGACGGTGGCCGTCATCCGCGGCTCGAGCACGAGGGTGAGGCGCTGGGTGCTGGGCTTGGTGGACCCGAGGAGCCGGGTGGCCCGCAGCACGGCGTCGTCGGCCGCCTCGTCGATCGAGAGGTCGGTGATCTCGCGCCCGACGGAGAGCCCACCGGCGATCTGGGTCTCGCCGTCGTGCACGGCCAGGGCCTGCACCATGAGGTAGCTGGTGCCGGCGCGGCCCCAGGCCCGGATCCCGGTGCTGGTGGCCACCGCCCCCTCGCCCAGGCCGTCGCTGTAGGCGGCCACCCGCACCCCCTGCACGCGCGGGTCGCGGCCCTTGGTGGCGGCCTCCAGCTCGAGGGCCAGCGCCACCTTGTCGGCGGTGGGCACGTCGGCCAGGTGCTCCGGCCACAGGTCGAGGTCGGCCGGTTCGACGCCGTCGGGCGTGGCCAGGCCGTTGAACTCGTCGGGCTCGCCGAACTGGGCGTTGTCGCGGGCCTCGGCCAGCGCCTCGAGCACCACCGCCTCGTCGAGGGTGCCCGCGTAGGCGAAGCCCTCGCGGTGGTCGACGATGACGCGCACGCCGACCCCGGCCGAGCTGGCCTGGGTGAGGCTCTCCACCTCGCCGCCGTAGGCCTTCACCGTGGTGCTGGTGCTGCGGGCGACGAAGGCCTCGACCTGCTCGCCCGGTGCCGCCATCTCCGCGATGCGGGCGGCGACGTCGAGCAGCTCCGGGTTCGACGGCGCCGGCATCAGGCGGTGCCGCCGACGGTGAGGGCCGGCACCCGCAGGGTGGGGACGCCGTCGCCGACCGGCACGCCCTGGCCGTCCTTGCCGCACATGCCGGGGCTGCCCATGGCGAAGTCGTGGCCCACGGCGTCGATGCTGGCCAGCACGGCGGGGCCGTTGCCGATGAGGTTCCCCTCGCGGATCGGCTCGGTGATCTTGCCGCCCTCGATGAGGTAGGCCTCGGTCATCCCGAACACGAAGTCGCCGGTGGCGGTGTTGACCTGACCGCCGCCGAGGTGGGCCACGTAGACCCCATCAGGGGTGCCGGCGATGATGTCGTCGGGCTCGTCGGGGCCGGCCAGCACGTAGGTGTTGGTCATCCGCACCATCGGCAGGTGCTTGTAGCTCTGGCGGCGGCCGTTGCCCGACCGCGGGCGGCCCTCCTTGCGAGAGCGCAGGAGGTCGTACATGTAGTCGGTGAGGATGCCGTCTTGGATGAGCACGTTGCGCTGGGCGACGGAGCCCTCGTCGTCGACGGCGAAGGCCCCCCACTCCTCGGCCATGGTGCCGTCGTCGACCAGCGTGATGCGCGGGTCGGCCACCCGCTCCCCCATCCGGCCGGCGAACACCGAGGCGCCCTTGCCCACCAGGTCGGCCTCGAGGCCGTGCCCGCAGGCCTCGTGGAAGAGCACTCCGCCACCACCGGGGCCGATCACCACCGGCATCGTGCCGGAGGGGGCGGGCCGGGCGGCCAGCTTCAGCAGGGCGCGGTCGGCGGCCTCCCGGGCGATGTCGTCGACGTCGTAGGTGTCGAACAGCTCGAAGCCCACCGTGCGGCCCAGCGACTGGTAGCCGGTCTGCATGCCGGTGTCGCCGGCGGCCACCGCCATCACCGTGAACAGGGTGCGGACCTGGTCGTCCTCGGTGAGGAGGCCGTCGCTGTTGGCCACGAGGATGCGGCGCCGGCTGTCGCCGTAGCGGGCGGTGACCTGGCTGATCGACGAGCCGGCGGCCCGGGCGCTGCTGTCGGCCCGGCGCAGGAGCTCCACCTTGCGGGCCTTGGCGACGTCTTCCGGGTAGACGGCGATGTCGTTGGGCCGCGGCGCGGTGACCCGCGTGAGGGCCACCTCGCGCACGCCCCCGCCGCCGGAGCGGGCCGCGGCACCGGCCGCCTCGGCCGCCTCGGCCAGGCCGGTGGCCGACAGGTCGGCGGTGTGGGCGAAGCCGGTGGTGTCGCCCACGATCACCCGGATGCCGGCGCCGCGGTCGCGCCCGGAGCTGAGGTTCTCGACCTTGCCGTCGTCGAAGATGGCGTTGGAGCTGGCCTTGTCCTCGACGAAGATCTCGGCCAGCTCACCCCCCGCCCGCAGCGCTGTGCCCAGGGTCTGTTGGATGAGGTCGTGGTCGAGCACTCGTGCTCCTCTTGCTCTCGTGGCCGGGGTGCGGCGTATCGTACCCAGGTGCCCCTGACACCCGGTCTGCACGGCAGCGTGAAGCTCGTCGTCGCCGACATCGACACCGCCATCGCACACCACTCGGGAGAGGTCGCCGTGCTGGCCACCCCGCGGCTCATCGCCCTGTGCGAGGAGGCGGCGCTGCTGGCAGTGGCCGAGCAGCTCCCCAAGGGCCACACCACGGTGGGCATGCGGGTGCAGATCGACCACCTCGCCCCCACCTCCGTGGGCTCCTCGGTGGCCGCCGAGGCCACCCTCGAGAAGGTGGAGGGCCGCCGGCTCACGTTCACCGTCTCCGCCACCGACAGCTGCGGCCTGGTGGCCGCCGGCAAGGTCACCCGCGTGGTCGTGGAGACCGAGCGCTTCCTCGAGAAGGCCCGCTAGACCCTCCGAACCCCAGGATCCGGCGGCGTTGAACCGTGGTCTTCACGGTTGAGCACCGCAAGAACCTCGGGGTGAGGGTGCTCGAGGCGGCTGAGGAACGTGGACAGGGCGCTCCACCAGGCGTCGGGGTTCTCGAACTGGGGGGAGTGGCCGGCGTCGGGGATGACGGCCAGCTCGGCGCCCGGGATGGCCTCGGCCATCCGGCGGGACGGCTTCAGGAACGGAGCGTCCTCCTCCCCCACCATCACCAGCGTGGGGGCGGAGATCGACCCCAGCTCGGAGAGGCGGTCGAGGCCGCTGGTGGCGTCGGTGATGGCGGTGAGCATGGCGCAGTACATGGCCGGCGACGAGGCCAGCATCTTGCGGGCCCCGAACTCGGCGTAGCCGGGACGGGTCGCTCGCAGGCGCTGGTGGGCCGACGTGCCGAGGGCGTCGCCGTCGTCGCCCATGGCGTCCTGGGCCGCCATCACCGCCGCCATGCCCTCGGCGCGGGCGATGGCCACCCCCAGCTCCACCAGGGAGGCACCGGCCTTCAGCGCCCGGTGGGAGGTGTCCATGAGGACGAGGGCCTCGAAGCGGTCGGCCGCGGCGAGGGCGGCGGTCTGCACGACCATGCCGCCCATCGAGTGGCCCAGCACCACCGCTGACGACCAGCCCAAGGCATCCAGCAGCCCGAGGAGGTCGGCGGCGTAGTGGTCGAACGAGTAGGCGTCCTCCGACTCCGGCTGGTGGCTGGCGCCGTGGCCGCGCTGGTCGGGGGCCACCGCGTGCCACCCGGCCGAGGCCAGGGGCTCCAGCCACTCGGTGAAGTCCTCCTTGGCGCCGGTGAAGCCGTGGACGAGCAGGAGCGGGCGCTGGCCGTGCCCGGCCTCGGCCACCGACAGCGACAGCGGGCCGTCGGCCCCCGCCACCTCCACCTGGCGCTCGTGGACCGCCTCCGACAGGGACACCTCAGCCCTCCTGGGCGCCGGGCTCGAAGCTCCCGAAGCCTCCGAGGCCGCCGAGGGTCTCGCTCATCGGGGTGACGTCGGCCGGGTCGGGCACCTCGATGGTGACGGGCTCGCCGTAGTCGAAGAGGTCGAGGGTCACGGTGGCCTCGCCACCGACGCCCATCGCCGAACCGAGGGCGCCGAGGTCGAGCCGGATCCTGCGGGCCAGGCCGTCGTCGTCGACCCACACCTCCACCGGGACCGGTTCGAGGTCGCCGATCGCGCCGGAGCCGCCCAGGCCGTCGAGCTCCTCACGCTGCTCGGGCCGCAGCCCTTCGAGGGCCGCCCCCAGGTCGACGGTGGCGCGGTAGCCGGTGGCGGAGACGCCGCGCACCTCCTCGACCCCGATGGTCTCGACGTCGTCGGCGACGGACTGCAGCACCTCGAGGATCTGCGAAGGATCGACCGTGCCGGCCCCGAAGCCGAACGCTTCGCCCGTGGTGGCGAGGTCGTCGACGGAGGCGGACAGCCACCCGGAGGTGCCGGTGAGCGGCTCGAGGAAGGGGATGCGCAGGTAGGTGGTGGTGCCGTCGACGACGAGCTCCATCGGCTCGTCCATGCCCGCCGGCAGGTCCTCGCCCTGCCCGAGCGCGGCCAGGGCGCTGCCCATGTCGAGCTGCATGGCCAGCCGCTCGCCGGCGCTGTCGACGGCGCCGGTGGCGCTGAAGCTGATCCCCTCGGTGCCGTCGCTCACCTCGATGGTCATCTCGAAGCGCAGGGTGCCGGCGTCGACCGCCCGCTCGGGGGCGGCCCGCAGCGCGGCCACGCCCTGGGCTCCGGCGTCGACCTGGATGCTGTCGTCGGCACGCGTGGCGCAGCCGACGACGAGGAGCGGCGCCAGGAGCGCCAGGTGGAGCTTGCGGAACATCGGATCCCTCCCAGGGATGTCGAGCAGTGTCGGTGTGGGCGAGGTCCTGCCGCAGAACGCCCCGCCGAGCGTCGGGCGCCACCGTAGCCAGACGGGGACTCGGGCGGAAGGGGGCCTACGATGGACGACCGGTCGACGATGGGTTGGGAGCGAGGGGAAGGTGAACCGGAAGCAGGCCATGTCCCTCGGGCTGCGACTGGCCCTGAGCGCCCTCATGCTCGGCGTCCTGATCTGGCAGATCCCCCCCTTCGAGCTGCGCGAGGTCGTCCCCGCCTTCACCGTGCGCACCGTGCTGTGGCTGCTCGTGGCCATGGCCCTCACCCTCGCTGGGCTCGTGCTCTCCGCACTGCGGTGGCAACGGGTGCTCGAGGTGCTCGGCCTCCACGCCGGCCTCGGTCGGCTCCTGTCGCACTACCTGGCCGGCCAGTTCGTCTCCAACGTGCTCCCCACCACCATCGGCGGTGATGTGCTCCGGGTGAGCCGCCTGTCGCGGGAGACCGGCGAGTCGCCCAAGACATTCGCCTCGGTGGTGCTGGAGCGACTCACGGGCTGGTTGGTGCTGCCCGTGATCAGCATGGTCGGCTTCCTCGTGAACCCGCCCCTGCAAGACCTCGGCCGGGCCACCCAGCTGGCCCTCGGCCTGGCCTTCGCCACGCTGCTGGCCCTCGGCATCGTGCTCTACGCGGTGGCCGACCAGCGCATCGGCGGCCGCTTCGAGGCCCGCGACGGGTGGCGCCGCTTCGCCGCCGCCGTGCACCTCGGCCTCACCCGCCTCCGCAGCCAGCCGGCGGCCGCGGTCAACGTCCTGCTGGTGGGGTTCGCCTACCAGCTGGTGCTGGTGCTGGCGGCGGTGGCCGCCGCCCAGGCCCTCGGGGTGCGGCCGGCCGGGCTCACCGCGCTGCTCGCCTTCTTCCCGGCGGTGGCCATCGCGCAGGTGCTCCCGATCGGCATCTCCGGGCTCGGCGTGCGGGAGGGAGCCTTCATCCTGTTCCTCGGCCCGCTCGGCGTGGCCTCCCACGACGCCATCGCGCTGGGCCTGCTGCTCTACCTGCTCAACCTCGGCGTGAGCCTGCTCGGCGCCCCCGCCTTCGCGGTGGGCGGACGGGTGCCGGCCCCCACCGAAGGCCTGGCCCCCGCGCCCTGAGCGCGTCCGCATGGGCTGGGCCTGCTAATCAGGTCCCGCCATGACAGATGTGACCGAAGCGGCGACCGACCGAGAGGGCGCCCCGACCCTGCGCTGGTGGAAGGAGCTCCTGCTCGCCGGGGGCGTCTACGCGGTGTACTCCTTCGTGCGCAACCAGTTCGGCTCGGCCGGAGGCGACCCGGGCCCCGCCTTCGAGCACGCCCAGCAGATCATCGACCTGCAGGACGCGATGGGCCTCTACTTCGAGGACGCGGTGCAGCAGTGGTACCTGCGCCTGCCCGCCGACGGGCTGATCCGGCTCTGGAACGTCTTCTACGGCGTGGCCCACTTCCTCGTGACCTTCGTGGCCCTGGTGTGGCTGTTCCGGCGCGACCCGAAGCGCTACCCGCTGTGGCGCAACACGCTGGTGTTCACCACCTGCCTCGCCGTGGTGGGCTTCGCCACCTACTCGCTGATGCCGCCCCGCCTCCTCGACGACCCCGGCCGCTACGGCGCCTGCCAGATCTACGCCCCGGAGGCGGCGGCCGCCGCCGAGCCGGGCGCCCTCACCGCGGAGGGGTGCGACCGCTTCGGCTTCGTCGACACCATCGCCGTCTACGGCGGCTGGATCTCCTTCGGCAACGAGGGGATGGAGGACCTCTCCAACCAGTACGCCGCCATGCCCAGCATGCACATCGGCTGGTCCACCTGGAGCGCCTTCGTGCTGGTCCCGCTGGTGCGGCGGCGCTGGGCCAAGGTGCTGGCCGCCCTCTACCCCGTGCTCACGCTCGTGTGCATCGTCCTCACGGCCAACCACTACTGGATCGACGGCGTCGGCGGCCTGGTGTGCCTCGGCGCCGGCTTCACGCTGGCCCGAGCGGTCGGCGCCCGGACCGACCGAGCCAGGCCACCAGCCGCCGTCGGCTGAGCCGAGGGGCTGGCGGCCGGCCGCGATCGCGGCTCGCCGGCTGCTGGCTGCTGGCTGCTCGTCGACCGCTGTCTACTCGTCGTCTTCGTTGTCGCCCTCGTTCTGGGCGTCGACCTCTTCCTCGATCTCGTCGCCCACGTCGTCGAGGGTGTCGCGCCCGTCCTGGATCTCCTCGTCGGTGGTGCCGCCGTCGCCGTCCTCGTCGGAGCAGGCGGCCAGGCCGCCGAGTCCCAAGATGGCGGCCACGGACAGTGCGGTGATGCGGTTCGTTGCCATGCGGCGGGCCCTACCCTTCGCCGCTCGCCGCCAGACGGCTCAGCCGGCGTCGCCCCACCACACGGGGTGCCCGTGGTAGCCGGCGGTGGCCAGCACCTGCTCGTGGCCGCCGGGCCAGCGCGTGAGGCGCAGCTCCGCACGGTCGCCGGCGGGCTCCATCCGCAGCCAGGCCAGCGGTGCGTCGTCGCGGGCTCGGCTCCCGGCATCGGTCAGGGCGGCTCGGAGGCGCCGTCGCCCCGCCGGGGGCAGGTACTGGAGCACGATCGAGTGGGTCACCACGGTGGACAGGCCCGGCGTGGCGGCGGCCAGCTGCTCCTCGACCCACGTGGGGGCGTCGGCCCGGTCGACGGTGACGGCCACGTCGGCCGCCACCTCGAGGGCGGCCCGCAACCGGTCGATCCGGTCGAGCTGGTCAGGCCACACGTACGACAGCAGCGTGCGACGGCCGTCCTTGGTGGCGGGGTCGATCGGGTTGCGGTCGCACCCTCGGCGCTCGGCCACCTCGAAGCGGTCGGGCAGGTCGGGCGCCTCGCCCTGCCAGATCCCCGCGAAGCGCAGCGGGCTGTCAGGCCGCCCGACCACCCGATCGCCCAGGTCGTAGGCGTAGTGGTCCCAGCGGAGGTTGAGGCCCGCGCTGGCCCCCACCTCGAGGGTCCGCAGCGGCAGACCGCTGCGACGGGCCACCTCCGCGTAGCCACCCACCAGCACCGCCGAGCGCCCCACCTCGTTGGTCTGCACGCCGTCGTGGAGCCGACGGTCGATCTCGTCGCGATGCTCATCCAGCGTGCGTCGGAAGGCGGGCCAGGGGTCGATCGACGCGTCACCGCCCACAGAGGGGTAGGACGCGGCCAGCTCGGGGGCTCGGCCGTCGAGGACGATGCGGTGGACGGCGCCCAGCAGCCGCAGGGGGAGCGCTGACCCGAGGGGGTCGTCGACGCGGTCGTGGAGGAGCTCGGCGCTGGTCCCGCCGGCCCGCAGGTCGTCGACCACGCCGTGGAGCACCCGGCCGTAGAGGAGCGAGCCGGCGCCAGCGCAGGCCTCGGCCTGGAAGGTCACGACGTCGACGATGGACCGGAGCGCCGCCGGCTCAGCCACTGCGCTCCACCGCGCAGACGCTGACAGCCTGGTCGACCCCCTTGAACGAGCGCCGCCGGGCCCGACCGAAGCGCACGCCGCGCAGCTCGCCCACGGCCTCGCGGACGGCCACCGTGGCCAGCACCTGCCCCCCCTTGGCCGAGGCCGTCACCCGCGCGGCGAGGTTCACGTCGTGGCCGATGAGGTCGTCCTGGGTGATGACCGCCTCGCCGGTGTGGACCCCCGCTCGCAGCCGCAGCTCCGGAGGCTGAGCCTCGACCAGCTCGAGGGCCGCCAGCACCGCCGCCTCCGCCGAGGGGAAGGTGAGCATCAGGCCGTCGCCGAGGCGCTTGACCACCTTGCCGCCGCGGCTGCGCACCAGCGGACCGACGACCCGGTGGTGCTCGGCCAGCAGCTCGAGGGCGGCGTCGTCGCCTCGCAACGAGGTGAAGCGGGTGAAGCCCTCGAGGTCGGTGAACACGATCGACGCCGGCGTGGCCGCCTGCTCGCCCTTGCCGTCGCCGGGGCGGTCGTAGGCGAGGAGCTGCAGGGCGTTGAGGCCGATCGATCCGAGGGCCGATGGCCGCCGCTCCACGGAGCGCTCGAGGAACCGCTGCACCACGTCGAGGGCCGGGGCGGTGCGGACGGGGTGCTGGCCCGGCTCCTCGAGCCACGCCCGGTCGACCAGCCCCACCTCCACCGCGGTGCCGGTGAGCTCCGGGTCGCGGCGCAGGAGGTCGGCCGCCTTCTCCGCCAGGGTGACGCGCACGCTCCCGAGCGCCGTCTCGCCCTTCGCCCTCGCCTCGTCCAGCCCGGCCATCGGCGCTCAACCTACTGCGGCGGCCGGCCCGTGAGACCGGGCCGCGGGTCCCCTGCATCGTCGACGGGGGTGATGGCCAGGTAGCGTTGGGGACCCAGCCGGACGCGCCAGCGCGCTCCCGCCCGCCGACCTCCGGAGCCCCGTCTCACCCATGCTCCTCGACTCGATCTCCAGCCCCGCCGACCTGCGGAGCCTCACAGCGCCCCAGCTCGAGCAGCTGGCCGACGAGATGCGCCAGTTCATCGTCGACGCGGTGGAGCAGGCCGGCAGCGGCCACCTGGGGTCGAACCTGGGTGCGGTCGAGCTCACCCTGGCCCTGCACCGGGTGTTCGACTCGCCCCGCGACATCCTCCTGTGGGACACCGGCCACCAGGCCTACGTCCACAAGATGCTCACCGGCCGTCGGGCCGACTTCGCCACCCTCCGCCAGGCCGGCGGCCTGTCGGGCTACCCCTGCCGCGACGAGTCGGAGCACGACTGGATCGAGAACAGCCACGCGTCCACCGTGATCAGCTACGCCCACGGCCTGGCCGTGGCGCAGGAGCACGAGCTGGGCGACGGCCGCCGCGTGGTGGCGGTCATCGGCGACGGCTCCCTCACCGGCGGCATGGCCTTCGAAGGTCTCAACAACCTCGGCCACTCGGGAAAGAGGGCCATCCTCGTCCTCAACGACAACGGCCGGTCGTACGCCCCCACCGTGTCGAAGCTGGGCGAGAGCCTGGCCCGACTGCGGGTGAACCCCACCTACCTCCGCAACCGCCACCGCCTCGACCGCCTCCTGTCCGAGGTGCCGGTGGTGGGTCACCAGCTGGAGAAGAGCCTCGACGGCTTCGTGGCGGCCATGCGCGAGATGTTCGAGCCGCCGGCCTTCTTCGAGAACCTCGGCGTCCGCTACACCGGCCCCTTCGACGGCCACGACATCGAAGGCGTTGAGAAGGCGCTGCGCCACGCCGCCGAGTTCGACGGCCCCATCGTGGTCCACGTCGTCACCGAGAAGGGCCGGGGCTATGAGCCGGCCATGAACGATCCCATCAAGCGGCTGCACGACATGGGTCCTGGCGCCCCGAAGCCGGGCAGCTACACCGCCGCCTTCACCGAGGCCATGATCAAGGAGGCGGAGGCCCGACCCGAGCTGGTGGCCATCACCGCCGCCATGCCCGACTCCACCGGCCTGCTCCCCTTCGCCGAGCGCTTCCCGGGCCGCCTCATCGACGTCGGCATCGCCGAGCAGCACGCCGTCACCTCCGCCGCCGGCATGGCCATGGGCGGCCTGCGCCCCGTGGTGGCGCTCTACTCCACCTTCCTCACCCGAGCCATCGACCAGGTCACCTACGACGTCGGCCTCCACGGCCAGCCCGTGGTGTTCTGCCTCGACCGCGCCGGCATCACCGGCGACGACGGCCCGTCGCACCACGGCGTCCTCGACATGGCGCTGGTCACCAAGGTGCCGGGCATGACGCTGTTCGCCCCCTCCAGCTACCAAGAGCTGGGCGTGATGCTCCACGACGCCCTCGACCTGTGCACCGGCCCGGCCACCATCCGCTGGTCGAAGACGGCGGCGCCGTCGGTCCCCGCCGACGAGGTGGGCTCCGGGCTGCAAGGCCGCAAGGTGCGCTCCGGTGGCGACGTGTGCATCCTCGCCGTGGGCAAGATGCTGGCCGCCGCCACCGAGGCGGCCGCCACCCTGGCCGACGAGGGCATCGAGGCCACGGTGTGGGACGTGCGGGTCGTGCCGCTCGACCCGGAGATGCTGGCCGACGCGGCCGAGCACCCCATCGTGCTCACGGCCGAGGACGGCATCCGCGAGGGCGGGGTCGGTGCGCTCATCGCCAGCGCCCTCTCCCGCCTCGACACGGCGGGTCCCCTCCCCCGCGTGCGCGTGCTGGGCACCCCGCTCGAGTTCATCGACCACGCCAAGCCCGACGCCATCCTCGCCGAGCTCGGCCTCGACGGCGCCGGGCTGGCCGCCGAGGCCCGCTCGCTCGTCGGCGCCCTGCGCGCCTAGCGAGCTGCGCCTGCCCCGCCGGCGGCACGCCGTCCGCTCCCTGGGCCGCCGGTTCTCGGTCGACCCGGGCGTGTTCGACCCGCAGCGCCACCTCTCCGGGGTGGCCTTCGCCCCCCACCTCGGTGCGCTGGTGGCGCCCGGCGCCCGGGTGCTCGACCTGGGCACCGGCTGCGGCATCCTGGCCGCCGCGGCCGCTCAGGCGGGCGCGGCCGAGGTGGTGGCCACCGACATCGACGAGCGGGCCGTGGCCTGCGCCCGTCGCAACCTGGCCGACCTCGCGGTCGTCGACGTGCGCCACGGCGACCTCTTCGCCCCCGTGGCCGGCGAGCGCTTCGACCTCGTGGTGGTCAACCCGCCCTACGTGATCGGCCCCAGCGACGACCTCACCTACGCGTCGCCCGACCTCCTCGAGCGCCTGGGCCGCGAGGTGGGCCGGCACACCGACCGCCTGGTGCTGGGCTACCCGGCCGACGAGGTCGCAGCGCTGTCGATCACGGGGCTCCCGCTCGAGCTGTGGCGCACCGTCCCCACCCGAGGCCGCCCGCTGGCCATCCTCACCGCCGACCTCCACTGAGCCGGACGTCGCATCGGGCGGTCGGCCGTGTCGTGCCGTTCACCCCGCGGCGGTGCCCAGGCCCCGGCTCGTCTCCAGCACCTGCCCGTCCGCTCCCAGCGCCTGCACCGTCCCCCCGGTGGCCGCGACCGGCTGGCCGAACACCGAGCGACCGGTGGGGAGCGCGTGGACCTCCAGCTCGGTCTCGGTGCCGTCCTCGGCCACGAACGCGGCGCGGACCGTGCCCGGGGGAAGCGTCCCGAAGGGGAAGAGGCCACCCTCCACGTGGTCGACCCACATCGCGTCCATGGCGATCGTCGGATCGACGGCCAACCCGGCCGAGCCGAACCCCACGCCGGGACTGGACCGACCCTCCCAGACCAGGAAGGCCTCGTACTCGGCCCCGGGCTGCTGCTCGTAGCCGAAGTGCCACTCGGCTTCGCTGCTGCCGTCGGAGGCGACCAGGACCTCGAGGTCGGGCGTGGGGAAGGCGTTGGCCTTCTCGCTCCCCTCGAGGCGCACGCCGTTGGCTTCCAGCACGAGCACCCCGTCGGTGATCGACCACGTGCCCTCGCCTTGGACGAGCTGGCTCACCGCCAGCTCCACGGCCATGATCGCCGGATCCCCGCAGCCCATCGCCGTGCTGGCCATCTCGTTGCCGAAGGTGACGGTGCCGTCGCCCACCG
This sequence comes from Acidimicrobiales bacterium, assembly GCA_051306055.1. Classification (GTDB taxonomy): domain Bacteria; phylum Actinomycetota; class Acidimicrobiia; order Acidimicrobiales; family VFJN01; genus VFJN01. Next base: position 13,980 of record JBPPMN010000107.1, read on the forward strand.
TCGCGTCCCCCCCGAAGTGGTTGCAGGCGATCCCGCTCACGGCGGTGCCCGAGAAGCGGATGACGGCATCGGCGTCGACCGGCGGGCGGACCGGGTCGGCCCCGTCGACGGCGACCGAGTCGATCCGCCACTCCACCCCGATGAGCTGCTCGGTGGTGGGGGCGGCAGGCTCGACGTCCGGTGCCTCGGTGGTGTCGCCGCCTCGGGCCACGACGAAGGCCACCGCCCCGCCGACCAGGAGCACTCCGGCGGCGACGGCGAGCAGTCGGCGGGCCGGCGAGGGACGGGCGGCGATCGGCACCAGGCCGGGCACCAGCTCCTCGGGCGCGGGGACGGCGAGCGGGTCGGTCCAGTCGGCGATGCGCCGGAGGTCTCGGCGGAGGTCGTCGTCGGAGGGGTGGTCGGTCATCGGGCGAGCTCCTTGCGGATGGCGGCCAGCCCGCGGGCCACCAGCGACCGCACGGTGGCGGGACGGCAGCCGAGGGCGTCGGCGATCTCGTGATCGGGCAGGTCGGCCAGGAAGCGCAGCACCACGGCGGCCCGCTGGCGCTCCGGGAGGGTGAGGAGGACGTCGCGCAGCTCCACCAGCTCGTCGGGCGCCTGGGCCGGGGCCGGGTCGACCTGATGGCGCTCGGCCACGGCCCGGCGACGGAGCACCCCGTTGCAGCGGTTGACGACGCTCCGACGCAGGTAGCCACCGGGGTTGCGGACGTCGGCCCACCGCTCGCGCACGGCGAGCACGGCATCCTGCACGACCTCCTCGGCCTCGGCCCGGGAGCCGAGCAGGAGGAAGGCGGCGCGCACCAGGTCGCGGTAGCTGGCCTCGTAGACGTCGCGCAGCCCCTCCGGCCAGGTCATGCCGCCAGCATCGCCGCTGCCTCGCACCGGTGGGGTGAGCTGCTCCACACCTGGATGACGCGCTGGGCGCCCGATCTGTTGCAGCGAGGAGGGCGCCTAGCTGTAGAAGGGGTTCTCGCCGGCCTCGTGGTCGGTGGTGTCGATCACCTCGGAGACCTCCGGGATGGCCTCCTTGATGGAGCGGGCGATGCCGTCGCGCAGGGTCATGGCCGACACGGCGCAGCCCTGGCAGCCGCCGCCCATGGTGACGTAGACCTTGTCGTCCTCGACGCCCTTGAGCTCGGCGAAGCCGCCGTGGGCGGCCAGGCTGGGGTTGATCTGCTGCTCGAGGAGCTGCTGCACCCGCTCGGCGACGTCGCCGGTGAGCTCGAGGTGCTTGCCCGACAGCGGGTCGGGGCGGTTGGGGTTGCGCAGCACCAGGCCGGGACCGCCACCCGCGGGGATGTCGAGCGTGGCGCCGGTGAGCTGCTCGATGCTGCCGACGGGCACGATCACCGGCAGGTCGCCCTGCTGGTAGACGGCGTCGGCGTCGTCGGCCTCGGCCAGCGGGTCGAAGGTGAGGTCGTAGGCGTACTCCACGCCGTTGGTGCCGGTGATCTCCACCCGCAGGGCCAGGCCAGGCGGGTCGTCCTCCTGCTGGCGGAGCTCGAGGATGCGCTCGATCGCCTCGGGGGTGACGGTGAAGACCACCAGATCGGTGGAGGTGGTGGCGTCGGCCATGCAATCAGGCTAACGAGTGGTCTCGTGACCGACACCAACGCTGCTCCCGCCGTCGACGCCGCCACCGAGCCCAACGAGGGCCACGGCCCCGAGGTGCTCTACGAGGTGGCCGACCACGTCGCCACCATCACGCTCAACCGGCCGCACCGTCGCAACGCCATCTCGGTGCGGATGCTGGAGCTGCTCAGCCGCCACTTCAGCGAGGCTGACGACGACGGCGACGTGCGGGTGATCATCCTCACCGGCGCCGGCAAGGGGTTCTGCTCGGGCCTCGACATCAAGGACGCCATGGCCGGGTCCGGGATCGGCGGCACGGGCGGCGGCGGGGGCGGCGGCTCCTTCATGCAGACCCGCAACCTGCCCACCGTGATCCTGCAGGAGATCGACACGCCGGTGATCGCGGCGCTCAACGGTGCCGCGGCCGGCTACGGCCTCGACCTGGCCCTGGGGGCCGATCTGCGGCTCATCGCCGAGTCGGCCATGCTGCTCCCCGGGTTCGCCAAGCGGGGCGTGGTGCCCGAGAGCGGCGGCACCTGGTACCTGCCCCGGCTGCTCGGCTGGGCCAAGGCGGCCGAGATCTCCTACCTCGGGCGCGACATCGACGCGGAGGAGGCCGAGCGCATCGGGCTCGTGAACCGCGCCGTCCCCGACGACGAGCTCATGGGGCTGGCGACGGAGTGGGCGCTGGAGATCGCCGGCAACGCGCCTCTGGCGATCCGGGCGATGAAGCGGCTCTTCCGCCACGGCCAGACGCAGGACTTCGAGAGCCACTCGCACCACGTCCTGCTCCAGACGATGCTGCTGTTCGGCACGAAGGACTTCCAGGAAGGCCTCGTGAGCTTCATGGAGAAGCGCCCGCCCGAGTTCCGCGGTCGCTGACCCCTAGCCTGCAGGCATGCAGCGGCCCGACTGGCACTCGCCTCGCGAGCTGCTCGCGTTCATCTTCCACTCCACGAAGCTCCTCGTCGTCTTCGTGGTCGGGGTGGCCCTGGTCGTGCTGGGCATCGCGCTGATCCCCCTTCCCGGACCCTTCAGCATCCCGCTCATGGTCGCCGGGCTCGCGGTGCTGGCCACCGAGTTCGTATGGGCAGAGCGCTTGCTCGACACCGTCAAGGACAAGACGAAGCAGGCGACCGACCTGGCCAAGCGCACCGTCTTCAGGCGGAGCCAGAAGGATCCAGCCGCCTGATCAGCGCTGGCCACCGCCGTCGACCACGACCCGCTGGCCGCTGAGGTACGACCCCGCGTCGGAAACGAAGAACCGCACCACGTCGGCCACGTCGTCGGGTTGGCAGACCCGTCCGAACGGCATGGCGGCGTGCAAGGTGCTGATGTCGTCGACGCCACCGGCCTTCACGAGGCGGCGGCCCATCTCCGTCTCCACCAGCCCCGGAGCCACGACGTTCACGTGGATCCCGTGACGCTGCTCCTCCTTGGCGAGCGTCCAGGCGAGCGCCTCCATGGCGGCCTTGCC
>JBPPMN010000110.1:0-12173 GCA_051306055.1 Acidimicrobiales bacterium
TGGCGCATCTCGTCGGCCACCCGCCCGTCGGCGAGGAAGAGCACGCGGTCGCTGTAGGCGGCGGCGGTGGGGTCGTGGGTGACCATCACCACCGTCTGGCCGAAGTCGTCGACCGCGGCGCGCAGGAAGCCCAGCACCTCTGCGGCCGAGCGGCTGTCGAGGTTCCCGGTCGGCTCGTCGGCGAACAGGATGTCGGGCCGGCCGGCCAGCGATCGGGCCACCGCCACCCGCTGCTGCTGACCGCCGCTGAGCTCGCCCGGCCGGTGGCCGATCCGGTCGCGCAGCCCCACGGTGTCGACGACCTCATCGAGCCAGGCCTGGTCGAGCTGGCGGCCGGCGAGGTCGGCCGGCAGCGTGATGTTCTCGAGGGCGTTCAGCGTGGGGATCAGGTTGAACGACTGGAAGACGAAGCCCACGTGATCTCGGCGCAGCACCGTGAGCTCCTTGTCGGAGAGCCCCGCCAGCCGTCGGCCGCCCAGCTCGATGTCGCCATCCGTGAGGGTGTCGAGCCCGGCGAGGCAGTGGACGAGGGTCGACTTCCCCGATCCGGACGGCCCCATCACGGCCGTGAAGACGCCTCGCTCGATGTCGACGTCGACCCCGTCGAGGGCACGGACGATCACATCGCCCATCCCGTAGGTCTTCACCGCCCCGATGGCCCGGGCGGCAGGCGGATCCACCGCGGTGTCGGCTCGGTTCGTGGTCAGCAGGGTGTCGTCACGCGCGGTCATGACCTGATGGTGCGCTCCCGCCACCGCGCGTTGGAGGGCCGAAGGTCATCTCGGCGGACCCCGCTCGTCACGATCGACCGCCCGTGACCGCAGGCCGCGCGCTGGGCACCTCGGAGCGTCAGCCCGCCGCGACGCCGAGGGCGTCGGCGAGGAACCCCGTCACCCGCTCCGTCCACTCGTCGACCTCGGCCCGCAGGCCGCCGGTGTGCCCGCCCTGTGGCACCACCCAGACCTCCACCACCCCGGGTGCCCCCTCGCGGATGTGGTGGGCGGCGTCGACCTCGTCGGGCACGGCCGCGGCCGCGATGAGCAGCACGGGGCGCTGCCCGGCGGCGACGGCGTCGCGCAGCGCCACCGGTGGGCCGGCGGTGGTGAGCAGGTCCACCGCGCCGTAGAGCAGCCGATCCACGACCTGCTGGGCCGTCCCCTGGAACCCGTGGACCTTCGGCAGCCAGGCCTTGTCGGCCGCCGTGCGACCTGTGGCGCCTTCGGCCACCACGGCCCCCAGCCGTGGGTCGGACCCGAGGGCACCGAGGGCCTGCTCCCCGCCCATCGACATCCCGACCGCGGCGATCCGCCCGTCGAGCACGTCGGGCTGCTGGGCCAGGAACCCGGTGGCGGCCGCGATGTCGGCGTCGCCGTACCAGCCGAAGTCCATCGCTCGGCCGCCGCTGCGCCCGTGGCCGCGAGCGTCGAACAGCAGCACGCCGAAGCCCTGGCGGGCCAGCACCACTGCGTGGTCGAGGACACCCGACCGCGTGGAGCCAGCCCCGTGCAGCAGGACCACCGCCGCTCCGTTGCCCGACGGGAGGTACCAGCCCGAGAGCTCGGCGCCGTCGCCGGTCGTGAAGGTGACGTCCCGGTAGGTGAGGCCGTCGTCAGCCGGGGTGGCCGAGCCCACCGAGGTGCGGGGCACGTTGGTGGCGGCGACGGCGATGCCCAGGCTCCACACCACCACGACGGCAGCCACCAGCAAGCCCGTCGCCAGCGGGATGCGCACCCACCGCCCGTGCGGCCGGAGCAGGGCGCGGGCGCCGTGCACGCCCAGCACGAGCCCGCTGGCCACCAGAGCGATGCCCACGACCGACAGCAGCGAGAGCCCGGTCTTGGCCGCGTGCGGGACGCCGATGCCCAGGCCCGTCGCCAATCCCAGCGACCCCGCCAGGAAGCTGACGATTGCACCCCAGCAGGGGTGCACGGCGCGGTGGTCTCCGAAGCCGGCCAGCCGGGCCACCAGCACCGCCAGCAGGAGCACAGCGGCAGCTCGGCCCAGGCGCCACAGCGGGGAGCCGTCGTAGCCGACCAGCACCAGCAGCGCGCCCGTGAGGACCACGATCGACGCGTCGACGGTCCCTCGGGGGAGGAGCGGGCGGATCGCCTGTGCAGGCCGCATGGCTCGATGGTGGGGCCGACGGCCACCGAGCAGGTAGGGCCGTTCGACCCCGCCAGATCGCCGCACGGCACGCAGACCAGCGGCAGGCGAGCTCGGGACGCGAGAGAGGCCGGTGACAGGACGGACCCGTCACCGGCCTCACCTACGCTGGCCGGGCCACCGGGGGTGTAGCTCAGCTGGCAGAGCAGCGGACTTTTAATCCGAAGTGCGAGAGTTCGATCCTCTCCACCCCCACCGTCAGCTCAGCCCGGCGCCCACCCCCACGAAGATGATGGTGAGCACCAGCAGGATGCCGAGCAGCGGAGCCAGGAACCGCAGGTACTTGTTGTACTCCACCTTGGCCAGGGCCAGGCCGCCCATCACCACGGCCGAGGTCGGGGTGAAGAGGTTCATCCAGCCGGAGGCCGACTGGAACGCCGTGACCACGATGGCCCGGCTCACGCCGGCGAAGTCGGCCAGGGGGGCCAGCACGGGCATGGCGACGGTGGCGTGCCCGGAGCTCGACGGCACCAGGAAGGCCAGCGGGATGTTGAGCAGGAACATCAGGGCTCCGAACATCCCCGACGAGGTGCCCTCCACCGTGTCCTCGAGGGCGTTCAGCACCGTGTCGGTGATCAGCGAGTTGTTCATGATCACCGTCACGCCACGGGCCAGCACGATGATGAGGCCAGCGGCGATGAAGTCGCCGGCGCCCCGCACCACCGTGTCGGTCATGCCCTTCTCGCCCAGTCCGGCCACGAGGCCGATCACGATGGCCATCACGATGAACAGCGCCGCCAGCTCGGGGAAGTACCAGTCGAGCTGCCACCGGTAGGAGTCGGCATCCGGGCCCTGGATCACCTGGGCCCAGGGCACGATGGCGTAGATCATCATCCCGAACGTGCCGCCCATCAGCCACAGGACAGCCCGTTGGCGGGAGGTCAGGCGAGGCGCATCGGCGATCTCCGAGGCCATCGCCTTGTCGTCCTCGCGGAAGCCCACCAGTGAGTTCTCGGGATGGGCCTTCACCCGCTGGGCGTAGCGCACCACGTAGGCGATGGCGACGCTGGTGAGCACCACGAACATCAGCAGACGGAGCATGATCCCGTCGCCGATGGAGATGTCGGCCGCCCCCGAGGCCACGCCGGTGGCAAAGGGGTTGATGGTCGAGGTCATCGTGCCCACCCCGGCGCCCAGCAGGATCACGCTGGCCGCCACCATGCGGTCGTAGCCGAGGCTCAACATGAGTGGCACCACGAGGGCGTAGAAGCCGAGCGTCTCCTCGGCCATGCCCTCGGTGGTCCCGCCCACCGCGAAGATGAGCATCAGGATGACGATGAGCGGCACCCCTCGTCCGCCGAAGCGGGTGCTCACCCGGGCGATGCCGGCGTTGATGGCGCCCGACTGCATCGTCATGGTGATGAAGATCCCGATGGCCAGGACGAACAGGAACACTCCTGCGGCCCCGAAGAGCTCGCCGGCCTCGTAGGGGCCGATCACGCCGGTCTCGGAGGACTGCACGCCGTAGAGCCCGTTCACGGGGGCCATGAACAGGTCGTAGAGGCGGTCGTTGAAGGTCATGTCCAGCTCGACCGACTCGTAGGTGCCCGGGATCGGGCGGCCCGTGTCGGGGTCGCTGGCGTACTGGCCGGTGGGCACCACGAAGGCCAGCAGCCACACGGCCACCGTCACGCCCACCAGTACGGTGAAGGCGCTGGGGAACCGGAACCTTCGAGCTGTCGGCTCGTCGCCGCCGCCGGCAACCTGCGGGGTATCGGTCTGGAGGGTCATCGCCTCGCCCTTTCGCTCTGGCCGGCTTCCCGGCCCGTCCAGCATCCCCCTGTCGGCTCACGGAGGTCACGGGCCAGAGGTCCCGACCTCGGGATGACCGTGGCCCCTTCCCCAGGCGCGCTGGGCCGGTCACACTCTTGCCGGAGCCGGAGCGTCCGGCCACGAGGTGGAGGGTGAGATGGCGTATCGAGTGGAGTCAGAGGTCGGTCGGCTGCGCCAGGCGATCGTCCACCGCCCCGACCTCGAGCTGAAGCGGCTCACGCCGACGAACAAGGACGACCTCCTCTTCGACGACGTGCTGTGGGTGAAGCGGGCCCGCCAGGAGCACGATGCCTTCACTGACGTGCTCCGCGACGAGGACGTGGAGGTCCACCACTTCGACGAGCTGCTGCGGGAGACGGTCGCCCTCCCGGAGGCGAAGAAGCACATCCTCGACGGCGTCTTCGACGAGCGCGTCTACGGCCCCATGGCGATCGACCCTCTCCGCAACCTCTTCGACGGCATGGACGACGACGAGCTCACCACCTTCCTGATCGGGGGCATCTCGAAGCGCGAGATCCTCGAGCGCATCGAGGCGCCGACGTCGGTCCCCTTCCACGCGCTCGACATCGACGCCCTCGTGCTGCCCCCGCTGCCCAACACGCTCTTCACCCGCGACACGTCGGCCTGGATCTACGGCGGGGTGTCGATCAACTCCATGCGCAAGAAGGCCCGCATGCGCGAGACGGTCCACTACGAGGCCATCTACCGCTACCACCCGATGTTCGCCGGCGCCGGGTTCGACGTGTGGGCGCCGGGCACCGCCAACGGCGTGGCCACGACCGAGGGCGGCGACATCCTGGTGATCGGCCGGGGCGCAGTGCTCATCGGGATGAGCGAGCGCACCCGGCCGCAGGGCGTCGAGCGGCTGGCGGCCAAGCTCTTCGCCGGAGGTGGGGCCGAGCGGATCGTGGCGGTGAAGATGCCGGAGGCCCGCAGCGTGATGCACCTCGACACCGTGATGACGATGGTGAACGAGGACACCTTCACCAAGTACGCCGGCTTGGGGATGCTGCCCAGCTACACCATCGAGCCGGCCGACACCGACAAGGAGCTGCGCATCACCGAGCACGCACCGGAGGCGATGCACGAGGTGATCGCCGCCGCCCTCGGGCTCGACCACATCAACATCCTCACCCCCACCCAGGACGTGCGCGAGGCCGAGCGGGAGCAGTGGGACGACGGCTGCAACGTGCTGGCCGTCCGTCCCGGCGTCGTCGTGGCCTACGAGCGCAACGTCACCACCAACACGTTCCTGCGCAAGAACGGGATCGAGGTCATCACCATCACGGGCAACGAGCTCGGTCGGGGCCGAGGTGGCCCCCGGTGCATGTCCTGCCCGATCGAGCGGGACGGGATCTGAGGCCCTCATGTCGTTCAACCTCCGCCACCGCAGCTACGTCAAGGAGCTCGACCTCACGCCGCAGGAGTGGCACCACCTCCTGGGGCTCTCGGCCGACCTCAAGCGGGCCAAGTACAGCGGCACCGAGGTGCCCCGCCTGCGAGGCCGCAACATCGTGCTCATCTTCGAGAAGACGTCGACCCGCACCCGTTGCGCCTTCGAGGTGGCCGCCGCCGATCAGGGCGCATCGGTGACCTACCTCGGCCCGAGCGGCTCGCAGATCGGTCACAAGGAGTCGATGCGCGACACCGCTCGCGTGCTGGGCCGCATGTACGACGGCATCCAGTACCGGGGCTTCGGCCAGGAGCGGGTCGAGACGCTGGCCGAGCACGCCGGCGTGCCGGTGTGGAACGGGCTCACCGACGAGTGGCACCCCACGCAGAGCCTCTGCGACGTGATGACGATGCTGGAGCACAGCACGAAGCCGGCGAGCGAGATCGCCTTCGCCTACTGCGGCGATGCTCGCTCCAACGTGGGCAACTCGCTGCTCCTGGGCGGGGTCATGAGCGGCATGGATGTGCGCATCGCGGCGCCTCGGTCTCTGTGGAACCCGCCCGAGGTCATCCGCGAGGCGCAGCGCATCGCCGAGGCCACCGGGGCGCGGGTCACGCACACGGAGGATCCGGCTGAGGGCGTGGCCGGCGTCGACTTCGTGCACACCGACGTGTGGGTGTCGATGGGCGAGCCGGCCGAGATCTGGGACGAGCGCATCGCCCTGCTGCGGCCGTACCAGGTGAACAAGGCGCTCATGGAGGCCACCGGGAACCCGGAGACCCGCTTCATGCACTGCCTGCCCGCCTTCCACGACCGGGGCACCACGGTGGGCGAGGAGATCTTCCAGCGCACCGGCATGGAGGCCCTCGAGGTGGCCGACGACGTGTTCGAGTCGGACCGCTCGATCGTGTTCGACCAGGCCGAGAACCGCCTCCACTCCATCAAGGCGATCCTGGTCGCCACCCTGGGCGACTGACGTGCGCGTCGTCGTGGCCCTGGGTGGCAACGCGCTGCTGAAGCGGGGCGAGACCCCCGATGCCTCGGTGCAGGAGGCCAACGTCGCCGTGGCGGTGCGCGCCCTGGCGCCGCTGGCCCACCACCACGAGCTGGTGGTCACCCACGGCAACGGTCCCCAGGTGGGCGTGCTGGCCCTGCAGAGCGCCTCCGATCCCCACCTCACCACGCCGTACCCCTTCGACGTGCTGGGCGCCCAGACCCAGGGGATGATCGGCTACTGGCTGCTGCAGGCCCTGCAGAACGAGCTGCCCGACCGCCAGATCGCCAGCATCATCAACCAGACCCTCGTATCGGCCACCGACCCCGCCTTCGACGACCCCACCAAGTTCATCGGCGAGGTCTACGACGAGGCTCGAGCCCGTCAGCTGGCCGCCGAGCGGGGCTGGGTGGTGAAGCCCGACGGCACCCACTGGCGCCGGGTGGTGGGCTCACCCGAGCCGAGGCGGGTGGTCGAGACGCGACTGATCCGGCTGCTGCTCACCTCGGGAGCGGTGGTCGTGTGCGCTGGCGGCGGCGGCGTGCCAGTGATCCGCAACTCCGACGGCAAGCTGGAGGGGGTGGAGGCGGTGGTCGACAAGGACCTCACCGCATCGGTCCTGGCCGAGGCCCTCGATGCTGACGCCCTCCTCATCCTCACCGACGTGGCCAACGTGTTCACCGGCTTCGGCACCCCTCAGCAGGCGCCGGTCCTCAGGGCCACCCCCACCGCGCTGCGCGACCACGACCTCCCGGCCGGCTCGATGGGACCCAAGGTGGAGGCGGCCTGCCGGTTCGCCGAGGTCACCGGCGGGATGTCTGCCATCGGTCGCCTCGAGGACGTGGCCGCCATCCTCGCCGGCACCGCCGGCACCATCGTCACCCCCTCGGGCACCTACGCCCCCTGATCCGGTCGGAGCCGGTGCCACCACTAAGGTCCACGGCCATGGAGCCCACCACCGAGGAGTCGCCGTCCCCGGTCAGCGAGGGTCCGGATCTGTCACGCCTCGAGCGGATCGAGGGCGAGCTGCACGCGGTGGAGCGCGCCCTCGAGCAGATCGATCAGGGCGTGTACCACGGCTTCACGGGGCTCGACGTCCCGGTGGAGTCGGCTGGGGACGACGACGTCGAGGCAACGTCCCCCACGGCTGCGGCTGATCGGTAGCGCCCCGATCCGATGACCGTGGCGCGACGCCACACGCCTCAGCGGGGACGGGTCGGCGCCCACCAGCGCGCCGAGGCGGGCACCGCCACCTTCGTCGGCCGAAGCGCGGAGCTGGCCGCCCTCACGAACCTCCTGCCCGCCCATGGCCGTGGCGGCGCCGCCCTGCGCCTCATCGTGGGCGACCCGGGCATCGGCAAGACCCGGCTGTGCGGCGAGCTCGGCAAGGCGGCCTCGGCCAGCGGGCACCGGGTGCTGTGGGGTCGGTGCTGGGACGAGGCGGGGGCGCCGCCGTTCTGGCCCTGGACCCAGGTCGTGCGGCAGCTCCATGGGCGCGGTGCCGGGGTGGAGCTGGCGCCGCTGGTGCTGGCCGAGGCCGATCCGAGCGACCGGTTCGAGCTCTTCGATGCTGCCGCCGCCAGCCTCCAGGCCGCTGCGGCGCGGCAGCCGCTGGTGGTGATCTTCGACGACCTCCACCTCAGCGATCCGCCATCGCTGCTCCTGCTGCGCTTCGTGGTGGCCCACCTCGGTGACGTCCCGCTGCTGCTGCTCGGCACCTACCGCCCGACCGACGCGGCTCAGAGGGGAGAGATCGCGGCACACCTCGCGGCCCTCGAGGAGGTGGGCGAGACGATGTCGCTCGACGGCCTCGACGTGGCGGCCGTCGGCCAGCTGATCGGCAGCGATGCCCCGGCGGCTGAGGTCCACGCCGTCACCGGAGGCAACCCGCTGTTCGTCGAGCAGGTCCTCAAGTCGGGGGGCGGCCGGCCGGATGGCGCGGCGGCGCTCCACGTCGAGCCCAGCTCGGCGGCGCTGCGGGCGACCATGGCCAAGCGCCTGGAGCCGCTGCCAGCCGAGGTGCGCCAGCTCTTGGCGGTGGTGGCCGTCCTCGGACCGAGCGCCCGGCGGGAGGATGCTGCGCACCTGGCCGGCTGCGATCCCTCGGAGCTGCACGGGCTGGCCCGACCGGCGATCGAGGCTGGGTTGCTGGAGGCGACCGGCGACCGCCTCACCCACCCGCTTGTGGCAGAGGCTGCCCTCGAGGGAGTGGGCCCCGATGATCGAGCCGCCCTCCACCTGGCCGCCGCAGGGCTCATCTCCGAGCGCGCTGGTCGTGCCGCGGAGCTGGCCCATCACCTCTGTCGCGCCGGACCGAGCGTCTGGAGCGAGGCGGTCGCGGCGTGTCGCGCCGCCGCCGACGTGGCCACCGGCTCCCTGGCCCATGAGGACGCCGTCACCCACCTCCAGCGAGCGCTCGCACTGCTGCAGGACCACCCGGATGAGGTCGCGGCGGCCTTCGAGGTCACGCTGGCGCTCGGGGGCGCGCTGGAGCGGGCCACGGGACGGGTGCCCGGAGAGGCGATGTACCGGCGCGCGCTCGAGCTGGCTCGCCGCTCCGGCGACCCGGTGCTCGTGGCACGCGCCGCGGCCCGGCACGGCATCCAGTACTACTTCGGCGGCGACGTGTCGGAGCGCCGGGCCGCTGAGTGCCGCGAGGGCCTGGCCGGCCTCCCGCCGGCGGACAGCCCGCTGCGGGCTCGGCTGCTGGCCAACCTGGCGGCGGCCGGCGTGAGCGGTCCCGACCTCGAGGCCAGTCGAGCCATGGCCCACGACGCGGTGGCCATGGCCCGACGCACCGGCGACCCCGTGGCCATCGGCGTGGCCCTGGTGGCCCAGCAGGTGACCGACCTCGGCCCCGCCACGCTGCCGCGGCGGCTCGAGACGGCACGCGAGATCGTGGCCCTGGCGGAGTTGAGCGGTCACCACGCCCTGACCGTGCACGGTCGCTTCCTCTTGAAGAACGCCCTGCTGGAGCGGGGTGATGCTCGCGAGCTCGATGCGCAGCTCGTCGCGCAGCGCCAGCTCATCGACCACATCGCGGAGCCCCGGTTCGCTCGCCACTCGCTCTGGTTCCGCGCCATGCGCGCCATGCTCGATGGCGATGCCGACGCCGTCGCCGCGCTGGCGGAGGAGTGCTACGCCATCGCCGAGCAGCTCGAGGACCCCGACGGCATCGGCGTGTACTTCGGACAGCTCGGCGTCGGGCTGTGGATGCGAGGCCGGCTGATGGAGCTCGAGCCGGGCTACGTCGACCTGATGCGGTCCGAGCCGGACGAGCCCCTGTGGCCGGGGGTGGTGGCCTGGCTGTCGGTCACGAACGGTCGACCGGAGGCGGCGCGCGGGCTGCTGTCGCGCTTCTGCGCAGTCGAGGACATCCCCCATGGCCAGCACACCCTGCTGACGCTGTTCACCATGGCCGACGTGGCCGCCGAGGTGGGCGACGACGACCTGGTGGCCAGCCTCTGGGACGCCTGCCTCCCCTACGCCGATCACGTGGTGCCGATCGGCATGGGGGCCGGGTGCTTCGGTGTGCTGGCCCGACCGCTCGGCGGGCTGGCCCTGCGCCTCGGTCACACGGAGGAGGCGCTCGCGCACTACGAGCTGGCGGTGTCGGTGTGCGCCCGCCTCGGAGCCCGCCCGTGGCTGGTCGATGCCCAGATCGCCCTCGCCGATGCCCTGGTCGACCTGGGCCGGGGCGACGACCCGCGCGTCGGGGCCCTGGTGCTCGAGGCGTCGACCACGGCCTCCGACCTGGGTCTGGCGGTGTTCGACGACCGGCTCGCGGCTCTCCGGGAGCGCCTCGACGTGACCCGCGGGCCGGCGCCGGTCACGGTGCGGGCCGCCGGGCTCCCCCCAGAGCCGCTGACCACCGCAGCCGGGAGGGCTCGGCCGCGCATCTCGGTGCTGGGCACGTTCGAGGTCACCGCCCTCGACGGTTCCTCCCCGCGGTGGACCTCCCGCAAGGCGAGGTCGCTGCTCAAGGTCCTGGTGGCGCGGCGCGGCGTGCCCGCCTCGCGGGAGCTGCTCATGGAGCTGCTGTGGCCCGGCCAAGACCCGACCACGTTGGGCAACCGGCTCTCGGTGGCCCTCTCCACCGTGCGCCGGGCGATGGATCCGGGCCGCACCCTGCCCGCCAGCGCACTGGTGGCCGCCGACGGCGGAGCCCTGCGCCTGGTGCTGCGCAACGTCGAGGTCGATGCCGAGCGGTTCCTCCGCTCGGGCCAGAGCGCCGTGGAGGCCCACCGCCGCCGCGACCCCGACACCCACCGGTGGCTCGCTGGCGCAGTCGCGGAGCACAGCGGCGAGGCCTTCGCCGACGAGCCCTACGAGCCCTGGGCGGAGGGGCTGCGGTCGGAGGTGGCGTCGATGCTCGTCACCGTGCTCCGCCTGCTGGCCGAGGAGGCCGTGGCCAGCGGCGACCAGCTGTCCGCGTCGTCGGCGCTCCGGCGACTCCTCGACGTCGATCCCTTCGACGAGCACGCCCACCTCCAGCTGGTCCGGGCCCTCCGCTCGCTCGGCGCCCATGGCCAGGCTCGAGCCGCCTACGAGCGCTACGCGGCCGCCATGGAGGAGCTCGGGGTGCCGGTGGCGGCCGAGGAGGGCCCCGAGCCGCCCTGAGCCCGGTCGCTCAAAGATGGCTCACAGGTCGGTTCGTACGCTCCCGCCCAGTCGACCGACCCGAACTGGAGCCTCCCATGCGACGACCGATCCTCCACCTGCTCCTGGCCCTGGTGGCCGGCGCTGTCCTGGCGGCCGGCTGCGGCAGCGACGACGACGGTGACGGTGACGACGCCTCCGACACGCCCGAGACGACCGCCGCCACCTCCCCGACCGACGACGACACGGGTGACGAGGCCGACGAGGCCGACGAGGGGGCAGGGGACGAGGCAGGCTCGTCGGAGCCGGGGTCGGACCTGGCCGGCACCGCCACCGTGAGCGGCACCACCTACGACCTCGACCAGGTCATCAGCTGCGATCCCGACGACCCGAACCAGGTGGACGGCCTGCTGTTGGACCTCACCGGGGTCGGCTCGGCCGACGGGGCGCAGATCAACGTGTTCATCACAGAGTTCTCGGGTGCGGAGACGCACCTCGTGGACTGGAGTGGCCCGGAGGGGATCTTGTCGGGTGCCGGCCAGCTGCAGGCCGACGGGTGGGTGACCGACGACGGCAGCGCGCTGCCCGGAGCGCCCTTCGAGCTGGGCGCGTCGAGCGTCAGCGGAGCGCTGGTGGTGACGTCCGAGGAGGGTGAATCCCTCGACCTCGAGTTCGAGCTGCCCCTGCCCCTCGGGTTCAGCCCCTGCTTCTGACGGCTGCCCGCCGGACCGAGGTCAGGGGGCGAGGTCGTCGCCGGCCAGCTGCATGGCGATGAGGAATCCATGCGCTCGCTCCTGGCGCGGGTAGCGGTTGGCCAGGGCATGGAAGGCGGGGCCGTGGTTGGCCTCCACCAGGTGGGCCAGCTCGTGGACCAGCACCGCATCGATCACCCAGAGGGGGAAGCCGGCGATGCGGTCGGTGATGCGGATGTCGCCGGTGGCCGGTGAGCAGGAACCCCATCGGTGCTGCTGGTTGCCCACCCACCGGACGGAGGTGGGGGCGGGGAGGTCGTAGCGCTGGGCCAGCTCGGCCGCCCGCTGGGCGAGGTCGACCCGCTGGGACACCTGCTGGCGCTCGAGCTTCTGGAGCATGGCCGCGACGTACTCGTGCTCCTGGGCCGCGCTCATCCACTGGGGCATGCGCACGACGATCCGACCGTCGACGATGCGGGCGGACACGGACTTGCGGCGCCTGGCCGAGCGGACCACCTCCACCTCCATCGAGGCGATGCTGGTGGGGGCGGGCAGGTCG
>JBPPMN010000113.1:0-13643 GCA_051306055.1 Acidimicrobiales bacterium
GGCCACACCCTGGTGGTCGACGGCGGCTACACCGCCGGTCGCGACCACGGCATCACCAAGCTCCTGGGCTTCAGCTGAGGACCCGAGGTGCCAACATCACGGCCATGACCGACTTCGGGTTCGACTCCACCACCGACGACGTGCTCGAGGGCATCGACCTCAGCGGGAGGCGAGTGCTCGTCACCGGCGCGTCGGCCGGGCTCGGCGTGGAGACCACCCGGGCGCTGGCCGCTCACGGCGCATCGGTCACCATGGCCGTGCGCGACCTCGGCAAGGGTGCCACCGCCATGGAGCAGGTGCTGGCCGACGTGCCCGGTGCCGATGTCGACCTGCGGCCACTCGACCTGGCCGACCTGGCCAGCGTGCGCTCCTTCGCCGAGGGCTTCCTGGCCGACCACCCTGTCCTCCACGTGCTCATCGGCAATGCCGGCGTGATGGCCTGCCCCCAGGGCACCACGGCCGACGGCTTCGAGATGCAGATCGGCACCAACCACCTCGGCCACTTCCTGCTGGCCAACCTGCTCACCCCGGCCCTGGTAGCCGCCGAGGGCGCCCGCATCGTGCTGCTCAGCTCGGCCGGCCACCGCCTCGGCGACGTCGACCTCGACGACCTCCAGTGGGAACGCCAGCCGTATGACCCGTGGGTGGCCTACGGGCGGTCGAAGACGGCCAACGTGCTCTGCGCGGTGGGCCTCGACCAGCGCCAGCGCGACCAGGGCGTGCGGGCCTTCGCTGTGCACCCCGGTGTGATCGCCACCGAGCTGTCGCGCCACCTCACCGAGGAGTCGATGGCCGCCTTCCGGGCCATGCAGCGGCCCGGGGAGCGCACGGTGATGAAGTCGGTGCCGCAGGGCGCGGCCACCACCGTCTACGCCGCCACCTCGCCCGACCTCGACGGTCAGGGGGGCCTGTACCTCGAGGACTGCCACGTGGCCTCGGTGACCGACGATCCCACCGAGCGGGGCGGCGTTCGGGCCTACGCCCTCGACCCGGAGCGAGCCGACGCGCTGTGGGCCGTGTCGGAGCAGCTGGTCGCTCCGTGAGGTTCACCTACGCGGAGGCCATGACCGATCCGGCCTACTACCTGCCGCTGGCCCAGGCCGCCGAGGCCGCCGGCTTCGACGGCTTCCTGGTGCCCGACAGCATCTGCTACCCCGCCGAGTCCGACGCCACCTACCCCTACACGGCCGACGGCGACCGGGGGTTCCTGGAGGACAAGCCGTTCCTCGAGCCGTTCTCGATCATCCCGGCCATGGGTGCGGTCACCGAGCGCATCCGCTTCGTGATCTCGGTGCTCAAGCTCACCGTGCGCCACCCGGTGCTGGTGGCCAAGCAGGCCGCGTCCACCGCCGTGCTCACCGGCGACCGCCTCACCCTCGGCGTGGGCACCAGCCCCTGGCCCGAGGACTACGAGGTGACCGGCGTGCCCTTCGAGCGCCGCGGCAAGCGAGCCGACGAGAGCATCGCCGTGATGCGAGGCCTCCTGACCGGTGACTGGTTCGAGTTCCACGGCGAGCTCTACGACGTGCCCCGCATCAAGCAGTGCCCGGTGCCGGCCACACCGATCCCGATCATCGTGGGCGGGCACGCCGAGCCGGCCCTGCGACGGGCGGCCCGCAACGACGGCTGGATCCACGGCGGCGGCGACCTCGACGCCCTGCCCGGCCTCATCAGTCGCCTGCACGAGCTGCGGGCCGAGGAGGGCCGGGCCGGCGACCCGTTCGAGGTGCACGTGATCTCGATGGACGCCTACAGCGTCGACGGCATCCGCCGTCTCGAGGAGCTCGGCGTCACCGACGTGGTGGTGGGCTTCCGCTGGACCTACGACAAGGCCCAGGACGCCGAGGCCCTGCAGACCAAGGTCGACAACCTCACCCGCTTCGCCGAGACGGTCATCGCCGCCACCCGCTGACCCGACCTTTCGCTCACACGGTGAGCATGAGGTGCTCGCTCATCGTGATGCTGCGGAGGCGGGCCAGGTCGAGGCAGGCGGTGACGTTGGCCATCATCTCCTCCACGTGGGCCCGCATCCGGGCCGGGTCGCCCTCGGCGTTGAAGAACAGCATCGGCTCGGCCACGTGCTCCGCCGACGGCCAGCCCTCCTCCACGATGCCGTCGATCTGTGGAGCGCCCGGAGTGACGGCGCGGTGCACGTGGTTGCGCACGTAGCGGGTGCGGGGCTGGAGGCGTCCGGAGGCCGGAGACTGCACGCCGTGCCAACGCTCGATCCACTCGTGGGGGTCGAGGTCGGCGGGCCGGTGGACGAGGGCCACGGTGAGCACGCCCGGGGACCGCTCGCCATCGGGCCAGGTGCGGAGCCCGGCGTGGGGCGTGGTGCCGTAGTCGTCGTAGAGGGACTCCGTGACGAGGTGGCCCGACACCTCGAGCCCGTGGGCGGCCAGGGCGTCGTCGACCCCGGTCCGCTTGTCGTAGCTGTCGAGCCACACCGACACCTGCGCCAGCGGTGCCGGCTCCCCCGCCGGCGGCGGCGCCGGGCTGGGGGCCGCGGCGGCGGCCGAGTCGTGCACGTTGACGGTGAGGCCGCGCGCTCCGAGGGCGAGCAGCGCCGGCGAGGTGTCGGCCAGCAGCCGGTCGCGCAGCTCGTCGCCGCGCACCGGGTCGACCGACCCCCACAGCAGGTAGACGACCTTCTCCATGCCGGCGGGTCAGATGACGGCGGGGCCGGCCACGACCGAGGTGATGGCCGCGAAGTGGCACACCACCGCGACCACCACCATCACGTGCCACACCTCGTGGTAGCCGAACACGCGGGGGAACGGGTCGGGCCAGCGGGTGAGGAGGAAGACGCTGCCGACCGTGTAGAGCAGGCCCCCGATGGCGATCAGGACCAGCTCGGTGGTCGACAGGTTCCGCCACAGCTGCGGTGCCGCCAGCAGCGACGCCCAGCCCAGCGCGATGTACAGCGTGCCCTTGGCGATGCGTGACGCCTTCCCGCCGGTGAACGACAGGATGAACCCGGCGGCCGCGCCCGTCCAGGCCACCGCCAGCATGGTCCAGCGCACCCAGCCCTCCAGCACGAGCAGGCACAGCGGCGTGTAGCTTCCGGCGATCATCACGAAGATCGTGCCGTGGTCGAGCTTCTGCATCAGGCGGCGGCCGGCATCGCTCCAGCGCCCCCGGTGATAGGTGCCGCTCACGCCGAACAGCGCCACCAGGCCGATGGCGTAGACGAGCGCACCGATCCGGCCGTGGGCCGACGAGGCCAAGGTCACCAGCACCACCCCGGCCGGGATGGCCAGGAAGAAGCACACCAGGTGCAGCCACCCCCGCAGCAGCGGCTTGGCCACCGCAGCCACGATCGGGGGAACCTCGGTCTCGCTCACCTGACCAGGCTACGGCAGGCAGGCTCGACCGGGCATCCGGCGCGGGCGGCGGGCCGCGGAACGCGAGGTGGTGTCCGGGGACGGGCACGGCATGATGCCCTGATGCCCACCGCCACCACCCGCGCCGAGCTCGGCGCGGGGGCGAAGGCGGTGGCGCCGATGCTGGTGGGGGTCATCCCCTTCGGGCTCGTGGCCGGGGCTACGCCGGTGGCCGGCGGCCTGGGGGGCGACGCATCGATCGGCCTCTCCACGCTCGTGTTCGCCGGCGCCTCCCAGCTGGCCGCCGCCGACGTGCTGTCCAGCGGCGGCGGAGCGCTGGTGGCGATCATCGCGGCCTGCACCATCAACCTGCGGATGCTCCTCTACTCCGCGTCGCTGGCCCCCCACCTCGCCGAGGTGCCGCTGCGCCGCCGGCTGTTCATGGCCTACCTGCTCACCGACCAGGCCTACGCGGTGTCGATCAGCCGTTGGAGCGGTGAGGAGGCCAGCGCCGCCACCGGCGGCGCGCCGGTGCACCCCTCCCGGCGGGTGGCCTTCTACCTGGGTGGAGCGCTGCTGCTGTGGGTGAACTGGCAGATCGTGACCGTGATCGGCGTGCTCATCGGCAACGCCGTGCCGGAGTCGCTCCCCCTCGACTTCGCGGTGCCGCTGGTGTTCCTCGTGCTCCTCGTGCCCGCCATCACGAGCCGGCCGGCGGCGGTGGCGGCGGGCATCGGCGGCGGAGCAGCGGTGCTGGCCCACCAGGCGGGCGCCGGTCACCTCAGCGTGCTGATCGGCGCGCTCAGCGGCATCGTGGCCGGCGCGGTGGCCGAGGCCGCCATCGACCGTCGCAGCCGAGACACCACACCGCTTCCGCCGGAGCCGGGGCCGGCCCCGTGAGCAGCACCTGGATCGCCATCATCGGGGCCGCCATCGGCACCTTCGCCATGCGGGCCTCGTTCCTGGCCTTCGCCGACCGCCTGGCCGACGTGCCGCCGCCGATCCAGCGCCTCCTGCGCCAGATCCCGCCGGCCGCCCTGGCCGCCATCGTGGTGCCGGCGCTGCTGCGTCCGGAGGGCACCATCGACCTCCTGCAGCCCCGGTTCGTGGCCGGCGTGATCGCGGCCCTGGTGGCCTGGCGCACCCGCAACGTGGCCCTCACCCTCGTGGTGGGCATCGGTCTCGTCATGCTCATCGACGCCCTGTAGGCCCGCCCCAGGGCTCATCTGTGAAGGGTTTCCGCGCTCACAGCGCGACATCCCTGCACAGACGAGCTGGGTCCGCGCCAGGCGCGATCGCGGCATCGTCGGCTCGATGGTGGTCTGTGCAGGCAAGGCGCGCCCCGAGCGGAAGATCCCTGCACAGACGGCTCGGCGGTGCGGCAGCTGGCGGATCCGTGCAGGGAAGGTGGCATGAGAGCGCGCATTCCCTTCACAGACGTGGCGATGCGGCCGATCAGGCGGGCAGCGGTGGGGTGTCGCGCTCGACGAAGCCCATGTCGGGCGCCCGGTCGCCGGCTGGCTCGAGGCGGTCGAGGCGGTCCATGTCGGCCGCGCTCAGCTCCACGTCGAGGGCGGCCACGTTCTCCTCCAGGTAGCGGCGGCGCTTGGTGCCGGGGATGGCCACCACGTCGTCGCCCTGCTGCTGGAGCCAGGCCAGGGCCACCTGCCCCGGGGTGCAGCCGAGGCCCGCGGCGATGTCCTGCACGACGGCCACCGACTCGAGGTTGCGCTCGAGGTTGCCCTCCTGGAAGCGGGGCTGGGTGCGACGGAAGTCGTTGTCGGCCAGCTCGTCGGTGGAGGTGACGGCACCCGTGAGGAGCCCCCGGCCGAGCGGGCTGAACGGCACGATGCCGATGCCCAGCTCACGGCAGGCAGGAACCACCTCCCGCTCGATGTCGCGGGAGAAGATGGACCACTCGCTCTGCACGGCGGCGATGGGGTGGACGGCGGCGGCGCGACGGATGGTGTCGGCCGACGCCTCCGAGAGCCCGAGGTGGCGCACCTTGCCGGCGGCGACCAGCTCACCCATGGCGCCCACGGACTCCTCGATGGGCACCCTCGTGTCGGGCCGGTGCAGGTAGTAGAGATCGATGTGGTCGACGCCGAGCCGCTCGAGCGAGGCGTCGCAGGCCTGGGGCACGTAGGCGGCCGATCCGTCGACCCCGCGCCGTCCATCGCGCACCACGTTGCCGAACTTGGTGGCCAGCACCAGGGCGTCGCGGTGGCGGGCCAGCACCCGGCCCACCAGCTTCTCGTTCTCGTTGAGCCCGTAGATGTCGGCGGTGTCGATGAAGGTGACGCCCAGCTCGACGGCCCGCTCGAGGGTGGCGACCGCCTCGTCCTGGTCGACGGGGCCGTAGGCGAAGTCGGTGAGGCTCATGCAGCCGAACCCCTGGGCAGAGACGGTGAGGCCGTCGGGGCCGAGAGTGCGCGTGGGGAGGGTCATGGCGATCACGGTAGAGGGAGGGCTGCGGGGCGCGGTCGCCGAGCCTGGTAGACCCGCGGCGTGCTGAGCTACGAGGAGGCCGCCGCCGCGGTCACGGGACCGGGCGAGCGGTTCGAGATCGAGACCATCGAGGTGGCCGGCGTGCCGGTCAAGGCGTTCAAGAACGCGCCGCCCAGCCTGCGGGCCATCTTCGACTCGGCCCGTGGTCGCGGCGACCAGACGTTCCTCGTGTACGAGGACGAGCGCTGGAGCTTCGGCGAGGTGATGGCCCACGTCGACGCCATGGCGTCGCTGCTCGTCGAGCACTACGGCGTGACCCCGGGCGACCGGGTGGCCGTCGGCATGCGCAACTACCCCGAGTGGGTGATCACCTTCGCGGCGGTCACCTCGATCGGGGCGGTGTCGGTGTCGCTCAACGCCTGGTGGACCCCCGACGAGCTCGACTACGCGCTGGAGGACTGCGGCGCCACCGTGCTGGTGGCCGACATCGAGCGGGTGGAGCGCGGGCTGGCCGCCTCCCAGCGCCTCGGCTGCCGGGTCCTCGCCGTGCGGGCGCCCGGCGACCTGCCCGATGGCGTCGACCGCTGGGAGGAGCTGCGGGATCTCGGAGCGCCGATGCCCGAGGTCGACGTCACACCCGACCACGACGCCACGATCCTCTACACGTCAGGCACCACCGGCCACCCCAAGGGCGCGGTGTCGACGCACCGGGCCGTGGTGCAGGCGCTGCTCGGCTTCGGTTGCAAGACGGCCATGGACAAGCTGCGCCGTCCCGAGGAGGCGGCGCAGCCCAGCGGGTTCCCTCCCTCCTTCATCCTGATCGTGCCGCTCTTCCACGTGACCGGCTGCGTGCCGGTGATGCTGTCGTGCTTCTCCAGCGGCCTGAAGCTGGTGATGATGTACAAGTGGGACGCCGATCGCGCCCTCGAGCTCATCGAGCGGGAGCGGGTCACCAACTTCGTCGGCGTCCCCACGCAGAGCTGGGACCTGCTGGAGTCGCCCCGCTTCGCGGAGACCGACACCTCGAGCCTGGCCAGCATCGGTGGCGGCGGAGCACCCGCCCCTCCCGAGCTGGTGAAGCGGGTTGCCTCGAGCTTCAAGGGCGGCAAGCCCTCCATCGGCTACGGCATGACCGAGACCAACGCCTACGGCCCCGGCAACAACGGCATCGACTACGTGGAGCACCCCACCAGCACCGGCCGGGCCACGCCCATCCTCGAGCTGGCCGTGCGCGACCCCGAGGGCCACGACCTCCCCCTGGGTGAGCGGGGCGAGATCTGGTTCAAGGGACCGCACCTGATCCGGGGCTACTGGAACAAGCCGGAGGCCACGGCGGAGACGATCGTCGACGGCTGGCTGCGCAGCGGCGACCTCGGCCGCATCGACGACGAGGGCTTCGTGTACGTGGAGGACCGCGCCAAGGACATGGTGCTCCGCGCCGGCGAGAACGTGTACTGCGCCGAGGTGGAGGCCGCCATCTACGAGCACCCCGCCGTGTACGAGGCGGCCGTGTTCGGCGTGCCCCACGACCGCCTCGGCGAGGAGGTGGCCGCCGCCGTCTACGTGCGCCCCGGCCACGACCTCACGGTCGAGGACCTCCAGGCCCACGTGGCCGAGCGCCTTGCCGGCTTCAAGGTGCCGAGCGTGGTGCGCATCGTGCACGAGGCACTCCCCCGCAACGCGGCCGGCAAGATCCTCAAGCGCGAGATCCGCGACTCCGTGACCGGCTAGGGGCCTTGGCCGACGCACCGTCGGCGGCCAGCGCTCGCAACCCGGGAGCGACGATGCCCCACGCCTCGGCCAGGAGGCGGGCCCGGTGGCCGGTCTGGGCCCAGGCATCGATCTTGGAGTAGGTGAGCTC
The DNA here is from genome assembly GCA_051306055.1 of Acidimicrobiales bacterium. Taxonomy (GTDB): domain Bacteria; phylum Actinomycetota; class Acidimicrobiia; order Acidimicrobiales; family VFJN01; genus VFJN01. The sequence continues at coordinate 7,633 of JBPPMN010000113.1, forward strand.
GGCCTCCCAGGCCCCGGCGCTGGTGAGGGCCAGCTCGACGTGCTCGGCCACCTTGTCGGCGACGGCCTCGAGCAGGCGGGCCGTGCCCACCGCCGATGCCGCCCGGGCCGCGTCGACCAGCTCCTCGAGGCTGGTGGCGGCCTCCACCGCGATCAGGACCAGCCGCTCGATGTCCTGCTCCACTGCGTCGATGTCGATCACCCGGCCAGTCTGCCCGCAGGGGCCGAGGCCGCCTCACTCCGCGTACGGCACCTCGAAGCGCTGGAACACGGTGGGCAGGTCGTCGTGGTACTCGACCCCGATGGTGGGGAGGTAGCGGCGGAAGAACCGCTGGTGGTCGTCGAGCCAGGTGGCCCGGGTGCGGTCGCCCTCACCCTCGTCCCAGGCGAAGGCGTCGTCGACCGACGACAGCGGCCCCACCCGCACGTCGGTGGTGCGCAGCACGGCGCGGGGCTGGCCGGCGCCATCGGTGGCGATCGACAGATCGCCGACCTCAGGGAGGGCCAGGCCGTCGGCCTCGTAGTCGGCCACCGCTCCGGCGGTGGCCCGCTTGGGGCCGTGGACCACGAGGTGGATGAGCTCGTCGGCCAGCTCCACGCTGTCCCCGAAGGGGTCCACGTCGGCGGGGAGCGGGGTGCCGGGCTCGACCGCTCCGGCGGCGATGGCCCGACTCCAGAAGGCTTCGATCGCCGCCGGGTCGACGGGCGGGAGCTCGGTCATCGAGACAGCGCCGCCAGGCGCTCCTGCATGTCGGCTCGCTCCAAGCGGCGCAGCGTGGAGGCGCGCGCCGCCTCGGCGATGGCCGAGCGGCGCGACGGGTCCATCGGGTCGAGGCCCACGACCGCCAGCACGGCCTCATCGGGCTGGAAGGCCAGCACGCTGCCGCGCCGGCGGAGTCGGCGGGCTTCGGCATCCAGCAGCGCGCCCGACCAGCCGCGCATGGCCTGATCCAGGGCCAGGCGGGGCCGGCGCCCGCGGCGCGACATCGGTGAGCTCACCACCACCAGGTCGAAGGGGTCGGCGTCGAGCAGCACGTCGGCGTTGGTGGGCGAGTGCACCCCGCCGTCGATGTGCGGGTCGCCCTCGACCGGCACGGGCTGGAAGTAGCCGGGGATGGCGCACGACGCCGCCACCGCCTCGGCCACCGGCGGGCAGCGCCCGTCGCGCCCGAACACCACGCGACGCCCGTCGGCCTGGCGCACCGCGCAGATCCACAGCGCCTCGGCGGGCCAGTGATCGGGGAAGAGGCCACCGACCCCGTCGCTGATCATGTCGGTGCTGACCGAACCCTCCGGGAGGAGGGCGGCGGCCAGGGACCAGGGCCGGGCGGCGAAGGGCTTGGTGACCGCTCGGGCCAGCGTGGCGGCCAGCTCGGCCGGCGGACGGCTCGACCGCTCCGCTCGCAGCGGCGGACGCACGACCGTCGGCACGTTGCGCAGCACGCGTCGACCCTCCGCCGACAGCGTGCGGTCCTGCGCCCGGGCGTAGAGGTCGGCGGCGGGGAGCCCGGCCCGCAGCGACGCTCCGGTGACCGAGCCGGCCGAGGTGCCCACCACCACGGTCGCGGTGCGGGGATCCCAGCCGGTGGCCTCCGCCAGCGCGGCCAGGACGCCGGCGTGGAAGGCGCCGCCGGCCACGCCTCCGGCACCGAGCACCAAACCGACGCGCGGCGGCTCAGCCACCGCTCACCGGTTGTCCTCCTCGTAGCGGGTGAGGGCGGCCTGGATCTCGGCGTCGGCCTCGGCGATGACCTCGTCGACCGAAGCACCCTGGAGCACGAGGCGGTCGAGGGAGTTCTTGATGGCGTCGGAGTAGCCGACGTACGGGCCGATCTGCGGGCCGGGGCGCTGCGGGTCGACCTGGAGGAGCTGGTCGTAGCCGACCTTCAGGAGCTTGCCGGCCAGGTCGTCGGCCCAGTAGGCGGTCACCTCGGGAGCGTTGGCGACCGTCTGCGTGGTGGGCAGGTAGGAGCCCACGAGGTGCCAGGCCACCTGGCTCTCGGTGCTCCACATGAACTTCATGAACTCCCAGGCCCCCGCCTGCTCCTCGGGCGACACGGTGTTGGTCATGAAGAAGGCGCCGCCCGACACGCGCACCTGCGCCGGCTCCTCGAGGCCGGGGAAGGGGGCGTTGCTGGGCACGATGCCGCTGAGGTCGCCGGGGTCGACGTCGACGGCGTCGCTGTCGCCGCCGAGCACCGCCTTGATGGTGGTGGCCGCCGTGCTGGTCTCGATGACCATCGACGAGTTCTGCTGGGCCACGGCCAGGTACTGGTTGATCTGGCCGTCGGTGGCCGAGTGGCCCTGCAGGAGGCCCTCGTCGGCCATCTCCTTGATCCAGGTGTAGATCTCGCGGGTGACCTCGTTGTCGAAGGACGACTCGGTGGCCAGGCCGGCGCGGCCGTTGTCCTGGTCGACCAGGCCGCCGCCGGCGCCGTTGATCCACGACTCCACGAACCAGGCGTTGAGGACGAGGGCGAGGGGGGCCTCGATGCCGGCGGCCTTGAGGGCCACCGCCGCATCCTTGAGCTCGGCGAGGGTCTCGGGGGGCGCCTCGGGGTCGAGGCCGGCCCGCAGGAAGTGGTTGACGTTGTAGTAGAGGACGGGCTCGCTCACGTTGGTGTAGCCCGGCCAGTAGACGCCGTCGGCCGTGTAGTAGTTGCGCACGGCGGGCAGCTGGCCGGTGGAGAACCCGTCGGCCCGCTCGCAGGCCTCGGCGGGCAGGAGGGTGCCGCTGTCGACGATCTGCCGCAGCGTGGTGTCCTCGAGGTAGACGATCCCGGGCAGCTGGCGGCTCGGGATGGCGGCCACGTACTTGCGCAGCACCTCGGCGTAGGAGACGCCCTGGTTGCGGACCTGCACGCGGACCTTGTCCTGGCTGGCGTTGAAGTCGACGGCCATCTGGTCGAGGGCGTTCTCCGACTCCGAGCCGAGGGCGTGCCACAGCTCCACGTCGACCACGCCCTCGGCCTCGGCCAGGGCGTCGACCGGGCAGTCGGGCAGCTGGGGCGCGCCGTCGGTGTCGCCCGTCGCACCGGTGGTGGGGCTCGAGCCGCTCTCGTCGCGCACGCTGCAGGCGGCGGTGAGGATCAGCAGCACGAGGGCCAGCGACAGGACGACGGGACGGCGGGTTCGGGGGGACATAGCGCTCCTCTGGGTGGTCATCTCATCCCTTGACGGCGCCTGCGGTGAGGCCCCGGACGATCTGACGTTGGAACAGGATGAGGACGATGACGATGGGCACGGCGGCGATCACCGCGCCGGCGACGGGGACGTTGGACTGCTCGATGCGGCTGGTGAGGCCGCGGAGCGCGATCTGGATGGTGCCCCAGCTGCGGGCGTCGGTGATGACGGCCCGCGGCCAGAGGTACTGGTTGAAGGCGCCGATGAAGGAGATCACCGTGAACGAGGCGATCACCGGGCGAGTGAGGGGGACGGCGAAGCGCACGAGGAACTGCAGGTGGCTCCAGCCCTCGAGGCGGGCGGCGTCGCGGATCTCGTCGGGGATGCCGAGGAAGCCCTGGCGGATCAGGAAGGTGCCGAAGGCCGCCGCCGCGAAGGGCACGATGAGCCCCTGGTAGCTGTCGAACCAGCCGAGGTCGCGCATGGTCTGGAGGTTGGGCAGGAGCGTGACCTCGAGCGGCAGCAGCAGGGTGGCCATGAACACGGCGAAGATCACCCGCTTGAACGGGAAGCGCAGGAAGGCGAAGGCGTAGGCGGCCAGCACCGAGGTGACCACCTGCAGGCCGGTGATGCCGAGCGTGACCACGAGGCTGCGGCCCAGGGCCCCGCCGAGGTTGCCCCGCTCCCACGCCTGGCTAAAGCCGTCCCACCGCACCCCCTGGGGGGTGAGCACCGACGACGTGAAGGCCTTGCTGGGATCGGAGATGGCCCGCACGAACAGGAAGTAGATGGGCGCCAGCACCAGCACCGACAGCGCCGTGAGGAGCAGGTACCAGCGGGCGGCCGAGGCCGGGCTGGTGCGCTGGCCGCTGCGATCAACGGCCATAGTGCACCCGCCGCTCGAGGAGCAGGAACTGGGCCAGGGTGACGATGAACGTCACGCCGAAGAGGCCCACCGACAGCACGGCGCCCTCCCCCATCCTGTCGGGGGTCTGGCGCTGGAAGATCTTGTAGACGAGCGTCTCGGTGGAGCGGGCCGGACCGCCGTTGGTGAGGAACTCGATGGGGGCGAAGGCCTGCAGGGCGAAGATCACCAGCACCACAACGAGGAACATGAGCACCGGCGAGATCATCGGCAGCGTGATGCGCAGGAACCGGCGGACGGGGCCGTAGCCGTCGAGGGTGGCCGCCTCGTCGATCTCGGCGGGGATGGCCTGCAGGCCGGCCAGCACGATCACGAACGACAGCCCGAGGTTCTGCCAGATCGACGACAGCGACACACCGAACATGGCGGTACTGGGGTTCTCGAGGATGGCCTGCTCGCCGAAGCCGGGCACGCCGCCCTGGTACACGCCGATCTGCTGGTTGATCAGCACCAGGAACACCACTGACGCCACCGCGGCGGAGGTGGCGATGGTGGAGGAGAAGATGGCCTGGAACACCTTGATGCCCCGCAGGTGCCGGTTGGCCGCCACGGCCAGCACCGTGCCCAGCACGAGGCCGATGGGCACGGTGAAGATCACGAACTGGGTGCTGTGCCACAGACCGTCGCGGAACTCCGATCCGGTGAGGACGTCGCCGTACTGCTCCCAGCCGACGTAGCGCAGGTTCGTGCCGGCGGAGTTGTTGCGGTAGAGGCCGCGCAGGACGAGCTGCTGGAACGGATAGAAGAAGAAGACGACGAAGATCACCATCGACGGTGCGAGGAAGGCCGCCGCGATGAGCCCCTCCCGGAGGCGGCCGCTGTCGGTCACGCGGGCCTCTCGCTCACCTCCGAGCAGGTCGGCCAGCTTCCCCATCAGCCGTCGCCCTCCGACGGGATGCGCAGGCCGGTGCTGTCGTCGAACAGGTGCACCGAGCGGGGGGCCACGCCGAGGCGCACCGCGCTCCCGTCGGCCGGGGGTGCCTCCTCGCTCGGGAGGCGGGCGATCCAGCCGCCGTCGACGCCTTCGGTGCCGTCGAGGTGGACCCGCAGCAGCGCCTCGTGGCCGAGCCACTCGGTCTGGGTGACCGTGGCCAGCAGCGGGCCGTCGGGATCGAGGTGCAGGTGCTCGGGCCGCACGCCGACCGTGGCCCGACGGGCCGTGGTGGCTCCGACCGGGAGCCGGCTGTCGCCGATGGCCGCCACGCCGTCGTCGACCTCGGCCAGCACGGTGTTCATGGGCGGCGTGCCGATGAAGCCGGCCACGAACAGGTCGGCGGGGGTGTCGTAGACCTCGCGGGGCGTGCCCACCTGGCGGAGCCGGCCGTCGGCGAGGATGGCGATGCGGTCGGCCATGGTCATGGCCTCCACCTGGTCGTGGGTGACGTACACGAAGGTGGTGCCCAGCCGGCGGTGCAGGTCGACCAGCTCGGCGCGGGTCTGGGTGCGGAGCTTGGCGTCGAGGTTCGACAGCGGCTCGTCCATGAGGAACACCGCGGGCCGCGACACCACGGCTCGGGCCAGCGCCACCCGCTGGCGCTGGCCGCCGGACAGCTCGCCGGGCTTGCGGTCGAGGTACTCCTCCAGGCCGAGCATCCGGGCCGCCTCCGCGATGCGCTCCTTGCGCTCCCCGCCCGAGAGCTTGCGCAGCACCGGCTCGCCGCCGTCCGCCGGCACCCAGGTGGCCCGCGACACGAGGGGCGACTCGATGTTCTTGGCCACCGTCATGTGCGGGTAGAGGGCGTAGCTCTGGAACACCATCGACACGTCGCGCTTGGCCGGGATGACGTTGTTAACCACCCGGTCGCCGATGCTCAGGTCGCCCTCGGTGATCTCCTCGAGCCCGGCGATCATGCGCAGGGCCGTGCTCTTCCCACAGCCGGACGGCCCGAGGAGCACCATGAACTCACCGTCGGCGACGTCGATGGTGAGGTCGGCCACGGCGGTGACCGGGCCGTAGCGCTTCG
>JBPPMN010000016.1:0-2170 GCA_051306055.1 Acidimicrobiales bacterium
GTCGCGGGTGGCGCCGAGGAGGCGGGACCGCAGCGGGAGGTCGGCCGCGCCGGTGGTGCGGTCGGGCTGGGTGAGCACCGAGGTGAAGGCTGAGCGGACGGCGGCCGATGCCGCGGCGGTGGAGCGGGTGACCACCAGCGCCAGGCGCCAGGTGGCGGCAGCGTGGCGCCGTCGCACCTCCTGGAAGGCAGCCCGGTCGCCCTGACGGGCGCGATCGGCGAGGACCCGATCGTGGAGCAGTCGGAGAGCCTTGTCCGCCGTGCCGGTCATCCTGGAGACTTCGCCATCGGGGACTGCCGTACCTCCTTTCCGTCCGGTTCGGGGCCTGACTGGGCGACGGCCGTGCGCCCTCGCTACAGTTCTCTTGTTACCGCCCGGTAACTTGCCGGGCGCAGATCGCCGCTTCGCTCAATCGAGAGGTGCCTCATGGCCGAGTTCTCCCTTCAGCTCAACGACGACCAGCTGCAGCTGCGCGACTGGGTCCACGAGTTCGCCGACACCGTCATCCGCCCGGCCGGCGAGGAGTGGGACGAGCGGGAGGAGACCCCGTGGCCCATCATCCAGGAGGCGGCCAAGATCGGCCTCTACGGGATGGACTTCATGGCCAACGCCATGATGGGCGACCCGAGCGGCCTCACCCTCCCGGTCACCATGGAGGAGCTCTTCTGGGGCGACGCCGGCATCGCGCTGTCGATCTTCGGCTCCGGCCTGGCCGCCGCCGGCATCGCCGGCACCGGCACCCCCGAGCAGGTCTTCGAGTGGGTGCCGCAGTGCTATGGCGACGCCGACGACGTGAAGCTGGGCGCCTACTGCGTGTCCGAGCCCGACGCCGGCTCCGACGTGAGCTCGCTGCGCACCAAGGCCGTCTACGACGAGGCGAAGGACGAGTGGGTGCTCAACGGCACCAAGGCGTGGATCACCAACGGCGGCATCGCCAACATCCACGTGGTGGTGGCCACCGTCGACCCCGAGCTGCGGGGCCGCGGGCAGGCCAGCTTCATCATCCCGCCCGACACGAAGGGCCTCTCGCAGGGTCAGAAGTACAAGAAGCACGGCATCCGCGCCTCCCACACGGCCGAGGTCATCCTCGACGACGTGCGGGTCCCTGGCTCGTGCCTGCTGGGCGGCAAGGAGAAGCTCGACGCCAAGCTGGCCAAGGCCCGCGAGGGGCAGCGCACCGGCGAGAAGCAGCCGGCCATGTCCACCTTCGAGAGCACCCGGCCGGCCGTGGCCGCCATGGCCGTGGGCATCGCCCGGGCCGCTTACGAGTACGCGCTGCAGTACGCGAAGGAGCGCGAGGCCTTCGGCAAGCCGATCATCATGAACCAGGCCATCGCCTTCATGCTGGCCGACATGGCCACCGAGATCGACGCCTCCCGCCTCCTCGTGTGGCGGGCCGCCTGGCTGGCCAACAACGGCGGCTACACCAACGCCGAGGGCTCCATGTGCAAGCTCAAGGCCGGCCGCACCGCCACCTGGGTGACCGAGCGGGCCATCCAGATCCTCGGCGGCTACGGCTACGTCCGTGAGTACCCGGTCGAGCGCTTCCACCGCGACGCCAAGATCATGGACATCTTCGAGGGCACCGAGCAGATCCAGCAGCTGGTGATCTCTCGGGCGATCAGCGGTCTGCGCATCGAGTAGCGCTGACCTGGGGTTCCTGTCGCGACCACGAGGCGTCGGTCTCCGCACCGGCGCCTCGCTCGCGACCCGAGGCGGCCGCCAAGTACGAGAGAAGCCCCGGGAGGGGCGGAACCGCGGATCTAGGTGAACTTCACCGATGCGTTGGTCCGCGCCGGCAGCGAGGGTGGACACCGGCGACGAGACACCAGCCGCTGATCGGCGACCAACCGAGCCGGAGAACCTCGGTGCACCAGCGGAGCGAGGGTCCGTCGTGTCCCCGGGACATCGCCAGACGACAGGAGCAACGACCATGAGCCCCGCGACCAACGCGCCGACCCCGACCGATGGGAGGCTTGGGCGTTCGGGTGGCCAGGACGTGCACACGGGCACCCTCGACCCCTCGACGACCCAGACCTCCAGGACCGACACAGCCGTCCGGCTGGTCGACGTCCACAAGACCTACCCCGGCGCGACACCGGTCGCCGCTCTGCGGGGCGTGACCCTGGACTTCGCTCGTGGCTCGCTGACCGCGGTGATGGGCCAGTCC
>JBPPMN010000019.1:0-10737 GCA_051306055.1 Acidimicrobiales bacterium
CCCCACCCCCGATCCCGACGCGCCGGTGATCACCGTGGTGATGGAGCGCGACCTCGGCGACGTGCGCTTCCCGGCCGCCATGGTCACCATCGGCTCGGGCCTGATGTTCTGGGTGCTGTGCGTCGCCCTCCACCGCCGCGACCAGCGCGTGGTCGAGGTGCGGGGCCTGCTGCCCGCCGGCGCGGAGACCTGAGCCGGTGGGCCAGTACCTGCCCGTCGTGGCCCTCGCCGTGCTGGCGGTGCTCTTCGCCGCCCTCAGCCGCGTGGCCTCGCAGCTGCTGGCCCCCAGTGCCTCCACCGTCGCCAAGCGCTCGCCCTACGAGTGCGGCATCGTGCCCGGTCGGGAGACCCTCGAGCGCTTCCCGGTGCGCTTCTACCTGATCGCGATGAGCTTCATCGTGTTCGACATCGAGATCATCTTCCTCTACCCCTGGGCCGTCATCTACCGGAACCTCGGGGGCTACGGCCTGGCCGCCATCGTGCTCTTCGCCGTGCCGGTGGTGCTGTCGCTGGTCTACGAGCTGGCCAACGGCGCCCTCGACTGGGGTCCCAACAAGCGGTCGGAGCGGCTCGAGGAGATGGTGTCGGCCGACCGCACCACCACCACCACGATCAAGCGCGTCGGCCTGGATGGCCGCGAGCTCGAGGCGGTGGCCTGATGGGCTGGGACATGGACAAGGGCCTCGAGGGCCTCGACCACAACTTCGTCACCGGCAAGCTGGAAGACCTCGTGAAGTGGGCCCGCCGCATGTCGGTGATGCCCGCCACCTTCGGCCTGGCCTGCTGCGCCATCGAGATGATGGGCACCGGTGGCGCCCACTACGACATCAGCCGCTTCGGCATGGAGACCTTCCGCGCCTCCCCCCGCCAGGCCGACCTCATGATCGTGGCCGGCCGGGTGAGCCAGAAGATGGCCCCCGTGCTGCGACAGATCTACGACCAGATGATGGAGCCCAAGTGGGTCATCTCCATGGGCGTGTGCGCCAGCAGCGGGGGCATGTTCAACAACTACGCGCTGGTGCAGGGCGTCGACCAGATCGTCCCGGTCGACGTCTACGCCCCGGGCTGCCCGCCCGGCCCCGAGACGCTGATCCACGCCATCAACACGCTCCACGAGAAGATCCGCGACACCGAGCTCACCCGGCGCCAGCCGGGCACCGGGCTCGGCATCCACGTCGACCAGCGCGACGGCCAACCCGAGCCCCAGGCCGTCAGCCTCACCTCCTCCGGACGGTCCTGACATGGCCGACGACGTCGTCCTCGATCAGGACGTCGGGGCCGACGAGGCCGAGGTCGTGCCCGAGCCCGAGCTGCTGCACGGCGCGCCCGTCACCTGGCCCGGCGGCCAGCAGGTGCTGCACCCCGACCGAGCGGAGCTGGCCACCCTCGTGCGCACCCTCCGCGACGACGACGCCTACAACATGTGCCTCGACGTCACCGGGATCGACTACTCCGCCTACGGCCCGCCACGCGTGCTCCCCGACGGTGTGGAGCCGGAGCGCTTCGAGGTGGTCGTCACGTTGATGTCGCACGAGCACCGGCGCCGCGTGCGCATCCGCGTGCAGGTGCCCGAGGGCGACCCCACCTGCCCGACCCTGTTCGAGGTCCACCCGGGCAGCGAGGCCATGGAGCGCGAGGTGTTCGACATGTTCGGCATCTCCTTCGAGGGCCACCCCGACCTCACCCGCATCCTGATGCCGGAGGACTGGGTCGGCCATCCGCTGCGCAAGGACGAGGCCGTCGGGCGGATCCCCGTGCAGTTCAAGGGCCCGCAGGACGCGAGGTGAACCCATGAGCACCGTCGAGCAGAGCTCAGGCATCGAGACCTCCGAGGGCGCCCAGGAGATGAGCCGTCGCGGGTCGGCCGGCGCGGCCGAGCTGCTGCGGGAGCTGGGTGCCACCCTGCGCCTCTCCGAGGCCGACGCCGCTGCCCTGGTCGACCAGGCTCCCGCCGAAGACCAGACCATGATCATCAACATGGGGCCCCAGCACCCCAGCACGCACGGTGTGCTGCGCCTCATGCTGGAGCTCGAGGGCGAGACGGTGCTGCGCACCAAGCCCATCGTGGGCTACCTCCACACGGGCATGGAGAAGACAGGCGAGGACCTCACCTACCTCCAGGGCCCCACCAACGTCACCCGCATGGACTACGCGGCCCCCCTGTTCAACGAGCTGGTGTTCTCGCTCACCACCGAGAAGCTGCTCGGCATCGACGAGGACATCCCGCCCCGGGCCCAGTGGATCCGGATGCTGCTCACCGAGCTCAACCGCATAACGAGCCACCTGCTGTTCCTGGCCACCAACGGCATGGATGTGGGCGCCGTGTCGATGATGCTCTACGGCTGGCGCGATCGCGAGGAGGGCCTGCGGGTCCTCGAGATGATCACGGGCCTCCGGATGAACCACAACTTCATCCGGCCGGGGGGCGTGGCCGCCGACCTGCCCGACGGATGGCGCGACGCGGTGATGAAGTTCCTCGACGGCGTGCCGCCGAGCCTCGACGAGTACGACGTGCTGCTCACCGGGCAACCCATCTACCGCGAGCGGCTGCAGGGCGTGGGCGTGATCACGGCCCAGGAGGCCATCGCCCTCGGGGCCACCGGGCCGATCCTGCGCTCCACGGGCGTGCCGTGGGATCTGCGCCGCGACCTGCCCTACCTCCACTTCGACAAGGTCGACTTCGACGTGGTGGTGGGCAGCTACGGCGACTGCTTCGACCGCTACGCCATCCGCATCAGCGAGATCCGCGAGTCGATCAAGATCGTCCACCAGATCCTCGACCAGCTCCCGGGCGGCGACTACCGCATCCAAGACAAGAAGGTCACCCCGCCGCCGCGCGCCCGCATCGACGAGTCGATGGAAGCCCTCATCCACCACTTCAAGATCTTCACCGAGGGCTTCAAGGTGCCCGAGGGCGAGGCCTACATGGCGGTGGAGAGCCCTCGTGGGGAGCTGGGCTGCTACATCGTGAGCGACGGCACCTCGAAGCCGTACCGCATGCACATCCGCGGCCCGAGCTTCGTCAACCTGCAGACGCTGCCCCACATGATGCGCGGCGGCCTCATCGCGGATGCGGTGGCCGTGATCTCCAGCGTCGACCCCATCATGGGCGAGGTCGACCGCTAGCTCAGCCGGTCAGCTCGTCGAGCGCCTCGTCGACCCGCTGGAAGAAGGCGCGGCGCTCATCTCCGCCGAGCAGCTCATCGACGGTGGCGCGCAGGTCGAGGAGGTCGATGGTGTGCGCATGGGCCATCGCCGCGAGGTCGAGGGCGTCCTTCATCCGGCCGAAGAAGGCCTTGAACACACCGAGGTCGGCACACGCGAGCACGGGGATCTCGCGATCGCCGAACGGCACCCTGCGGCGGTTCGCAGCGGCGTGGTCGTGGAACGGGTGGTTCGAGAGGAAGATGTCGACCGGCGTGTCGTCCCACCAGAGGCGCGTCTGGGCATCTCGTCGCAGTCGCAGCCGGTCGGGTTCGGTGACGGTGATGGCCCTCGGCAGCGCGGCCTCGAGCTCTGGTGTGCGGTCGGCACCGATGAACACGTTGACGTCGATGTCCTGCGTGTTGCGCACCTCGCGCGTGCAGTAGGCGAGGGCGAGAGCGCCACCGAAGGCGTGCGCGAGGCCGGCGCCCTCCAGAGCGTCGTCGAGGCCGACGATCTTGTCGGCCATGCCGAGCGCCGCCATCAGCGCGCCCTCGGGAACGAGGGGTACGCGAGGTCGGTGCGAGCCCCTCGGGGGAGGCGGTCACCGACCTCCAAGAGCTCGACAAGGACCCGACCCGAGCGCTCGAGGTCGAGCTCGGCCGTCTCCCAGCGAACCCGGACATCGAGGGTTGCGCCCGCTCCCGCGAGGAGTCGGGCCAAGGTGTCGGTGCGCGGGACGCGCTGCCCCTGCTCGTAGAGGCAGACCGCCGCAGCGGAGGTCCCGGCGCGCCGGCCGAGCTCGCGCTGGCTGAGGGCGGCGCGGTCTCGGCTGGACCGGATGAGGGAGGCGACGTCCATGCCGTCACGTTATCGGATCCGATAACACTCCGCTCGGTTCGGTATGGGGTGGCGTGGGCCGCTAACGTCCGCTCGCGTCGTGCCCTGACCCGCCCGGGTCGTTCCCGCGAGGGCATGTGCAAGGATTCACAACGCATGGCCCGGTTCACCGCCGAGAACACGATCCTCGCCCGCGAGATCATCGCCCGCTACCCGCGTGCGAAGTCGGCGCTGATCCCGTTGCTGCACCTCGCCCAGGAGCAGGACGGCTACGTGGCCGACGACGCCATGGAGCACATCGCGGAGCTCATCGGCGTCACCCCGGCCGAGGTGCTCGGCACCTGCTCGTTCTACGAGATGTTCAAGCGGGAGCCCGTCGGCGAGTACCTCGTCAACGTGTGCACCAACATCGCCTGCATGCTCCTCGGCGGCGAGGAGCTCCTGCACCACGTGGAGGAGCGCCTGGGCATCAAGTCGGGCAGCACCACCGCGGATGGCAAGTTCACCGTGGAAGACGTGGAGTGCATCGCGGCCTGCACCGAGGCTCCGTGCCTGCAGGTGAACTACCGCTACTTCCACAAGATCACCCACGCCGAGGTCGACGCCCTCATCGACGACCTGCGCCACGACCGCCGGGCGCACGAGGTGCCCAAGCACGGCACCCTGGCCCGGGTGCGCCAGCAGCTGCCGCCGAACCGCGCCGGCAACGCCGTGCCCGGCCAAGCGGAGGAGCCCGTGTGGCTCAGCACCGCCAGCGAGCCGAGCGAGGCCGGCGCATGACCGTCACCGACGCCAAGCCCATCATCACGGCCCGCTTCGAGCACGACGACAGCCACACGATCGAGCGCTACATCGCCACCGGCGGGTACGAGGGTCTCAAGGCGGCCCTGGCCAAGGCCCCCTCCGCCGTGGGCGACGAGGTGAAGGCGGCCAGCCTGCTCGGCCGCGGCGGCGCCGGCTTCCCCGCCGGCACCAAGTGGGGCTTCTGCCCGCCCGGCGTGTGGCCCCGCTACGTGGTGGTCAACGGCGACGAGTCGGAGCCCGGCACCTACAAGGACCGCCTCCTCATGGAGCGCGATCCCCACCAGCTCATCGAGGGCGTGCTCATCGCCTGCTACGCCATCGGCGCCGCCCAGGCCTTCCTCTACGTGCGCGGCGAGATGGCCCTGGCCCAGGAGCGCATCGCCCAGGCACTCAACGACGCCTACGCCGCCGGCTACATCGGCAAGAACATCCTCGGCAGCGACCTCTCCGTCGACATCGTCCTGCACTGGGGTGCCGGCGCCTACATCGTGGGCGAGGAGACCGCGCTGATCGAGTCGCTCGAGGGCAACCGTGGCATGCCCCGCCTCAAGCCGCCGTTCTTCCCCGCCGCCAAGGGGCTCTACCTCCAGCCCACCGTGGTGAACAACGTGGAGACGCTGGCCAACCTGCCCTGGATCCTCAACAACGGCGGGGCCAAGTTCGCCGAGCTGGGCGCCGAGAGCAGCCGCGGCACCCGAATGTTCGCGGTGTCGGGCCATGTGAAGCGGCCGGGCGTCTACGAGGTGGAGTTCGGGGTCACCACCTACCGCGACCTCATCTACGCCCCCGTCTACGGCGGTGGCATCCGCGAGGGCAACGAGCTCAAGGCCTTCATCCCCGGCGGTGCCTCGGCCCCCTGGTTCTACGAGGAGCACCTCGACCTCCCGCTGGAGGCGGGGGCGGTGGGCGCGGCGGGCTCCATGCTCGGCTCCGGCGCCATCGTGGTGATGGACGAGACCACCGACGCGGTGAAGGCCTGCTGGCGCATCGTGCGCTTCTTCGCCCGCGAGTCGTGCGGCAAGTGCACCCCGTGCCGCGAGGGCACCACCTGGCTGGAGCAGGTGCTGCGGCGCATCCTCGACGGCCACGGCCGCCCCGACGACGTCGGGCTCCTGCTCGACGTGTGCGACAACATCAGCCCCGGCATCGCCTGGCCCCCGAAGCAGACCACCATCTGCCCGCTCGGCCCGTCGGCCGTCTCGCCCATCGCGTCGGCCGTGGTGCGCTTCAAGGACGAGTTCATCGCCTACTGCGGCGGCGACGCCATCTCCCCCGTGGCCATCAACGGCAAGGCCTACATCCCGGTGCGGGCGGAGGTCGCCGGTGGCTGACACCGAGGCCCCGGCCGAGACCATCGTCGTCACGATCAACGGCAAGCCCGTCGAGGCCGCGCCCGGCGAGCTGGTGATCGAGGCCGCCGAGCGCACCGGCACCTACATCCCGCGGTTCTGCTACCACCCGCGCATGGAGCCGGTGGGCATGTGCCGCATGTGCATCGTGGAGATCGACACCGGGCGGGGCCCGGCCCTGCAGCCCTCCTGCATGATCCCGGTGGCGCCCGACATGGTGGTCGACACCGAGAGCGAGGTCACCAAGAAGGCGCAGGACGGTGTCCTCGAGTTCCTGCTGATCAACCACCCGCTCGACTGCCCCGTCTGCGACAAGGGCGGCGAGTGCCCCCTGCAGGACCAGACGATGAGCTACGGCCCCGGCGAGACCCGCTTCGTCGAGGAGAAGCGGCACTACGAGAAGCCGATCATGATCAGCGAGCTCGTGGCCCTCGACCGGGAGCGCTGCATCCTCTGCGATCGCTGCACCCGCTTCGCCGACGACGTGGCCGGCGACACGCTCATCCACTTCATCGACCGCGGCAACCAGACCCAGGTCAACACCTTCCCGGATCACCCCTTCGCCAGCTACTTCAGCGGCAACACGGTGCAGATCTGCCCGGTGGGAGCGCTCACCGCCAAGCCCTACCGCTTCAAGGCCCGCCCGTGGGACCTCGACCAGGTGGAGAGCACCTGCACGTCCTGCTCGGTGGGCTGCCGCACGCTCGTGCAGTCGAGCCGCAACGAGGTGCTGCGCTACCAGGGCATCGACATCGACCCGGTCAACTGGGGCTGGCTCTGCGACAAGGGCCGCTTCTCCTTCGAGGCCGTCAACAGCACCGAGCGCCTCGGCGGGCCCCTCGCCCGCGAGGGCGATGCTCTGGCCGAGGTGCCGTGGGGCGTCGCGCTGTCCAAGGCGGCGGCGGCCATCGGGGCGGCACCGGCCGAGAAGGTGGCCGTGATCGGCGGGTCCCGCCTCACCAACGAGGCTGCCTACTCCTGGGCCAAGCTGGCCAAGGGCGTGATCGGCACCGACCACGTCGATGCCCAGCTCGGCGACGGCCTGCCCGCCGAGGTCGTGCTCGGCCTCCCGCGCGCCACCATCGACGAGGTTTGCGCTCCCGGCGGCACGGTGCTCCTCCTCGGCCCCGACGTGAAGGAGGAGCTGCCGGTGCTCTTCCTGCGCCTCCGTCACGCCGTGGTGCGCGATGGCGTGAAGGTCGTGGAGCTCACCTCCCGCTCGAGCTCCATGTCGGCGCTGGCCACCGCCTCGCTGCTGCACCGCCCCGGCGCCACCGGTGAGGTGGTCAAGGCGCTGCTGGCCGGCTCGGCCGCCCAGGCCGTCGGCGGCATCGAGCCCGACGCCATCGCGGCCGCTGGCGCGCTGTTGGCTGACGGGCCCGTCACCGTGGTGCTCGGCCGTGCCAACGCGGCAGAGTCGGCCGACGCCGTGGTGGCGGCTGCCGCCGCCATCCACGCCGCCCACCCCGACGTGCGCTTCCTGAGCGCCCTGCGCCGCGGCAACGTGCGCGGTGCCCTCGACATGGGCCTGACCCCCGGCCTCCTGCCCGGGCGCACCACCCTCGCCGCCGCGTCGCAGTGGTACCGCGACGGCGGGTGGCCCACGGTCCCCACCGCCGCCGGCCTCGACACCGTCGGCATCCTCGAGGCTGCCGCCGCCGGCCGCATCGACGTGCTCGTGCTGCTCGGCGCCGACCCGCTGGCCGATGTGCCCGACTCCGACCTTGCGGCCCGCGGCCTGGCCGGCGCCGGCACGGTGATCGCCATCGACCGGTTCCTCACCGCGTCGGCTCAGCAGGCCGACGTGGTGCTGGCCGCCGCCGGACCCGACGAGGTCGATGGCACCACCACCAACCTCGAGGGCCGGGTCAGCACCGTGGCCCGCAAGATCACGCCGCCAGGCACCGCCCGCGCCGACTGGATGCTGGCCTCCGAGCTGGCCCGCCTGCTCGGCACCGACCTCGGTCTGGGGTCGGTGGCCGAGATCGACGCCGAGATCGAGCGCCTCGCTCCCAGCCACCGCGGCCTCACCCGTGCCCTCCTCGACTCCCATGGCGGCCGCGACGGTCTGGTCGTGCCGCTGACCGAGCCTGTTGTGCATCAAGGGGGCTCCGCCCCCCTGGCATACCCCCCGGACCTGGCGGTCGCCGACCCTGATGCCGAAGCCACACCTGACTCGGGTGTCGATCCAGACGCAGGTGAGGCAGCGGTCGCAGCCGCGGCCGCCGACACCCAGGCCGAGGAGCAGGCTGCCGAGGCCGAGGCCACCGAGGCGCAGGCCGAGGCCGAAGCCACCGACGACGGCGATGCCGACGCCGAGCCCTCCGCCGACGACACGCCGGGCCCCGCCGCCGATCCCGGCCCGCCTGCCCGCCCCGAGCTCGTGGCGTTCGCGGCGCCGGCCGCCGTCGATGCCCCGGCGGTCGACGCCTACTCGCTGCGCCTGGTGGCCACCCGCAAGCTCTACGACCGCGGGGTGGCGCTGGCCCAGTCGCCCAACCTGGCCGGGCTCACCACCGGGACCACCGTGCGCCTGCACCCCCACGACTTCGACCGGCTCGGCGTCACCGCGGGCTCCAACGTCACCCTCACCGCCGCCACCGGCTCCGTCACCCTCGCCGCCCACCCCGACCTCGGCGTGCCGAAGGGGGCCGCCGCCGTCGTGGTCAACCAACCCGGTCCCGCCGTCGGGTCGCTCATCGACGCCGGCGCCCCCGTCACCGACGTGCGGGTGGAGAAGGCGTGAGCGTGCTCGGGCTCGACCCGCTCCTCGTCGGCGACATCGGCCTGGCCGAGGTGCTGATCGTGCTGCTGAAGGTGCTGATCACCTTCGGCCTGCTGCTCGTGTCGGTGCTGTTCATGATCTGGTTCGAGCGCAAGCTCCACGCCGACATGAGCAACCGCCTCGGTCCCAACCGGGCCGGGCCGTTCGGCATGTTCCAGACGCTGGCCGACGGCATCAAGTTCTTCTTCAAGGAAGACCTGCTGCCCGACCGCGCCGACCGCAAGGTGTTCATCCTGGCGCCGTTCCTCTCGCTGGTGCCCGCCTTCCTCGTGTTCTCGGTGATCCCCATCGGTGGCGTCTTCACCGAGGAGAAGCGCGGGGTCGTGCGCATCTTCGGTCACGACACCCTGCTGCAGCTGGCTGATCCGCCCATCGGGGTGCTGCTGATCCTGGCGTCGTCGTCGATCGCGGTCTACGGCATCATGCTGGCCGGCTGGTCGTCGGGCTCGAAGTACCCGCTGCTGGGCGCCGTGCGGGCCTCGGCGCAGATGGTCTCCTACGAGGCGGCCCTCGGCCTCTCGGTCGTGGCTGTGGTGCTGATGGCCGGCTCGCTGTCGACCAACGAGATCGTGATGAGCCAGGCCGCCGACGGCTTCGGCGGGATCATCCCCCGGTGGAACGTGGTGGTCACGGGGGTGGTGCCGTTCGTGATCTTCGTGATCGCCGGCACGGCGGAGCTGAACCGCCCGCCGTTCGACCTCGTCGAGGCCGAGCAGGAGCTGGTCGGTGGCTTCCACACCGAGTACTCCTCGATCCGCTTCGCCCTGTTCTTCCTCGCCGAGTTCATGAACACGGTCACGATGTCGGCCATCATCGTCACGCTCTTCCTGGGCGGTCCGGCCGGGCCGACCTTCTTCGGTCCCGACTGGATCTGGGGCCCGCTGTGGTTCCTGGCCAAGCTCTTCATCTTCCTGTTCATGTTCGTGTGGCTGCGGGCCACCCTTCCCCGCTTCCGCTACGACCAGCTCATGGACCTCGGTTGGAAGGTGCTGATCCCGCTGGCCCTCGGCTGGCTGCTCCTGCTGGCCGCCCTCAACGTCGGCCGCGACGAGGGCTGGAACACCTCGCTGGTGGTCGGGGTGGGCTTCGCGGTGTTCCTCGGCTTCTTCGGGCTGATCACCCGCGCCAGCCGCCACGCCCAGGACGTGCGGGCCGAGTCGGAAGAGGGAGCGTCGTTCTGATGGGCTACCTCGAGGGGTTCAAGGTCACCTTCGGCAAGCTGTTCAAGGGCAGCGAGTCCGGCCGCACCGTCACCGTCCCCTACGTGAAGGACTCCGGTCCCAAGCGGGAGAAGCCGGAGCGCCTCCACGGCCGCCACGTGCTCAACCGCTACGAGGACGGCATGGAGAAGTGCATCGGCTGCGAGCTGTGCGCCGGCGTGTGCCCGGCCCGCTGCATCTACGTGCGCGGCGCCGACAACCCGCCCGAGGAGCCGGTGTCGCCCGGCGAGCGCTACGGCTTCGTCTACGAGATCAACTACCTCCGCTGCATCCACTGCGACCTCTGCGTGGAGGCCTGCCCCACCGAGGCCATCACCGAGTCGAAGCTCTTCGAGTTCTCCTTCACCGACCGCCAGGACGCCATCTACACCAAGGCCGAGCTGGTCGTCGGCGACGACGGCCATCCCCAGAAGCTCCCGTGGGAGGACTGGCGCCCGGGCGACGACGAGCACACCTCGGCCTGGATGCGAGCCACCGCGCCCTCCGGCGACGCCTCCTACGAGGGTCGGGTCGCCTGGTCGGGTGAGCTCGGGTACGGCCTGCGGGCCCCCGAGCTGGGCCAGACCGCACCGACGCCGGAGCCTGCCGCCGACGA
>JBPPMN010000195.1:0-15971 GCA_051306055.1 Acidimicrobiales bacterium
GTTGCGTCGTCGCGCCCTTGCTCCTGACCTTGCCCTTTGCTGGTGGGCTCCCGCCCGCGCTCTCGCTCTAGCCTCTTGTCGTGACCTTCGTCTTCATCGTGATCGGTGTGGTGGCTGTGTTCGCCATCGCAGCTGCGTTTGTGGGGTCGGAGGCGTTTCGGTTGGGTCATGAGACGCCCTCGGCGATCTTCGACCTCGATGAGGCGGTGGAGACGGTCGGTGACCTGCTGCCCGACGCCGTGCAGTCGCGCCTCACCTACGACGAGGTGCGCCGGGTGATCGTGGCCAGCCTGGGCCACCTGGAGGCCAAGGGGATCGCGGCGCCGCCGGGCCGCGACGAGCGGGTGATCGGGGAGCGGGCCGAGGTGGTGGTGGCCGACGACGACGCTGTCGCCGTGGTGCTCGGGGCCGTGGAGCAGGAGGGCCTCGAGGTCGACGACGCCGACGCCTACGAGATCATCCGTGGCCTCCTCGTGTACCTCGGTCAGATCGGCGCGCTGGGCCCGCCCGCCTGAGGAGAAAGGTGCGCGCGCGAGCAGCCGATCGCGTGGTTCACTGGTGCCACCAGAGAAGGGAGGTGGTCCACGAGATGAACGACTGTTGTAGTGGGACCCTGGAGGTGGCTGGCCGCTAGCGCGGCTCGCTGGACCAGCTGGCGATACCCCGCCAGCCACCGCTGGTGCGTGTTCGGGGAGTGGTCCCTCCCGCCGCCTCGTCCCGAGGTGGGCGCGCACCGGTCATCACCAGTGATCAACGGCGACGGGGATCGTGTCGGCACCGCCGATGCGGTCCCCGTCCCGCGTCCGCCGCTACCTTCTCGGGCATGGAACGCCCCGTCCGCTTCGAGCACAGCCGCTGGTTGGGCGACAAGCGCACCCAGCAGGTCTACGACCTCGACACGTTCGAGGACGCCGCCGTCATCGATGAGCTCATGGAGTCGGAGGCCTATCTGTCCTTCGGTCCCGACACCCTGGCCGAGGCCCGCAACCGCGGCTATCGAATGGCCAAGGGGCACCCACCGATCGACGCCGAGTAGCCGGAGCCCGTGGAGCACCGCTTCCCGTCCGGCGGCGATCTCCTGGCCGCCCACCTGGCCCGCCCTCCGATGCGGGCCGACGTCACCCGCGTGCCTGCCGTGGTGCTGGCCCACGGCTACCCGAGCGATGTCACGGTGGCCTCGGCGGCGGCGTCGTCGTCGGCGCTGCCGGAGCTGGCCGACCGCATCGCGGCCGAGATGGGGTGGGTGGCGATGGCGGTGGCCTTCCGCGGCTGCAGCGGCAGCGAGGGGTGCTTCTCGCTCGGGGGCTGGCTGGAGGACCTCCAGTCGGCCACCGCCCACCTGCTGGCCAACGAGGCCGTGAGCGGGGTGTGGGTGGTGGGCTTCGGCACAGGCGGGGCGCTGGCGATCTGCGCGGCTGCCGCCAACCCGGAGATCCGGGGCGTGGCCACGCTCGGCGCACCCGCCGACTTCGACGACTGGGCCAGCCACCCGCGTCGCCTGCTCGAGCACGCCCGCGACGTCGGCATGATCCCGGATCCGGGGTTCCCCGCCGACGTCGACCGGTGGTCACGACAGCTCAAGGAGCTGCGGGCCGTGGCCCACGCGCCGCGCATGGCCCCCCGTCCGCTGCTGGTGGTGCACGGCAGCGACGACGACCTGGTGCCCGTCTTCGACGCTCGCGTGCTGGTCGACGCCCACGGCAGCGCGGAGCTGCGCATCATGAACGGCGCCGGCCACCGCCTGCGCCACGACCCGCGTGCCGTGGCGGTGCTCCTCGGCTGGTTGGGGCGCCAGGCCAACCGGGCCCCCGCCCGGGCCTGAGTCGGCTCAGGGCTCGACCGGGGCCCGTTCGGCCTCGACCCCTGCGCCCGGATCTGGCTCGGTGGGGTCGTCGGGGTCGTCCGTGCCGGGAGGCCGGTCGGCCGGGCTGAGCCGGCCCACGATGCGGTCGGCCAGCGCAGTGGGGAGGAAGGCCAGGTAGGCCAGCCAGATGGCGATGCTGAAGTAGCCGATGTCGAGGAACAGGTCGATGCCCAGGTGGAAGGCCACGCCGGCGCCGAGGACCCACAGGCGCCACCGCCGCTGCCACACGAGGTAGATGAAGGAGGCCTCGAACAGCAGGGCGGCCCATGTGACGAGGTTGAGCAGCACGCCCTGCTCGAAGAGCCACTCCGGCGCCGCGAACCGCTCGAGGTCTTCGATGCGCAGCGCGAAGGCCAGCGCGGTGCCGTCGTGCCAGGTGTCGCCCCGCAGCTTGGCCCAGGCCGACAGCGCGTAGCCGAGCGCCAGCTCGAGCTGCAGCAGGCGCATGGCGAAGGGCGCCCGCATCGTGTCGAGGGGATGGCCGCGCTGGCGGGCCCGACGGGCGTCGAGCGACCACATCACCCCGGCGGGGGCGAGGGCCACGGCGATGCCGACCTGGCGCAGCAGCAGGTCGCCGGAGTTGAAGATGGTGGTGTTGGTGCGCTGCAGCGCGATGAGGCACAGCACGGCCACCACCGAGCTCAGCCGGGTGCGGTAGCCAACCATGGTGGCCAGCGCCGCCACCAGGAGCACGACGCAGGTGACCAGCGGAGCGTGCACCCAGCCGACGTGGTCGAGCGGGTTCCACGAGCCGGCCGGCAGGTCGCGGTCGTAGCGCAGGGCGCCATCGGTGAGGAAGGGATCGACGTCGGGCAGCAGCGTGAGCGCCCACACCGCCATCACCGCGCCCCACCCCGCCCGCACCAGCACCATCGGCGCCACGCTCTGGGGCTCGAAGAAGAACCGGTCCCACGGCGTCGTCGGTGCCGGCTGTTCGTCGGTGACGGTCTCGGCGGCGGTGCTCATCGCTCGTCCTCCTGATCGAGGCGCAGCGTGTAGTAGGTGAAGCTCTCCCAGGGGGGTTGGGGGCCGACCAGCACGTTGTCGTGGAACCGGCGGATCAGCTCCACGGAGACCACCGGGCTGTCGGCGTCGTCGTGGAGGGACGCGATCCAGCGGGCGGTCGGCTCCCACAGGCTCTTGTAGCTGTCGGAGCGCACCCGCTCGAGCCACTTCCGCCAGCGGTAGTAGCGCAGGTTCTCCCCGACGTTGAGGCCCTGGGGCAGCTCCCAACGGGCGGTGCTGCCGTCGGCGAAGGTGATCAGGGCCTCGATCCCGAGGCTGGTGGAGCGTGGGTTGGGCGCGAAGACCCCCCACGACTGCTCGGCCGCCACCACACGGATCGCCTGGTTGGCGGTGCCGCCGATCGACCGGTAGGCGGCGGAGCCGCGCGGCAGGTGGGTGCCGATCTCGGCCAGGAGCACCAGCACGATGGCGATGCTGATCAGCACCCGGGCCACCGGGGACCGCTCGATCCGCTGTGAGAGCCGTGGCTGGCTCACCCGTCCTTGCCCTTGCCCTTCGCCTTCATCATCTTCTTGAAGGCGCGCACGTCGAGCAGAGACTCCGGCGAGTCGACGTCGGCGATCGAGCGCTTCGTGCTGTCGGAGAACGGGGCGGACGGCGCCTCCCAGCCCTCGGGGCGCACACCGAAGCGCTTGGCCAGCAGGGCGAGGAAGATCTTGGCCTTCTCGCCGCCGAAGCCCGGCAGGGCCCGCAGCCGGGCGAAGAGCTCGTCGCCGGTGGCCACGCCCTCCCATACCGCCTCGGCCCGGCCGCCGTGCTCGTCGACCAGGTGCTGGCACAGCTGGTGGGTGCGCTTGGCCATGGAGCCGGGGTAGCGGTGCAGCGCAGGCGGGCCCTTGAAGTGCGCTTCCAGCTCCTCGAGGGGCAGGGCGGCGATCTCGCCGGCGTCGAGGCGTCCGCCGAGGCGCTCCTTGAGCTTGGCGGGCGACGCGAAGGCCCACTCCATCGGCACCTGCTGGTCGAGCAGCATGCCAAGAAGGATCGCGAGGGGGTCGGTGTTCAGGAGGCGGTCGGCCTCGGAGTTGCCGGTGATGAAGAGATGTCCCTGCATGTGCCCGGATCCTAGAAGTCGTCGAGGCATCGGTCGTCTCAGGCTCCGGCCTCGGCTCCTAGACTCGGGTGCCACGAGCGAAGATTCGGAAACGAGGAGGTGAGACGGTTCGCTCCCTCGGCATGTGTTGACTCGGGGCAGACCGCACGGACCGTCGTGGTGGCCCGCATCGGCGCCACCTCAGCCAGACCGAGGGACGATGACCGGTCTTGCATCCGTCGGCTTCTCGGTCGCTGACCCGGCGATGGCGAGAAGCGCGGGAGCGAGGTACCAGAACCAGAGCGGGGGGCCGGCGCCGATGGCCAGCATGGTGTTGCCGCCGCGGGCCCTGCCGCTCCGTGAGGCGAGGCCCGCAACGATCGCCAACCCCCGTCGAGCATCAGACCGGTCACCAGTGAGCGCGCGGTTCCGTCGTCCTCAGTCGCGCCGAGGGCGCCGGCGTCCGCGGTGAACTCGAAGGCCGCGGTGGCGACCGCCGCTACGAGTCAGCACCTACGCATGTTCTCCGTCATGGACCTCCTCCGACGGTGGGGGCTTCGAGGCTTGGTTCGATCGCGGGTACGCAGGCCTGGACCGCGGCATGCGCATCGGCGTCAGGACCCACTGCATCGAGCCTCAGCCGTCGATGTCGACACCGCACTCGTCCAGGATCCAGGTCGCGCCCGTACCGTCGCCCTGGATTCCTTCCAGCCCGAACACCTCCTCGAGCGTGGCTTCGGCGGCGGCGGCGTCGGTCGCGTCGGCGAACGTCGTCGCGAGGAGCGTGGCGAACTCGATGGCCTCCGTCACGTCGTCGCGAACGCTGGCGTCGACCTGCTCGTCAGCATCGGACAGCTGGGTGAGGAGTCGCCGGATGTTCTCGTAGGCGACCTGGCGCACCGGGTACTCGTCGCCCTCGGTGTCGGCGGCGACGAAGAGCTCGTCGACCTCGCCGACGACGCTGCACCACTGGTCACGGTCGGTGATGCCGACCTCCACCGAGACGGTGTCGGTGGCGTCGAGCGCCAGGTGGGCGCCGTCGCCCACCTGGAGGCACAGGTCGTGGGTACCGGGCTCGAGGTAGATCGTCCCCTCCGACTGGCCGCCGCCGAGGTGCACGTGGTCGGCGTCGCGTGGCACGGCGGCGCCCGCCGCCACGCAGCCGGCGTCGGCGATCACGTGGAAGTGGCCGGCGCCGTCGTTCACCTCCCCGGCCTCCTCGATCGTGATCCCCTCCGCGGTCATGGCGAGGGTGACACCGCCGGCCACGGCGGCCCCGTCGCCCGGCTCGGTGAACGAGACGGCCGGGGCGTCGGCGTCGTCGGTGTCGTCGCCGCAGGCGGCCAGCGCGAGCACCAACGGCATGGCAACGGCCACGGCGGCGAGGCGGCGGGGGAGGGAGGTCAGCATCGGCTTCTCCTGAGGTCGGCCGGGTCGGGTGGACCCGATCTGGAGGACCTGTCGCGCCCAACTGGATGGACGGTTCACTCCCGCGGGGCACGACGCCCTGGCGAGGGATCATCTGAACCGAGGAGGCATCGCAACGCGACAGACCACTCGATCCGTCGATCTCTCGAGGAGGAGCCGCGCCGTGAAGTCGCCCTGGAAGTCCATCGAGGCGCTGCGACCCGGCGTCGACCATCTGGCGCTCGCGTCGAGCATCCCACCCCACAGCCTTCGGTCCACCGGGAGCTTGTTCCTCGGCTCCCGGTCGGTCGGCCGCCAGCTCGAGGCGACCGATGGTGTCCTGGGGTTCTCGCTGCTGGCGGAGCCGTTCCGCAAGCGATACGCCACCATCTCGATCTGGCGCGACGAGGCCGCCCTCGGTGCCTTCGCCTCCACGTCTCCCCACCGCCAGCTGATGACCGACCTCGCTCCCAGGACGAACCAACCGCGATTCGTCCGATGGGTCACCACGGGAGACGACGGGATCCCCGAGTGGGACATGGTGCTCGACCGGCTCGGGATGGAGCCGTAGCCCGCACGCGCGGGCGCCGGTGAGACGGTGACGCCGGGTGCTAGCGGCGGCCGGGGTCGCGGCCAGCTCGGACGGCGACGGCGGCGCTGAGGGCCACGACGAACCACCACCGGTGATGCACCGGGCCGAGCATGAACCCGGGGAAGACCTCCGGCCACCGGAAGGCGAGCGCCGCGATGACGGGGGGGCCGAGCACGCCCGCGGTCACCCCGATCGGACCGGGCGCTCGTTCCCCACGACGAGCGGCGAGGAACCCGACGGCGAGCGCGAGGGCGGCCGCGGCGCTCGCCTCGGGCACCCGGTCGCCCAGGTCGTGGGGAAGGCCGGGCCCGACGGCGACCACGAGCGCGACGATCGCCGCCCCGATGACCGCAACGCAGGCGACCAGGGCGACTCGGAGGGCCGAACGGATCGGGGTGGACAACGGCATCGCGCCGAGCAGGTCGGCCGCTGGGTCGTCGGCGGCCCAGCCGAGGGCGGCGCCGGCGACGACGCCGGCGATCACCAACGGGGCCGTGAGGTCGGTGTCGCCTCGAGCGACCGAGACGACCACGGGGATGCCACCTGCAGCCACGGTGGCGGCCGCCGCGCCGAGATGGAAGCCCCTCGCGGTGGGCAGGACCGCGCCGCCGACGGCCCGACTACGGGGCCCGGTCGGTGTGGCGGTGAAGGGAGTGCCGGCGGCGCTCAACACGACGAGCCTGGCTGGGCGACGACCTCGTCGAAGGGCCCGACCGGATCGAGTCCGAGGGCAGCCAGCAGCTCGTCGGTCCCGACCCGAGGGTCGGTCCAACGCTCCCAGCCCTGGCGGACGATCCGGCTGACGTCGTCGTCGGGCAGTGCGACGACGGCGCGGGCGGCGGCGACGTCCTGTCGCGACCACGCCAGGGCGGGCTCCTCGCAATCGTCCACCCCCGCGTTCGTCCAGCGCTCCGCATCGGCGATCGCTTCGGCGGTGGCGTCGAGGTCCAAGCCCAACGTGGCCAGCCAGAGCACGACCACGCCGCGGGCCTCCCCCGCGACGACCGTCGGCAGGAGGTCTTCGTCTGGCTCGACCGGGAGTCCGAGCACGCGGTGGGCGAGATCGAGTCCGGCGAGCTCGACGATCTGCCCGTCGAACTCGAGGGGCACCTCGCCCGCGGGTCGGTCGAGGTCGTTCGCGTTGAGGAGCCGGCGGACCTCAGGCGGGAGCGCTCCGAGCTTCCCGGCGTACACCTGGCGAAGCGTGATCCCGGCGGCTTCGCCGGGTAGCACGGCGCCGATGGGGGCAACGCGGTCGCTCAGCGCGCCGAGGACGTCGCGGTAGATCGGGAAGACGCAGATCTCGACGGTCCCGGTGGCGGTGCACTCCTGGTCTGCCTGCGGCGCAGCGATGGTTGCGGCGATGCGAGCGGCGGCTGCGGGTGACATCGGGCGCGTCGCTCCGATCCCCGCGACCAGCACGCCGGTGACCGCCACGGCCGCGATCGCCACGACGGGTCGGTCGCGGCGGTCCCGGGCGAGCGCAGCGGCTCCGACGATCGCGCTCAGCCCGACGATCCACACCAGGTGCCACCACACGGGCCGGTCGGTGAACATCGGCGGTGTCCCGTGCACTGCCGGAGCCGGTGAGAGGGGCGAGAACAGGGTCCATCCGGGGTTGCCGATCGTGTTGAGCCGGACCCCGGCGATCCCGACGGCGACGACCGCCACGACCGGGGCCAGACCGAAGCGAACCCAACGCCCGAGGGCCGCCCCGAGGAAGACCCCGCCCGCGCCGAGCAGCACCGCGGCGGCCACATCGGCGACGCTGTCGGCCCCGATCGGCCCGTACAGGTCGGCCCCGCTGGCCACCACGGCGATGCCGAGGACGACGAGGAAGACGGTGATGACGGCCATCGGCAGCGGGGCGGCGAGCAGGAAGCCCGCCGTCCGAGTGGCCGGAGCCGCGGGGCAGGTGTCGAACAGCTCGTCGGCTCCGTCTCGAGCCGCCCTGGTCACGGCCCGGTGCGAGGCCAGGACCACCATGCCGACGAGGGGCAGGGCGAGCCACGACGACAGCTGGAGCTGGACGTCCCAGGTGCCGGCGTCCTCGCCCGCGAACACGAACCCGAAGAGCATCAGCAGCAGCGCGCAGAAGCCGATGCCGACACCGAACCAAGGGCTCCTCGACAGCTCCCTCGCCTCCACCCGACCCAGGGCCCGGGCCACCGCGGGAGCCGATGCCCCGCCGCCCCGGTGATCGTCGGTGGGAGCGGGGGCCTCGGTGGCCGTCGCTGTCCAGCGGCCATCGGCGGCCGCCGGTTCCCGCCGGGCGAGGACGAGCGTCCCGGCGGCCAGCAGCGCCGCGGCGGCGACGAACGCCCAGGTGAGCCCGCCCCCCATGCTTCCGCCCACCGTCAGCGCGCCGAGCGCGGCGGCGGCCGCGACGCCGCCGCTGAACACGGCAATGCGGCGCAGGTCGAGCGACTGCCGGCGCCGCATGGCTTCGCGACCGCCGTAGATCAATCCGCCGACCAGTAGCGGGACGGCGAGCAGGATCACGACCACGACCGCGCTCCCGCACCGGCGGGCTCCCGCTCTCGCGGGGCGGCATCAGCGTTCTGGGCTCGATCTCTTGGACGACCACAGACCGCGACCAGGGCGACCACGGTGGTGATGACGGTGAGCCACGCGACGTGGAGCCACGCCTGGCCCCACGAGGGGGCCGGCGAGTGGTCCGAGAAGCCCGGCATGGTGGAGAGCAGCATCCGGCCCGAGAGCTCGCCCGCCGGACCGGACGCCAGACGCGGCGAGGCGAACCCGATGGCGACCACCGCGGCGATCGGTGCCAGAGGGCTTCGGTACCAGCGTCCGAGCGCTACGCCGAGGGCGACACCCCCGGCGCCGAGCAGCATCACCCCCAGGATCGTGGGAACCGCCGCGGCAGAGAGCGCTCCCGCCACCCCCGAGCTGGTCCCGGCAACTGCGAGGTAGGCGGCGGAGAAGAGCGCGAGGGTCACCATCGGGACCGGCGCGGCGGCGAGGACGCCCTCCGTCCGGACCGCCGCCGTGGTCGGGCAGCTGCCGAACAGCTCGGTCGCTCCGTCGCGCTCGGCTCTCGTGGCGGTGCGGTGGCTGGCCAGGACCACCATCCCGACGAGGGCGTGGGCGAGGAACGGCAGGTCCGGCACGACCTCTGCCCAGGTCTCGCCGCCGTCGTAGCTCGACGCGAACGAGAGGACCATCACGACGCAGAACCCCACCCCGATCCCGAACCAGGGGCTGAGCGCGAGCTGCCTGGCCTCCACGTGGCCGAGCGCCATCACGACACGACGGGTCGGGGGCCGACCCGTCGCCCTGGTGCTCGAGGCGCTCGTGCTCCGCGTCGTCGTCGGTGCTGACCACGGGTGGTCGCTGGGATCGTGGCGGCGGACGTGCCAGCTCCACCAGGTCAACGCCAGCGTCGGAGCGAGGAAGGCGACCGAAAGGATGGGGCTGCCCAGCATCAGCGCCCCGAGGAGCGCGGCGAACGCGACCGCCGCCAGCTGCGGGGCGATCCGGCTCACGACGCCAGCGCCTCGCCGTCAGCGCGGGCGTCGCGGCCGGCGAGGATCAGGTAGCCGTCCTCGACCGTGGGCTCGACCAGATGGGCGCCGGCGGGGGGCTCGCCGACGTGACGGACCCGTCCCTCGCCGGTGACCCAGGCCAGGTCGGCCCTGGGGTCGCGCTCGCCGGCGAGCCACACCCGTCCGGCGGCAAGGGCGGCCAGGTCGGCGGGGGTGCCGGTGAAGCGGACCTGGCCGGCGAGGAGCACGACGACGTGCTGGCACAGCGCGGCGACGTCGTCGGTCTGGTGGGTCGACAGCAGCACCGTGGCGCCGGACGCCTCGGTGCCGAGCAGCTCGCGAAAGCGCAGGCGCTGCTCGGGGTCGAGGCCGGCCGTCGGTTCGTCGAGCACGAGCAGGTCGGGCCGCCCCAACAGCGCTTGGGCGATGCCGACCCGACGACGCATCCCGCCGGAGAGCTGCCCGATCCGCTTGTGCATCACCGAGTCGAGGCCGACCAGGGTGAGCACCCGGCGGACCTCGTCGTGCCGGGGCTTGCGATCGGCCCACTCCTTCAGGATGGCGATGTAGTCGACGAACTCGAAGGCACTGAAGTGGCGGTGGAAGCCGGGCTCCTGCGGGAGGTAGCCGAGCCGGCGCCGGACGGCGAGACGGCCGCCGATCGTCGACGGGTCGTCGCCGAACACCTCCACCCGACCGTCGTCGGCCGGCAGGACGGTGGCCAGGATGCGAAGCATCGTGGTCTTGCCGGCGCCGTTCGGGCCGAGCAGGCCGTTCACGCCGGGGGCGAAGGCTACGTCGATGCCGTCGACGGCGATTGTCGCTCCGAACCGCTTGCGCAGTCCGGTCACGGTCACGGTGGGCGGGGAGCTGCTCATCGGAAGGCCTCCAAGGTGGCGAGGTGGTCGCGCCGGCCGGCGACGACGGCGGCGGCGGTGACGGCGGCCGCGAGGGCGGTCATCTGGCCGGCGGCGGAGAAGGTGGCGGAGTCGGCGAGCGGGATGTCGTGGTCGGCGAGCCACCACATCGACCACACCCCGGCCAACCAGGCGCCGGAGAGCACACCGACGGCGACCTCGGCCCGCACCCAGGTGCCGAGGGCGAGGGTGCCGAGGGTCAGGGCCAGCGCCGGCAGCACCCACGCCGCGGCCGCGGGCCCGAGGTCGGGGAGGGCCAGGGCCGCGGCGCCGAGCACGGCGAAGGTGACGGCGACGATGGCCGTCGTCCGTCGCACCACCAGCCCCACGCCGTGCAGCGCGGTGGCGACGCCCGCCTCCCCGGCGGGGTCGGCCGCCGGGGCGAAGGAGATCGCCACCGCCGCGAGCGGCAGGAGCGGGGCCAGCACGAGGAACGGACCCCCGGCGTCGGCGCTGAGTGACAACCCGACGGCACCAGCGGCGAGGACGCACATGGCCAGGAGGCCCGCACTCCGCAGCGCCGGTGTGGCGACCAGCAGCCGCCCGAGCGCGTGGCCGACCCCGATCCGCTGCAGGATGCGCTCGAGCCGCGCCGGTCGGGGCTGGTCGATCTGGTCAGCGATCGCATCCCAGCTGGCCGAGACCACCTCGGGACGGGCCGTCGCCGCCATCTGATGACGACAGTCGGCGCAGACCACGAGGTGGGCTTCGACGGATGCGGCGGTCATGTCGTCGACCGTCGCGGGGTCGAGCGCGAACCGGGTGAGCAGCTCCGGGGGAGCGTGCCAGTCGGTGGTGGTCATGCCAGTGCTCCTCGAAGCTGGACGCGGGCCCGCATCATGCGGGTCTTGACGGTGCCGGACGGGATGCCGAGCAGGTGGCCCGCCTCGCGGGAGGTGAGACCGTCGAGCACCGTGGCCTGCACCACCGCCCGCAGCTCCGGGGACAGGCCCCGAAGCGCGCCGGCCAGATCTCCGTGCTCGACGCCGACGAGGACCTGATCCTCGGCGGCCACCATGATCTCGGATTCGTTCACGGCCGACCCTGCCTCGGCCCGGCTCCATCGGCCCCGCGTGCGGAGCACGCCGATGAGACGCCGGATGGCGATCCCCCAGATCCACGCCGCGGGGTCGCCGCGCCCGTCCCAGCGCCCGGCGCTCTTCCAGACGGCGACGAAGGTGTCCTGCACGGCCTCGTCGACGATGTCGCGGTCGGCGCAGCGTCGCTGCAGCCGGGCCGCCACCCAGATCGCGTGGCAGTCGTGCAGCTCCCGGAGTGCGCCGCGGTCACCGCCAGCGACCGCGGCAAGCAACTCCTGGTCGGACCGCGCTGCCACTCCCACGCGTCGCACCTCCAGCGGCCAGTGTCCCCCAGCGGGGCCGCGCGGCGCGCCTGAACCTGCCCCACGGGGCGTCCCGGAGCTCGCGATGTTGGCCACGACCATGATGTCGCGCCGTCGAGACGCATCGGTTCGCCGACCGGGAACGGGAGCGGATCGTCCTGGGTTCAGTGCCGGTCAGCCGGCGGCGGTGGGTCTCACCTCGAGCGAGACCGTCACGAGGCGCAGGGTGAGATGACGTGGTCGAGCGGTCACGCACGCCGCACCCGGGACCTCTTCGTTACGGCATGTGCTGGTCGAGGAGCATCCCGATGAGACGGGCCAGCGGGTCGTCGACCAGGAGCTGGTCGGCGGCGGGGTCGCCGGTGCCGGGGAGCTTCGGTGCGGGCATCGCCGCCACGTCAACGATCGCCCCCGGATTGACGAGACCACGGCGGGGGTACGGTTCGCCGGTGCCCCGATCCGCAGTCCGCCGAACCGCCCTCGCGGCGGCCGCGATCGGAGGGGTCGTGGCCGGGCCGCTGGCCTTCCGGCACCGTCGGCACCGGCGGGGCCCGGCCGACGTGCGTGAGGTGCGGCGGGTGGACCTCGAGCCCAACCCGGATGGCGCCGGCATCGTGCTGGCCATCAACCCTGGCGCCGGCTCATCGGGTGCCGACCTGGTCGCCGAGCTGCGGGAGCGGTTCCCCGCCGCTGAGGTGGTGGAGCTCGCCGACCCCGCCGACCTGGGCGACGTGCTCGGTGCGGCGGCCGCCCGGGAGGGCACGGTGGCCATCGGAGCAGCCGGGGGCGACGGCACGATCAGCTGGACCGCATCCATCGCGGCCGAGCACGACCTCCCCGTGGTGGCCGTCCCCGGCGGCACCCTCAACCACCTGGCCCGCGACCTCGGGCTGGGGAGCGCGGCCGACACCGCCGCCGCAGTCGCGGCCGGCGAGGCGGTGGCGGTCGACCTGCCCCGCATCGACGGCCGGCCGTTCCTCAACACCGCCTCCTTCGGTTCCTACGCCGAGCTGGTCGACGCACGAGAGGCGCTGGAGGACCGCATCGGGAAGTGGCCGGCGATGCTGGTGGCCGCGGTGCGGGTGCTGCGCCACGGCACCCCCATCGAGGTGGAGCTCGACGGGGAGCCGATGTCGCTGTGGATGATCTTCATCGGCAACTGCCGCTACCGGCCCGACGGCTTCGCGCCGTCGAACCGTCCGCGCCTCGACGACGGCCAGCTCGACCTGCGGCTCATCGACGCCGGCCACCCGTGGTGCCGCGCGCGCTTGGTGCTCGGGCTGGTCACCGGCCGTCTCGGCCGCAGCCCCGTCTACCGGCAGTGGGCGGCCACCTCGCTCATGGTGCGCTCCACCAACGGCGACCTGCGCCTCGCCTGCGACGGCGAGACCTTCGACGGTGGCGCCGAGATCGAGGTGGTCAAGAACGGCGACCGGGTGGTGCTCTACAGCCGCGACGTGTGAGCTGAGCGCTCGCCGTCCTCAGGCGGTGCGGGGGTCGATGGCGTCGGGGTCGATGCCGTAGTGGCTGATGGCGTCGGTGACGACCTCCGGCTTGATGTCGCCGGTCTGGGCCAGGGCGGCGAGGGTGGTGACGACGATGTGGGCGGCGTCGACCTCGAAGTGGCGGCGGAGGGCTTCGCGGGTGTCGCTGCGGCCGAAGCCGTCGGTGCCGAGGGGCAGGTACCGGCGTCCCTGCGGGACCCACCGGGAGATCTGGTCGGGGATGGCCTTCATGAAGTCGGTGACCGCGATCACGGGGCCGTCGCCGTCGAGGAGCTCGGTGACCCGCGGGGTGCGAGCGGACTCGCCCGGGTGGAGGCGGTTCCAGCGCTCGGTGCTCAGCGCCTGCTCCCGGAGCCGCTTGTAGCTGGTGGCCGAGAAGAGGTCGACGGCCACGTCGTGGTGCTCGGCCAGGAGCGTCTGGGCTTCGCGGGCGGCGAGGTTGGCCGTGCCGGAGAACACGATCGTGGCCTTGTGGCCGGGGCCGTCGGGGGCGTCGGCCCAGCGGTAGAGCCCCTCGATGACGCCCTTGGCGGCATCTTCGGGCATGGCCGGCATCACGTGGTTCTCGTTGTAGAGGGTGAGGTAGTAGAGGGTGTCTTCGTTCTCCAGCCACATGCGGCGCAGGCCGTGGCGCACGATGGTGGCCACCTCGTAGGCGAAGGCGGGGTCGTACACCTCGATGGCCGGGTTCACCGAGGCCAGCAGCAGGCTGTGGCCGTCCTGGTGCTGGAGGCCCTCGCCCAGCAGCGTGGTGCGCCCGGCGGTGGCGCCGAGGAGGAACCCGCGGGCCCTCGCGTCGGTGGCCTGCCAGATGAGGTCGCCCACCCGCTGGAACCCGAACATCGAGTAGAAGGTGAGGAACGGCACCATGGGCACGCCGTGGGTGGCGTAGCTGGTGCCCGCCGCGATGAAGCTGGCCAGGGAGCCGGCCTCGGTGATGCCCTCTTCGAGGATCTGGCCCTCCTGGGACTCCTTGTAGGACAGCAGCAGGGCGTGGTCGACGGGCTCGTAGCGCTGGCCCTGGCTGGCGTAGATGCCGAACTCCTTGAACAGGGCGTCCATGCCGAAGGTGCGGGCCTCATCGGGGATGATCGGCACCACGCGGGGCCCGAAGTCGGGGTCGCGGCAGAGGTTGCGCAGCAGCCGGGTGAAGGCGGTGGTGGTGGAGGCGGCCTGCTTGCCGGATCCGGCCAGCACCTCGTCGAAGGCGGCCTTGGCCGGCAGCTCGAGCTTGCGCTTGGTCTTGGTGACCCGACGGGGCAGCGAGCCGTCGAGGGCGGTGCGGCGATCCAGCATGTACTGGCGGATCTCCGAGCCCTCCGGGAGCGTGATGTAGGGCGGGTCGCGGTCATCCGCCAGGGCTTCGTCGGGCACCTCGTCGTGGAGGTGGAGGCGCTCACGCATGGCCTTGAGCTGGTCGGTGGTCATCTTCTTGATCTGGTGGGTGGCGTTGCGGCCCTCCACGTCGGGGCCCAGAGTCCAGCCCTTGATGGTCTTGGCCAGGATCACGGGGGGCCCCCCGGGCGACTCGGTGGCCGCCTTGTAGGCGGCGTAGAGCTTCCGGTAGTCGTGGCCGCCGCGGGGCAGGTTGCGGATCTCCTCGTCGCTCAGGTGCTCCACCAGCTTCCGCAGCCGCGGATCGGGCCCGAAGAAGTGCTCTCGGGCATAGGCGCCCGACTCCACCGCGTAGCGCTGGAACTCGCCGTCGACGGTGTCGTTCATCTTGTTGAGGAGCACGCCATCCACGTCGCGCAGCAGCAGCTCGTCCCACTTGGAACCCCACACCACCTTGATCACGTTCCAGCCCGCCCCCCGGAACACGGCCTCGAGCTCCTGGATGATCTTGCCGTTGCCGCGCACCGGCCCATCGAGGCGCTGCAGGTTGCAGTTGACCACCCAGGTGAGGTTGTCGAGCCCCTCCCGCGCCGCCAACGAGATGGAGCCGAGCGTCTCGGGCTCGTCGCACTCGCCGTCGCCGATGAAGCACCACACCCGGCTCTTCGAGGTGTCCTCCAGCTTGCGGTTGTGGAGGTACTTGTTGAACCGGGCCTGGTAGATCGAGCTGATCGGCCCCAACCCCATCGACACCGTGGGGTACTCCCAGAACTCCGGCATCAGCCGCGGGTGCGGGTAGCTCGACAGGCCACCACCCCCCACCTCACGCCGGAAGTGGTCGAGCTGGTCCTCCGTGAGGCGACCCTCCATGAAGGCCCGGGCGTAGATCCCGGGCGCGGCGTGACCTTGGAAGTACACGTGGTCGCCGGCCAGGCCGTCGTCCTTGCCCCGGAAGAAGTGGTTGAACCCCACCTCGTAGAGCGCGGCGGAGGACGCGAACGTGGCCAGGTGCCCACCGATGCCATCGGCCGCCTTGTTGGCCCGCACCACCATCACCGCCGCGTTCCAGCGGATGAAGGCGCGGATCCGGCGCTCGATGTGCTCGTCGCCGGGGAAGAAGGGCTCCTGCTCCGCCGGGATGCTGTTGACGTACGGCGTCGACACCGTGGCCGGCGTGCCCACCTGCAGCTCCCGTGCCCGCTCCAGCAGCTTCGACATCAGGAACCGGGCCCGCACCTTGCCGTGCGTGTCGGCCACCGCATCGAGGGAATCGAGCCACTCCTGCGTCTCGCCCGGGTCGGTGTCGGGGAGCTGGTGGACGAAGCCATCGATGATCATGCCTCCATCATCTCGCCTCTGGCGCCGAGATGCGCCACCATCCGGCGGTGACTTCATCCGATGGCAACGTGACGCAGGCCTTCACCGACGGTGCCTGCTCCGGGAACCC
>JBPPMN010000199.1:0-8565 GCA_051306055.1 Acidimicrobiales bacterium
GGCGGCGTGGCCGTCGTGAAGGTCGGCGCCGCCACCGAGGTGGAGCTCAAGGAGAAGAAGCACCGCATCGAGGACGCCCTGTCGGCGACCCGCGCGGCCATCGAGGAGGGCATCGTCGCCGGTGGCGGCACCGCCCTCCTGCGGGCCCGTGCCGACGTGCTCAAGACGGTCGAGTCGCTCACCGGCGACGAGGCCACCGGTGCTCGCTCCGTGTGGCAGGCCCTCGAGGCCCCCGCCAAGCTCATCGCCCAGAACGCTGGGCACGAGGGTGCGGTCGTGGTGCAGCAGGTGGAGCGCGAGACCGGCTCCACCGGCTTCAACGCCGCCACCGGCGAGTTCGAGGACCTCCTCAAGGCTGGCGTCATCGACCCGGCCAAGGTCACCCGGGCGGCGCTGCAGAACGCGGCGTCGATCGCGGCCATGATCCTCACCACCGAGGTGCTGATCACCGACGCTCCGGAGCCCGAGGGCGCCGGCGGTGGCGGCATGCCCGGCGGTGGCATGGGCGGCATGGGTGGCATGGGCGGCATGATGTAGCCCAGGCTCACGCCTGCAGCACTGCGAACGGCCGCCCTCCGGGGCGGCCGTTCCGCGTGCTCAGGTCTCCAGCGCCGCCAGCAGGGTGCGGAGGGCGTCGTCGAGGGCCCGTCGCTGCGGGCCAGAGAGCGAGGCGAGGAGGTCGGCTTCGTTGGCGACGTGGTCGGTGACAGCGGCGTCGACCAGTGCCAGGCCCTCTGGCGTGAGGATGACCGCCAGGCTGCGCCGATCGTCGGCATCGGGCTGCCGGCGTACCCAGCCGGCCTCCTCCAGCCGGTCGATCCGGTTGGTCATCCCCCCAGGGGACAGCATGAGCGCGCGAGCCAGCTCGCTCGGGGTGAGGGCGTGGGGCGAGCCGGCCCGGCGCAGGGCCGCCAGCACGTCGAACTCGCCGGTGGACAGCCCGTGGCGCTCGAACACCGCTTCGATGGCGCGCGACGTTCGCAGGTGGATCCGCCCCAGCCGGCCGAAGGTGGCCATCGCCTCGAGGTCGAGGTCGGGGCGGGCCTGCCGCCAGGCACCGAGCATGTCGTCGACCGGGTCGGAGGTGGCCATGTCGCCAGACTACTTCGACCAAAGATTGTTTGACATCGAATGTTCGAGATCGTAAAGATTGACGCATGACAACAACCACCACCACTCACCCCAGCCCGCACGACGTGCTCGTGCGCCTGTACTCCGCGGTGAACGAGGGCGATGCCCTCGGCGCCGCCGCCCTCCTCCACCCGGACGTGGTCCTCCACGTCCCTGGGGAGCAGCCCCTCGCCGGGGACCACATCGGCGCCCAAGGCGTGCTGGCCTTCCTCACGGCCACCTCCGAGGCCGCCGAGCGCACCGAGCAGGTCGAGGTCGTCGACGTCTTGTCGGGGCAGCACCACGCGGCCGCTTACTGCCTTGCCACCGGTCGTCGCTCGGATCGCGTCGAGCTGGAGAACCGCACCGTCCACCTGTTCCGCATCGACGAGGGGCGCATCGTCGAGGCCTGGTTCCACAACTGGGACCAGGCGGCCGTCGACGCCTTCTGGAGCTGACGTGGCCGACATCTCCATCACTCGCAGCGTGACCATCGAGGCTCCGGCCGCGACTGCATGGGCCGTCATGGCCGACTACGACCGCGACCCCGAGTGGCGCGACGGGGTGTCCACCATGGCGCCGCAACCGCCTGGAGAGGTCTCGGCCGGCACCACCACGGCCGAGGTGATCCGCTTCGGCGGCCGCACCTACCGCAACGCCGGAGAGGTGACGGCTGTCGATCCGGGCCGAAGCTTCTCGTGGCGAACCACCTCGGGCGCCGACGCCAAGGGCTCGCGGGCCGTCCGGACCCTTGGTGGTGAGCGCTCCGAGGTCACGCTGGAGCTCCTCGTGCGCCCGCACGGGAGCGAGCGGCTCCTCCGTCCGGTGCTGGCCCGGATGCTCGACCGGGGGATGGCGGCCGACCTCGACCGGCTGGCCGCCCTGGTGGCCGTGCCCTCGGCCCACCCGGCCGGCTGAACCTGACGTTCGGTGTGCGCTCACGGCCGCTTGGCGTACGTGAGCGTACGCAGGACCGGAGGGTTCGCTTCCTCAGCCGCCGGAGACGAGCAGCTCGGCGCCGAGCGGCGGGGTTGGATCGTCGACGAGGTCGAGCCAGCCGTCGGGGAGGTGGACCGGGCGGGGGCCGTTGGTGTGACCTCGTGCCGCTCGCAGGGCGTTCTCCCGGATCTCGGCGCCCGGATCGAGGCGGGCGATCACGGCGTCGAGGTCGGCCAGGTTGGCCACCAGAGCGGCCCGCTGGCGCAGCTCGCTGCCCGCCGGGTAGCCGGTGAGGTACCAGCTGGCGTGCTTGCGGAAGGCCTTCATGCCCATCGGCTCCCCCTGCCAGGCGGCGAGGCGCTCGGCGTGGTCTCGCATCACCGTGCACACCTCCCCGAGGAGCGGGGGCGGCTGCACCGGGCGGCCAGCGAACGCATCGGCCAGGTCGCGGAACAGCCACGGGCGGCCCAAGCAGCCTCGACCCACCACCACCCCGTCGCAGCCCGTCTGCTCCACCATGGCCAGAGCGTCGTGGGCCTCCCAGATGTCGCCGTTGCCGAGCACGGGGATGGAGGCGACGTGGGCCTTCAGGGCGGCGATGGCCTCCCAGCGGGCCGAGCCGCTGTAGAGCTGCTCTGCGGTGCGGGCGTGGAGGGCGATGGCCGCCACCCCTTCCTCCTCGGCGATGCGGCCCGTGGGGAGGTAGGTGAGGAGGTCGTCGTGGACGCCCATGCGGAACTTGATGGTGACGGGCACGTGCCCAGCCGCCGCCACCGCCGAGCGCACGATCTCTCGCAGCAGCACCTGACGCACCGGGAGGGCCGAGCCGCCGCCCTTGCGGGTCACCTTGGGCACCGGGCAGCCGAAGTTCATGTCGACGTGGTCGACGCCCACCTCGGCCACCAGGTAGCGCACGGCCTCGCCGAGCGTGCGCGGGTCGGTGCCGTAGAGCTGCACCGACCGGGTGGTCTCGGCGCCGTCGAAGCGCAGCATCGAGAGCGTGCGGGCGTTGCGCTCCACCAGCGCCCGGGCCGTGATCATCTCCGACACGTAGAGCCCGGCACCGAAGCGGGAGCACACGCCGCGGAACGGCGCGTCGGTCACCCCCGCCATCGGCGCCAGCACCACCGGCGGATCCACCGCGATCGGACCGATCCGCAGTGCAGCACCCGTCACCCTCGCGACCTGTGCGGCAGGCTCAGGCTTCGGCTGACCGGGCAGCAGCGGCTCCAGGGGCGTCACGACCGGTCCCAGAGGTCAGTGATCTCGTGGCCGAGCTCGTGCAGGAGACGGCGCAGCAGCGGGAGCGAGAGGCCGAGCACGTTGCCGTGGTCGCCGTCGATGCCCTCGACGAAGGGCGCCGCGTAGCCGTCGATGGTGAAGCCGCCCGCCACCAGCAGTGGCTCCCCGGTGCCGAGGTAGGCCTCGATCTCCACCGGCGATGGCGAGCCGTAGCGCACGGTCGTGCTGGCCACCGCGCTGGCCATCGCGCCGCCGACGGTGTCGATCACGCAGTGGCCGGAGTGCAGCACGGCGGTGCGGCCGGCCACCGACGCCCACCAGGCCCGGGCCTCCTCGACGTCGGTCGGCTTGCCGCGCGTGTGGCCGTCGACGTCGAGCACGGTGTCGCACCCCACCACGAGGGCCTTGGCGTCGCCCAGCGTGGCCGCCACGGCGGCCGCCTTGCGCTGGGCCAGCACGAGCGCCACCTGGTCGGTGGAGCCGGTGACGTCGTCCTCGTGGACGCCGCTCACCACCACGTCGGGGGCGAACCCCGCCGCCTGCAGCACACCGAGGCGGGCCGGAGAGGCCGAGGCGAGCACGAGGCGGTAGGTCACCCCTCCAGCGTGGCGGATCGAGCCGGTGGGGCCAACTCCGCAGGGGCGCCGGTAGCCTCGGGGGCCATGGACAGACCGCCGCCGGACCCCGCCAAGCTGCTCGCCGACTGGATGGAGTGGGAGAAGGGGGAGACGCCGCCCGGCAAGGTGATGAGCAACCTCAAGACCCACGGCATGCGCGACCTGCTCGAGTCCCTGGTGGCGGCCACGGGCGCCGATGCCACCGCCTGACCCAGACCGCGACGACCTCTTCGAGGACGCCGTCGCCGATCCGGTCGACGGCTACGACCCGCCCGTCATCTCCGCTCGGGAGGCGGCTGTCCGGGGCATGGCCGGGTGGCCCACGCCGGGGGAGGGGTTCCCGCCGCCGCCGGTCCCCGTGCCCGCCGGGCGCGGCGGTGAGCAGATCATCCCCCGGCCGCTCAACGCCACGGCGGGCCGGCGAGCGCCGTGGGCCGACCTGGCCGCCGACCTCCGACGCCCCTCCTTGGCCCAGGTGAGCGAGGCGCTGGCCGCCGCCGGACCCGCCCACCGCTCCGAGCGCGAGACGCTCCCCGAGATCGACCGGGCATCGGCCGTGCTGGCGCCGCTCTACGAGGCCGACGGCGAGCTCCACGTGATCCTCACCCGCCGCACCTGGGAGATGCGCTCCCACTCCGGCGAGGTGAGCTTCCCCGGTGGGCGACAGGACGACGACGACGCCGACCTGTGGCGCACCGCCCTGCGGGAGGCGCAGGAGGAGATCGCCCTCGACCCCGCGCTCGTCGCGCCCATCGGCGAGCTCGACCACCTGGCCACCGTCACCAGCCACTCGTTCATCGTCCCCTACGTGGGCGCGCTGCCCGGCCGTCCGCCCACCACCGCCAACCCCAGCGAGGTGTCGGCAGTGCTCCACGTGCCGGTGGCGGAGCTGCTCGACCCCGCCATCTTCCGTGAGGAGCGCTGGACGTTCCCCTGGGGCGTCGACCGGCCCATCTTCTTCTTCGAGCTCGTGGGCGACACCGTGTGGGGGGCCACCGGGGCCATGCTGCGCCAGCTCCTCGGCCTGGTCACCGGCACGGTGGCACGCGGCCAGCTCGACCACGCCTGAGCCGGCTCCGCGCCCGGCGCAGCCGGTCAGACGATGGCCACCACGGCATCGGCCTGCTCGTCCTTCGAGAGGGTGTCCACGTCGACCACCAGGTCGGCCAGCGGGAGGACCAGCGGCTCGCGCTCGGCCAGCTGGCGCTCGAACAGGGCGAGCGCCTCGCCGTCCTCGAGCAGGGGGCGGTGCTTCTTCTTGGCCGCCCGCTCCGCCAGGTACGAGGCCGGAGCACTCAGCCACACCACCACGTGGCCGGCCAGCGCGCGACGGAACTCGGCGGAGTCGATGGCCGAGGCGGCCGGACCGATCACGGAGGGCTCCGGGTCGGCCAGCGCGGCCAGGGCGATCTCCTCCTCCACGCGGTGCAGTGCCTCGATCCCGTCGGTGTCGGCGACCTCGGCCGCTGTCCGGCCGCCGGTGCGAGCCTCGAGCACCTCGTCGCCGTCGACCAGTGGGCGGCCCAGGTGCTCCGCCACGCGGCGGCCGACGGAGCTCTTCCCGGAGCTCATCAAGCCGAGGAGCACGATGTGTCGGGTCGGGGCCACCGGGCCAACCTACGTCGGGTCGGGCAGGATGGCGCCGTGACCGCCACCACCGCACCCTTCTCCAACCGCGTCACCGAGCTGCTCGGCGTCGACGTGCCGATCGTGCAGGCCCCCATGGGGTGGATCGCCCGATCGCAGCTGGCCAGCGCCGTGTCGAACGCCGGGGCCCTCGGCATCATCGAGACCTCGTCCGGCGAGCTCGACGTGATCCGGGAGGAGATCCGCAAGATGCGCGACCTCACCGACAAGCCCTTCGGGGTGAACATCGCCCAGGCCTTCGTGCGCGACCCGTCGATCGTCGACTTCGTGGCCGAGCAGGGTGTTCGGTTCGTGAGCACCTCGGCCGGCAACCCGATGAAGTACACCGGCGCCCTCAAGGAGGCCGGGCTCACCGTGTTCCACGTGGTGCCCGACCTGAAGGGAGCCCTGAAGGCGGTCGACGCCGGGGTCGACGGCCTCATCGTGGAGGGCGGAGAGGGCGGCGGCTTCAAGAGCCCCCGGCCGGTGTCCACCATGGTGCTGCTGCCGCTGGTGGTGTCCAAGGTCGACGTGCCGGTGATCGCGGCCGGTGGGTTCGTCGACGGCCCCACCATGGCGGCGGCCTTCGCCCTCGGCGCCGAGGGGGTGCAGCTGGGCACGCGGATGGTGTCGGCGGCCGAGTCGCCCATCCACGACAACTGGAAGCAGGCCGTGCTCAACGCCGCCGAGACCGACACGGTCTTCCTCAACCAGCACACCAGCCCGGCGCTGCGGGCCCTGCGCACCGCTACCACCGGCGGGCTGGAGTTCGACACCGAGACGAACGCCATGGGGCTGTTCGCCAACGTGATGGACCTCTACTTCGGCGGCGACATGGAGGCCGCCATCGCCCTGTCAGGTCAGGTGGCCGGCCGCATCGACGAGGTGCTCCCGGTGGCCCAGATCATCCAGGAGTGCGCCGACGGCTGCCTCGACACGCTCGCCGCGCTGGCCGCCCGCTACCCCGGCGGCTCAGCTCACCAGTAGTTGGGGGCTTCCTTGGTGATGGTGATGTCGTGGGGGTGGCTCTCGCGGAGGCCGGCGCCGGTGATGCGCACGAACTGGCCCCGCTCCTTCAGCTCCTCGATGGTGCCGGTGCCGCAGTAGCCCATGGCCTGCCGGAGGCCGCCCACCAGCTGGTAGAGCACGTTGGCCAGCGGACCCTTGTAGGCCACCCGGCCTTCGATCCCCTCGGGCACGAGCTTGTCGGTGTCGACCACGTCGCCCTGGAAGTAGCGGTCCTTGGAGAACGAGCGGGCCTTCATGGCGCCCATCGAGCCCATGCCGCGGTACTCCTTGTACCGCTCGCCCTGGTGCAGCACCACCTCGCCCGGCGACTCGTCGACGCCGGCCAGCAGCGAGCCCAGCATCACGACGTCGGCCCCGGCGGCCAGCGCCTTGGGGATGTCACCGGAGAGCTGGATGCCCCCGTCGGCGATCAGCGTGATGCCATGGCGCTTGGCGGCGACGGCGCAGTCGTGGATCGCGGTGAGCTGCGGCACCCCCACCCCCGCCACCACCCGAGTGGTGCAGATCGAGTTGTGCACGATGACGTTGTCGGCGATGAAGGAGTGCGTGGGGCAGTCGACCTCGATGTCGTAGACCGGAACGGACACGCCGAGCTCACGCCGGTCGAGCTGCTTGACCACCTGATGCTCAGAGAGGTGGCGGCGACGGTGTCCGACGTTGAGACGGGAGCGGTAGCTCGGCTGGCAGCGGCTGTCGTCGGTGCCAGCAAGCCCGCCAGCGGAGCCCGGCTCGAGCACAGCCTCGGGGAAGGACCCGTTCACCAGGAAGCAGAGCACGCCGTAGAGCTCCGAGAGCTCCGGTGAGGTGTTGCGGAAGCCATGCCGCC
Source organism: Acidimicrobiales bacterium (assembly GCA_051306055.1). Taxonomy (GTDB): domain Bacteria; phylum Actinomycetota; class Acidimicrobiia; order Acidimicrobiales; family VFJN01; genus VFJN01. The sequence continues at coordinate 7,390 of JBPPMN010000199.1, forward strand.
CATCGGCACCCACGTGACCGTCACTGATCATGAGCCCCGCGTAGAGCCCCTCGAGGTAGTCGGTGTTGGCGCACAGGTACTCGCTGGGGAGGTGCTTCTCCATGCGCTTGCCGAATGCTGCCAGCAGCCGCGCCCACTGCAGGGAGTAGAGGTGAAGGGTGATCACCTTTTCGCCCTCGACGGTGGTCGGTCGGACACCCACGACCCGCTCGATGGCGTTCGCAACGTAGAGAGCCAACCCGGTCTCGTTGGACCCGAAGTACCAGGACACCCGACCGATCTCGGAGCGGCCGTTGGTGTTGATGAAGGCGTGGCCGTCGCCGAGGAACGTGCCGAAGAGGAGGCCGAGGTCGTAGCTCTCGTGGATCTGGCGTCGGTACCGGCGCAGCCCTGAGGGGCGCTTGGAGAACGCAGCGAGATCGATGTCGAGCCGCTCGGGGAGATCGAAGCTGATGGAGCGAGGAGCAAGGAGGGTTGCCCGCTCGGCGTCGCCGATCTCTCGCCACATCAACTTGCTGGTGGAGCGCTTCGTGGGGCGCTCGAGGACGTTCACGTAGCCGCGGGACGTCACCGTGGCGGAGCTGGTCGTGGATAGGTCTCCCACGTAGAAGCGGTGGTCAGGCGTCATCACCATCTCGTGCGCGGAGGCGTTGTGACGCACGGCCATGACCTCGCGGATCCCGGTGCACCAGGACCTCACGACCGTCACCGGATCGCCGTGCATGTTCACGACCCTGTCGCCCACCCGCACGTCTTCGATCGACTTGTAGGTGGCATCGGCCATCAGGACCCGTGTGCCGGCGGCGAAGCAGCCCGGTCCCACACCGACCTTGATGCCGTCGACTCCGGCGGCGGCCATGGCGTCGACCGCTTCGGCGGTGACGATGTTGCCGCCCACCACCTCGATGTCGAAGCTGCCCTTGATCGTCTTCACGATGTCGAGCACACCCTGGGAGTGCCCGTGCGACGTGTCGACGACGAGCAGGTCGACACCAGCGGCGGCGAGGGCCTCGGCCCGCTCCACGGCGTCTGGCCCGACTCCGACGGCGGCGGCGACGCGGAGACGACCTTGATCGTCTTGGGTGGCGAGGGGGTACTCCGTCTGCTTCTTGATGTCCTTGACCGTGATCAGCCCGCACAGGGTGCCGTCGGCGTCCACGATCGGGAGCTTCTCGA
>JBPPMN010000235.1:0-5657 GCA_051306055.1 Acidimicrobiales bacterium
CCGCGCACGAGCACCGCCCCGATCACGAGGTCGGCGCCGGTCACCAGCTCGTCGACGGCGGTGCGGGTGGAGTACGCCGTGCGCAGGGCCGGTCCGAAGCGGGCGGACAGCCGGTCGAGCACGTGCACGTCGCGGTCGATCACGGTCACCGACGCAGCCAGGCCCAGCGCCATCTGCACGGCGTTCTCGCCCACCACGCCACCGCCCAGCACCACCACCTCCGCCGGTGGCACCCCCGGGACGCCGCCGAGGAGCAGGCCGGCCCCGCCGTGGGGGCTCTCGAGGCAGTGCGCGCCCGCCTGGATCGACATGCGCCCCGCCACCTTCGACATGGGTGCCAGGAGGGGCAGGTGGCCGGCGTCGTCGGTGACGGTCTCGTAGGCGATGCAGCTGGCCCCCGACGCCACGAGGTCGTCGGCCTGTGCCGGATCAGGCGCCAGGTGGAGGTAGGTGAACAGCACGTGGCGAGGCTCGAGCAGGGCGCGCTCGGCGGGTTGCGGCTCCTTGACCTTCACGATCAGCTCCGCCGCCGAGAACACGGCCTCGGCCGTGGGGAGGAGGCGGGCGCCCGCACCCCGGTACTCCTCGTCGGACGCGCCGATGCCGGCGCCCGCCCCTGCCTGCACCACCACCTCATGGCCGTGTGCCACGAGCTCGCGCGTGCTCCCGGGGGTCAGCCCCACGCGCCGCTCGGCGGCCTTCACCTCGCGGACGGTCCCGACTCGCAACGCAGCCTCCTCGTGGGGGGTGGATCACTCGACGGTACGACGCCGCCCGCCGCAGGTGCGTGCGTGTTCATGCGTCTCTGTCCGATCTGACACAAGATCCTGCGCTCCAGATGCCGTATCGTGCTCAGCCAGCATGGTGATCTCACTCGACACGACCGATCGCGCCATCCTCAACCTCCTCCAGGAGGACGGTCGCATCACCAACGCGGCGCTGGCTGAGGCGGTGCACCTGTCGCCGTCGGCCTGCCTCCGCCGCGTGCGTCGCCTGGAGGCAGCCGGCGTGATCGACCGGTACGTCGCCGTCCTCGACCCCGCGGTGGTGGGCCGGGGAACGCACGTCTTCGTCGAGGTCTCGCTGCAGAGCCAGGCCGAAGAGGTGCTCGATGCCTTCGAGGCCGTGGTGGCCGACGCCCCGGAGGTGATGAGCTGCCACCTGATGGCGGGCGAGGCCGACTACCTGGTGCACGTGGTGGTGGCCGACGTGGCGGACTACGAGCGCCTGCACCGCACGCACCTGGCGCAGCTCCCCGGCGTGGCCAAGATCCACTCCAGCTTCGCCATCCGCGCCGTCCACTCCGGCACCGCACACCGCTTGCTCTGACCAGCTCCTCGACGGGCTCCTCGAGCTTGTCCGGAACCGTTCGGTCCCGGTCCGGATGTGGCGGGCCACATCGCAGGCCCCGGTCGTAGTGTCGGCTGCGATGACCACTCCCACCGCTGCGCCGAGCGCCATCGAGCCCGAGGCACGTCGGCGCAGCCAGATCCTCGCCGCCCACGACGCCATCAACCCCGATGCCTTCGCCCTCCACGACTGGGGCCTGTTCCTCGCCGTCTCGGCCATCTGGGGCTCGTCGTTCCTCTTCATCGCCGAGGGGTTGGAGAGCTTCGGGCCCGGTCTGGTCACCTGGGCCCGTGTCTCGCTCGGCGCCGCCGCGCTGCTCGTGTTCCCAGCCGCCCGTCGCCGCATCGACCCCACCGACCGCGCTGCGCTGGTGACGCTGTCGATCCTGTGGGTGGCGGTGCCCTTCACCTTGTTCCCGTTGGCCCAGGAGCGGATCGCGTCGGCGGTGGCCGGCATGCTCAACGGCGCCACGCCGCTGTTCACCGCCATCGTGGGGGCGGTGCTGCTGCGCTCGCGACCGGGTCGCACCCAGCTGATCGGGCTCGTCGTCGGGTTGGCCGGGGTGGTCACCATCTCACTCGCCCAGAGCGGCGTGGGCGACAGCGCCTGGCTGGGGATCGTGCTCGTGGTGGCCGCCACCGTCTGCTACGGCTTCGCCATCCACGTGGCCGCGCCGCTGCAGCGCCGCTACGGATCGATGGCGGTGATGGCGCAGATGCTGCTGCTGGGTGCCGTGTGGACGGCGCCCTTCGGCCTGGCCTCGATCCCCGACTCTGAGCTGGCCTTGCAGCCGGCGCTGGCCGTCGCCACGCTCGGCATCCTGGGCACGGGCGTGGCCTTCGCCCTCATGGCCAGCCTGGTGGGACGGGTGGGGTCCAACCGGGCCTCCTTCATCACCTACCTGGTGCCGGTGGTGGCGCTCGGCCTGGGGGTGGCGCTCCGGGGCGACCTGGTGCGACCCGCTGCTGGTGTGGGCGTGGTGCTGGTGATCGTCGGCGCCGCGCTGGCCTCCCGCCGAGAGCGGCTGGTGGCCGCCCCCGCCGACCCGCTCCTCCCGGTCGAGGGACCTTCCGTCACCAGCTGAGCTCGTCGCACCCCTCGTGGTCGGCCGGCTCCACCTGCAGCGTGGCGTGGTCGACGTGATAGCTCGTCTGCAGGATCGCGCGCGCCTGGTCGAGCACCGCGTGGGAGCTCGCCGCGTTCTCCACCACCAGGTGGGCCGACGCGCTCTCCATCTCCGAGGTGAGGGTCCACACGTGCAGGTCGTGCACGTCGAGCACGCCGTCGATGCCGGCCAGGTCGGCTCGCAGCGCATCGAGGTCGAGTCCGGGGGGTGCGGCCTGCAGCAGGATCCGCACGGCCTGGCCGCCGAGGCGCAGCGCCCGCGGCAGCACCCAGAGCCCGATGGCCGCGCCCACCAGCGGGTCGACCCAGTGCCAGCCGAACACCTCGAGGGCGATGGCGGCCAGGATCACGCCGACCGAGCTGAGCGTGTCGGCCAGCACCTCGAGGTAGGCGCCCTCCACGTTGAGGCTCTCCTTCGAGCCCTGTCGGAGGAGCGCGAAGGCCACGAGGTTCACGGCCAGGCCCAGCGTGGCGACGACGAGCACCGGGCCGCCGTCGACGTCCGTGTGACCGGTGCCCCGGCGGATGGCCTCGACCAGCACGTAGCCGGCCACGCCGAGGAGCAGGATGGCGTTCACGAAGGCGGCCAGGATCTCGAGGCGGTACAGCCCGAACGTGTGCTGGCCCGCCTCGGCCTTGCGGGCGTGGCGCGTGGCGAGCTGGATGGCCGCCAGCGCCATGCCGAGCCCCACGACGTCGGTGAGCATGTGGCCGGCGTCGGCCAGCAGCGCCAGCGAACCGGTGAGCACCCCCGCCACCGCCTCCACCACGAAGAAGGCGCCCACCAGCACGAAGGAGATGGCCAGCCTCCGCTGGTGCCGGGCCCCGGCCCGCAGCGCGCCGGCTCCGTGGGAGTGGTCGTGTCCCATCGACGCCACCCTAAGGGCTACGACGGTGAGCGGATCAGAGGGCGACCGGGCTGACCGCCGGGGCGGCGAAGGCAGGCGGATCGGGACGGGTGCGGGCCGCGCTGGGGGGCAGGCCGACGAACCGGGTGAAGGCGCGGCTGAAGGCGGCCTCCGACTCGTAGCCCACGAGGCGGGCCACCTGGGCGACGGTGGAGGTGGTCGTCTCGAGCAGGTCGAGGGCGTGCAGCATCCGCCAACGGGTGACGTAGCGCATCACCGGCTCGCCCACGAGGGTCGTGAACCGGGCCGAGAACGACGACCGCGACATGGCCACCTCGGCGGCCAGGGTGGCCACCGTCCAGTCGCGACCGGGGTCGTCGTGCACGCGGGCCACGGCCACCCCGATCTGCGGGTCGCGCAGGGCGGCCAGCCACCCGGTGCGGCTGTCGTCGCCGTGCTCCAGCCAGGTGCGGATGGCGTGGATCACGAGGATGTCGCACAGCCGGCTCACCACGGCGTCGCCGCCCGGGCGCACGTGGCGCGTCTCGTCGGCCATGAGACCGAGGCTGGCGTGCAGCCAGTCGGAGCGGGGCGTGCGAGCGCTCTCAACATGGATCAGCTCGGGCAGGGCCGCGGCCAGGTGGCGAGCGGCCGGGTGGTCGAGGCGCACGCCGCCGCACACGATGTCGGTGCGCGGCCCGTCGCCGCCGTGGCGGAGCACGGCATAGCGCTCGTTGACGTAGTCGTGGGGAAGGTCCAGCACCGACGGCGTGGGGGCCGGGGTGGTGCCCCAGGCTCGGTGGCCGGTGCCGTGGGGCAGCACCACGAGATCGCCGGCGTGCACCTGTCTCGGAGGACCGCCGGCGACCTCGATCGTGCACGAGCCGGCGGTGACCACGTGGAACCAGAGGCAGTCGTCGGTGGGCGGCAGAGCCAGGCCCCAGGGCTCCGACAGCTCCGAGGGGCAGTAGAAGATCCCGGTGAGGCGCAGGAACCGCAGGGCCTCGCCCAACGCCGGCGCAGTGACGACATCGTCCACGACCGCCAGTGTGGCGGCGCAGCGGCCGACCGTCCACAGCGATGGACGATCGAGCATGGATCCCGTCTCCATGGCCATGGACCATCCGGTGCCCGGTCTGCAGGCTGGACGCATGGACACCAACACCCACACCGCCACCTCCGCCCCGCCCGCCACCGATGCTGCGCTCGACGACGCGGCGCAGCTCGATCGCACGCTCCGGGCCATCCGGCGTCGGTCGTTCGCCGTGCTCTCCACCGTCTCGCCGGCCGGGTTCCCGCACGCCGCCGGCGTGGCCTACCAGGCCGTCGACACCACCTTGTACGTGAGCACGATCCGCTCGAGCCGCAAGGCCCGCAACGTGGCGGCCGACGAGCGGGTGGCGCTGGTGATCCCCGTTCGCCGCCTGCCGGTGGGTCCGCCGTTCACCGTGCAGCTGCAGGCTCGGGCGACGGTGCTGGCCGCCGACGATCCGGAGATCGTCGCGCTGGCCTCCAGCGGACGGCTCGGCCAGATCACCGGTCACGGCGAGCTCGACGAGCCCGACGGCTGCTTCCTGCGCATCGTGCCCAACGGCCCGATCCACACCTACGGCATCGGCGTGTCGGCGCTGGCCGTCGCCCGCGACCCGCTGCACGTGGGGGCCCGATCCGTCGACCTGCGGTGAGCCCGAGGCCGTGAGTACCGTCGGCGCCGTGGACGTGCGCGCGTGAGCCGGCTGTTCGAGGAGCTCGACCGGCGACCGACGCCGATGGGGGAGATCAGCCTCCGTCGACGGCTGGAGCCGACGCTGCAGGTCGATGTGTACGAGGCCATGCTCGGCGAGGAGCACCTCATGTCGAGCCTCTTCACGGCGGCCGAGATCGCCCTGGCCGACCTGGCCCTCCCCGAGGTGACGGCCCCCGCCCTCGACGTGGTGGTGGGTGGGCTGGGCCTCGGCTACACGGCGGTGGCCGCCCTGGGCGACGCCCGGGTGCGCTCGCTGCACGTGGTGGAGGCCCTCGGTGAGGTGATCGGGTGGCACCAGCAGCGGCTCCTGCCGTCGGCGGCCAGCCTGGTCGACGATCCTCGCTGCCACCTGATGCAGGCCGACTTCTTCGCCGCCGTCGCCACCGGTGGACCGTTCGGTCCGGCTGCCCCCGATCGGGTGCACGCAGTGCTGCTCGACGTCGACCACACGCCGCACCACCTGCTGCACCCGAGCCACGCGCCCTTCTACACGGCCGACGGGCTGGGCCGCCTCGCCCAGCGCCTCCACCCGGGCGGGGTGTTCGGCCTGTGGTCCGACGATCCTCCCGACGACGGCTTCGTGGCTG
>JBPPMN010000241.1:0-3264 GCA_051306055.1 Acidimicrobiales bacterium
CCCTCGTGGGCGAGGTGCCCCGACCCTCCGACGAGATCAGCTGCTGACGTTGGGCGCCACGAGCGGGGCGTGGAAGACTCGGACACCCATGTACGCCCGACGACGCCCCACCACCACACGCTCTGGTCCAGGAGACGCCTCGTGAAGGGCATCGTCCTGGCTGGCGGACGGGCGACCCGGCTCAGCCCGGCCAGCCGGGCCACGTCGAAGCAGCTGATGCACGTCTACGACAAGCCGCTGGTGTACTACCCGGTCTCCACCCTCCTCCACGCCGGGATCCGCGAGATCCTGCTCATCTCCACCCCGGAGCAGCTGCCGCTGTTCGAGGCGCTGCTCGGCGACGGCGGGCAGTGGGGCTGCGAGATCTCCTACGCCGAGCAGCCCGAGCCCAACGGCATCGCCGCCGCCTTCCTCATCGGTGAGCGCTTCATCGGCGGCGACCCCGTGGCGCTGGTGCTGGGCGACAACATCTTCTACGGCTCCGGCCTGGGCGAGCAGCTCCAGCGCTACACCGACCCCGATGGCGCGGTGGTGTTCGGGCTGTGGGTTCCGGATCCGGAGCGCTACGGCGTGCTGGAGCTCGACGAGGCCGGCCGGGTGGTGGCCGTGCTCGAGAAGCCGGCCGAGCCGCCCTCCAACCTGATGATCCCGGGCCTGTACTTCTACGACAACACCGTGGTGGAGGTGGCGAAGGGCACCAAGCCCAGCGACCGCGGCGAGCTCGAGATCAGCGAGGTCAACAACGAGTACCTGCGGGCCGGTCGCCTCCAGGTGTCGAAGCTCCCCTTCTCGACGGAGTGGTTCGACGTCGGCACCTTTGATGCGCTGCTCGACGCCCAGACCTGGGTGGCCGGCCAGCAACGCCGCAAGGGCCTGCTGATCGGCGCACCGGAGACGGCCGCCTTCCGTGAGGGCTTCATCTCGGCCGACCAGCTCCGAGCGCTGGCGGCCGCGGCCGACCAGGGCGGCGACCTGGCCAAGAGCGGCTATGGCGAGGCGCTCCTGCGCTTCCTCGAGTTCGAGGCCGGCGGAGGCGACTGAGATGCCCGAGATCGTCGAGCTCTCCACCGCGCCCACGGCCATCGAGGGGCTGCTGGTGATCACCATGAAGCAGGTGCACGAGGAGCGGGGCACCGTGCGCGAGCTGTTCCGCGCCTCCGCCTTCAGCGCGGCCGGGCTGCCGGCCGGGCCGTGGGCCCAGGTCAACGCCACGGCCACCCGGCAGGGCGGCATCCGCGGCATCCACGCCGAGGCCATGACCAAGCTGGTGGCGGTGGTGGCCGGCGAGGCCCACGGCGCCTACGTCGACCTCCGGCCCCGCTCCGCCACCCGGGGCGCGGTGGTCACCGTGCGCCTGGTGCCCGGCGTGCAGGTGCTGGTGCCCGAGGGCGTCGGCAACGGCTTCCAGGCCGTGGCCGAGGGGATCACCGAGTACCTGTACTGCTTCGACCAGGAGTGGGCGCCCGGCATGGCCGGCCAGGCCTGCAACCCGCTCGACCCCGCGCTCGGGATCGACTGGCCCATCGCGGTCGACGTCGACGACCGCGCCCAGATCTCGGCCAAGGATCTGGCCGCACCCAACCTCGCCGACCTCGAAGGAGCCGATCGATGAAGCTGCTGGTCACCGGCGGAGCCGGGTTCATCGGCTCCAACTACGTCCGCCACGTGCTGCGCGAGACCGACGACGAGGTCGTGGTGTACGACGCCCTCACCTACGCGGGCAACCTCAGCACGCTCCGCGACGTCGACGACGATCCTCGCTACTCGTTTGTCCAGGGCAACATCTGCGACCCGGGCACGCTCGAGGACGCGATGCGCGGGGCCGACGCCGTGGTGCACTTCGCCGCCGAGAGCCACGTGGATCGCTCGATCGTGGGCTCCGACGACTTCGTGAACACCAACTGCTTCGGCACCAACGTGGTGATGGACACCGCGCGCCGGCTCGAGATCGGGCGGGTGGTGCACATCGGCACCGACGAGGTCTACGGCTCGGTGGAGGTGGGCTCCTCGAAGGAGACCGACCCGCTCGAGCCCCGCTCGCCTTACTCGGCGTCGAAGGCCGGGTCCGACCTCATCGCCCTCAGCTACCACCACACCCACGGGCTGCCCGTCACGGTCACCCGCTGCACGAACAACTTCGGCCCCTACCAGTACCCCGAGAAGGCCATCCCGCTGTTCACCACCAACCTGCTCGGCGGCGGCACCATCCCCCTCTACGGCGACGGCCTCAACGAGCGCGACTGGCTCTACGTCGACGACCACTGCTCGGCCGTGCACCTCGTGCTCCACCAGGGTCTCCCCGGCGAGATCTACAACATCGGGGCGGGCAACGAGACCGCCAACCGGGTGCTGGTCGACAAGCTGCTGGGCCTGCTGGGCAAGGACGAGTCGTCGGTCGACTACGTCGAGGACCGCCTCGGGCACGACCGGCGCTACTCGGTCGACATCGCCAAGATCACGGCGCTGGGTTGGAAGCGGCAGCGCACGCTCGACGAGGCGCTGGCCGAGACCGTGGCCTGGTATGGCGCCAACGAGTGGTGGTGGCGGCCGCTGAAGTCGGGGGCCTGACGTGCGCGTGCTCATCACCGGCGCCGCCGGGCAGCTGGGGAGCGACCTCGTGCGCACCTGCGCCGCGGCGGGCGACGAGGTGGTGGCCGCCGATCGCACGGTGGTCGACCTCGGCGACCGCGACGCCGTCTACCAGGCGGTGCTCGGCATCCGTCCCGACGTGGTCATCCACGCCGGGGCCTGGACCGCCGTCGACGCCTGCGAGAGCGACCCCGAGCGGGCCTTCCACATCAACGCGCTGGCCACGCAGTGGGTGGCCGACGCCTCCCGGCGGGCCGAGGCCCACCTCGTGGCCATCTCCACCGACTACGTGTTCGACGGCACGAAGCCGGAGCCGTACCACGAGTGGGATGTCCCGAACCCGCAGTCGGTCTACGGGCGGTCGAAGCTGGCCGGTGAGCAGGCGGTGGCCGCCCACGCGCCGGGTGCGTGCGTGGTGCGCACGGCCTGGGTGTGCGGGGCCCACGGCGCCAACATGGTGAAGACGGTCTTGCAGCTGGCCGACCGGCCGGAGCTGGCCTTCGTCGACGACCAGCGGGGCAGCCCCAGCTTCACGGCCGACCTGGCGCCGGCGATCCGTGGCCTCGCTGCAGCCCGGGTGTCGGGCACGTTCCACGTCACCAACGAGGGCGACACCACCTGGTACGGGTTCGTCCGCGAGATCCTGGCCGAGGCGGGCCACGACCCCGACAAGGT
>JBPPMN010000252.1:0-2777 GCA_051306055.1 Acidimicrobiales bacterium
CGGGTTCCCCGAGGCCGAGGGGAACATCTCCCGGGTGCTCGGGGAACCCGCCCTTGTGCTTGGCGTAGGTCCAGGCACCGAGCTCGCGCAGGAGGCCGTCGGCCTTCCGCTTGGCGGTCTGCTCCGCCAGCCCGTCCTGGGCGGCCTTCGTGGCCTCGCCCACCTTCGCCGCTGCCTTGTCGAGAAACCCCATGGCCTGCTCTCCTTCGCTGCCGGACCGACCCGACCCGGAGCGTACAGCGCGTCAGAGGGGCAGCTCGCCGGCCTCCAGCGGACCGACCGCCGCCAGCACCCGCGGACCGCCGAGCACGTGGCGCAGCACGCGCTGCACGTCGTCGGGGGTGACGGCCCGAACGCGGGCCACGTGCTCATCGATGGTGACGATGTCGTCGCGCTGCATGAGGCTGCGACCGAGGCGCCCCATGCGGCCACCGCTGTCCTCCAGCCCGAGGAGCATCGAGCCCTCGAGGTAGCCGGCGGCCACGGCCAGCTCGTGGTCGGTGACGCCGTCGGCCGAGATCTCGGCCAGCACGGCGTCGATCACCGACAGCGCCTCACCGGCCCGCTTCGGGGCGGTGCCGCAGTAGACCGTGAGGTGGCCGGCGTCGTCGTAGGCCGTGGGGTGGCTGTACACGGAGTAGGCCAGGCCACGCTCCTCGCGGACGGCCTGGAAGAGCCGGCTGGCCATGCCGCCGCCGAGGATCTGGTTGGCCACGGCGAGGGCCCAGCGGTCGGGGTGGCGGCTGTGGAGGCTGCGCCAGCCGAGGCAGAGGTGGGCCTGCTCGGTGTCGTCGTGGACGATGGCCACCGACGGCTCGAGGGGCCCGGGGGCGGCGCGCTCGGGGACGAGGCCGCCGCTGCGGTGGCCCATCGAGGCAGCCACCGCGTCGACCACCTCAGCGTGGTCGAGGCGCCCGGCGGCCGCCACCACCATGGTGGCGGGGCGGTACCAGTGGTCGAAGAAGCCGGCGATCTCGTCGCGCGTGACCGCCTCCACGGTGGGCAGCTCGCCCAGCACCTCCCGGCCGAGGGGGTGGTCGGGGAAGAGGGCCTGCGCCAGCAGGGTGTGCACCTGGTCCTCGGGCGAGTCGAGGTTCATCAGGATCTCCTCCACGATCACCTGGCGCTCTGCGTCGACCTCGTGGGGTCGCAGCGCCGGTGCCGTGAGGACGTCGCCGAGCAGCTCCAGGCCCATGCGGACCTGGGCGTGGGGCAGTCGGGCGTAGTAGGCGGTGTGCTCGCGGGCCGTGAAGGCGTTCATCTCGCCGCCGACGCAGTCGACGGCCTCGGCCATCTGCTTGGCGCTGCGGGCCTCGGTGCCCTTGAAGAGGAGGTGCTCGAGGAAGTGCGATGCGCCGGCCAGGGCGGCCGGCTCGTCGCGGCCGCCCACGCGGACCCAGGCGCCCAGCGACACCGAGCGGGCTTCGGGCATCGTCTCCGTGACGATGCGCAGCCCGTTGGGCAGCTCGGTGTGCTCGACGCCTGGGTCCAGCAGGTCAGCCATGTACGGGTCGGCTAGCGCCGACCACCACCACGCCGGCCGCCGCCGCCACGACGCTCGCCGCCGCGGCCGCCGCCGGTGTCGGCCTTGGGGCCGAGGTCGCCGAACTCCTCGCGGACCTCGGCGTCGAAGGACTCCTCGAACGACACGGTCTCCCGGTCGCCGCTGGCCTCGGCCGCCGGCTCGCTGCTGCGCTCGGGGCGCGGGCCCCGGTCGCGGTCGCCACCGCGGTCGCGACCGCCGCCACCGCCGCTGGACACGGCGCTGTCGGGGATCTCGACGGCGCTGGCCAGGCTGAGCGACACCTTGCCGTTGGGGTCGATCTCGTCGACCTTCACCTCCACCTCGTCGCCGAGGCTGAAGACGTCCTCCACCATGTCGATGCGCGTGCCGCCACCGATCTTGGAGATGTGGAGGAGGCCGTCGCGGCCCGGGAGGATGTTCACGAACGCACCGAACTTGGTGATGTTCACGACGCGGCCCGGGTAGGTGGCGCCGACATCAGCGGTGGGCGGGTTGAGGATGAGCTTGATCTGCCGCTCGGCCTCTTCCAGCCTGTCCTTCTCCACCGCACCGATGGTGACCACGCCGACCATCCCGTCGTCGTCGACGGAGATGTCGGCGCCGGTCTCGGCCTGGATGGCGTTGATGACCTTGCCCTTCGGGCCGATGACCTCGCCGATCTTGTCGATCGGGATCTCGAAGCTGACCACCTTGGGGGCGGTGGCGCCCACCTCGGCACGGGGCTCGGCGATGGCCTTGGCCATGACGTCGAGGATCGTGAGGCGGGCTTCCTTCGCCTGCTGCAGCGCCTGGGCCAGGACGTCGGCGGGGAGGCCGTCGATCTTGGTGTCGAGCTGCAGGGCGGTGACGAACTCGCTGGTGCCGGCCACCTTGAAGTCCATGTCGCCGAAGGCGTCCTCGGTGCCGAGGATGTCGGTGAGGGTGGTGTACTTGCCGTCGTCGTAGATGAGGCCCATGGCGATGCCGGCCACCGGCGCCTTGATCGGCACGCCGCCGTCCATCAGCGCCAGGGTGGAGCCGCACACGGAGCCCATGGAGGTGGAGCCGTTGGAGCTCAGCACCTCGGACACCACGCGCAGCGTGTAGGCCCAGTCCTCGAGGGACGGGACGACCGGCAGCAGCGCCCGCTCGGCGAGGAGGCCGTGGCCGATCTCGCGGCGCTTCGGGCTGCCCACGCGGCCGGCCTCGACCTGGGCGACGAGCTGGCGCTGCAGCTCGATCGACTCCTTGATCCAGACCTTGCAGGCGTCGA
>JBPPMN010000374.1:0-2481 GCA_051306055.1 Acidimicrobiales bacterium
CGCCGCTCCCGCTCCGACATCACCGGGGCGAACGGGAACGTGCGGGTCGACGACCCCGACGCCTTCGCCCAGTGCTCCACCAGCCAGCCCCGCTTGCGGGCCAGGGCGGCGAGGCGGGTCTCGGGGTTTACGGCCACCGGGAAGCCGACGGCCTCGAGCATCGGGAGGTCGGAGGTGGAGTCGGCGTAGGCCACCCCCTCGTCGACGTCGAAGCCGTTGGCGTCTGCATAGTCGAACAGGGCCGAGGCGCGGGCCTCGCCGGTGGGGGGCACGTCGGTGAGCTCGCCCCGGTACGTGCCGTCGGGCCGGCGGGCCAGGGAGGGGGCGATGATGTCGTCGAACAGCGGCCGCAGCGGCTCGATGGCGAGGTCGAGGGCGCCGGTGATGAGGACGGTGCGGTGCCCCAGGCGGCGGTGCTCGCGCACGCGGCGGATGGCGGCCGGGAAGGACTTGGTGAGGATGAGGTGGCTGAACATCTCGAGCGAGTCGGCCTCGAGCTGCGCGATGTCGGCCCCCTCGTAGCGCCGGTAGAAGTGGCGGAGGAAGTCGCTGCGGTCGCGCCGGTCGAGGGCGAGGAGCCCGGGGGCCTCGCGCAGCGTCTTCACGATGAACCGGAGGCGGTCCTCCCGCGGGAGGCGGCGGGTGGCCAGCCAGGAGTAGGAGGCCACGACGTTGGAGGCGATGAGGGTGTTCTCGAGGTCGAAGGCGGCGAACTGGCGGGCGGGATCGAGGATCTGGCGGCGGAGGCGGTCTTCCCGCTTCTCGGCCGTGCGGCCTCCGGGGGTGGTGCGGACGCGGGCGTGCTCCACCACCGAGGGCAGGTGCACCTGGGGCGCGTAGTGGCTCCAGTCGACCACCCGGGGGTCGAAGCAGAACGCCGCCTGGTCGTCGGCGGAGAGGCGCTCCCAGCGGGCGAGGAGGTTGTCGACGCCGTAGATGGCCTCGCACTCGGCGTAGGCGCCGTAGAGCTCCACGTAGGCCAGGGCCCGCTCCACCTCCTCGCGCTTGCCCTCGAGGGTGGCCGCCCAGGCCGCCTGCTTGCCGCGGAGGGGGAGCGACTGCAGCGTGCTCTCGGCCTTGTCGATGGCTGACTGGGCCCGCTCGAGCTGGCGCTGCACCCGCCCGCGACCGGGGAAGGACCACTCGGGCACGATGATCGGCTGGCCCTCGGTGTCGTAGATCGGGTGCTCGGTGAAGAAGGCCCGCACCATGTCGACGAGGTGCCGGTAGCGCAGCGGGTTCACCGACCCCGAGGCCACCTGTGTGATGGCTGGCTCGTCTGGCACCGGACCGGCGGCGGCATCGATGATCGCTGCCACCACCAGGTCGACGGGGATCACGTCGATGGTGCCCTCGGGGACGCCCGGGAACTCCTTCAGCAGGCCCCGGGCGTAGGAGATGATCACCGGCTCGGCCATCCGGAAGCCCCGGATCCAGCCTGGGAAGGGCTCCAGCACCGACGACTCGATGATCGAGGGTCGCACGATCGACACGGGCACGTCGCCGCGGTTCTGCAGCAGCGCCCGCTCGCCCAGCGCCTTGGTGTAGGCGTAGGCGTCGGGCCAGCCCAAGGAGGCGGCCCGGGCCCGGCCGGCCTCCACCATCTGCTCCTTCACCCACTGGGTGCGGTGCTGCTCGGTCTTGCCCGCCAGGGCGGGCACCCCGGCCGCGCCGATCTCGGTGTGGGCCTCCTTGCGGAAGCGGGCCAGGGCGTCGGGGCGGCGGCTGTCGGCCTCGGCGTCGGCTCGGGCCCGGCGGGCGCCGTCGACCTCGGTGCGCCAGTCGACATCGATGAAGAACGGGCTCTCGTGCACCGGGATCTCGGGCGCGGCGCCCCGGCGGTTGCCGGCCACGTAGCAGGTCGACACCGACACGAGGTGGGGTGTGACGTCGAGCGCCTGCAGCGTCTGCACGATGCGGGTGGGGCCGAGCAGGTTGACCTCCACCGCGGAGTCGAGCGGGGAGTCGAAGCTCACGGTGGCGGCGGAGTGGATCACCACGTCGCACGCCGCCAGCGCGGCTCGGCCGGCGTCGTCGAGCCGCAGGCCGTCACTGCCCACGTCGCCGCCGATGGGGGTGACCCGCTCTGCCACCATCGCCGCGAACCCCTCCTTGCCATGCTGCTCGCGGAGCCGGTCGAAGGCGTTGTTGGAGAAGATCTCCCGCTTGGCCCGCTGCTCCACCGTGGAGCGACGTCCCGGCCGGATCAGCAGCACCAGGTGGCAGCCGGGGACACAGCGCAGCAGGCGCTCGATGAGCGCGGTGCCCAGGAAGCCCGTACCACCGGTGATGGCGATGCGCTTGCCGTCGAGAGCCTCGGGGATCACCACTTCTGTCTACCATCTGGTAGATGACGACGGCGGACCGCATCCTCACCGCCGCCATGGCCGCCTTCGGCACCCGTGGCTACGAGGCCACCTCGCTCGACGACCTCGCTCGCGAGCTCGGGATCCGCAAGCAGACCATCCTCTACTGGTTCCC
>JBPPMN010000013.1:0-17312 GCA_051306055.1 Acidimicrobiales bacterium
GCGACGTCGACCTGTGTGGTGTCGCCGGTGACGACGGCCTTCGACCCGAACCCGATGCGAGTGAGGAACATCTTCATCTGCTCGGGCGTGGTGTTCTGCGCCTCGTCCAAGATGATGAAGCTCTGGTTCAGAGTTCTTCCACGCATGAAAGCTAGGGGGGCCACCTCGACGGCGCCGCGCTCCAACAGCTTGGCCGCGCTCTCGAGGCCGACCATGTCGTGGAGGGCGTCCCACAGGGGGCGCAGGTAGGGGTCGACCTTGGCCATGAGGTCGCCCGGGAGGAAGCCGAGGCGCTCGCCGGCCTCCACCGCAGGGCGGGTGAGGATGATGCGGTCCACCTCCTTCGCCTGGAGGGCCTGCACGGCCATGGCCACGGCCAGCCAGCTCTTGCCGGTGCCGGCGGGGCCCACGCCGAAGGTGATGACGTTCTGGCGGATGGCATCGACGTAGCGCTTCTGCCCGCTCGACTTCGGTCGCACGGGTCGACCGCGCGCCGGGCGCAGCACCTCGGAGGTGAGCACCTCGGCAGGCCGCTCGTCGGCCCGGATCATGGCCACGCTGCGACGAACCGTGCCGGCGTCGAGGCGGTGACCCTGCTCCACCAGCACCACGAGGTCGTCGAGGAGGGCACCCACCCGCTCGGCGTCGTCGCCATCGAGCGCGATCTCGTTACCCCGCACGTGGATGGTGACCGACGGGAAGGCCGCCTCGATCGCCTTGATGACCTCATCTCGCTCGCCGAGCAGCGCTGGCATGAGGTGGTTGCCGGGGACGGAGATCTGGACCTGGGTGCTGGACAATCCGTGGGGCGGGATGGCTGGCCGCCCCCGGGTGGGGCAGCCGGGGCCGCGGCGGCAACGATACCGGCGCCAGGCTCCTAGACCAGCGGAGATCTTCGCGGCGCCCTACGATCGCCCCGTGCTGGGAGATGGGGACCGGCGACGAGGAGGCGAGCTGCTGCCCGCCTCGGGGGGCGGCTTCACGGCCCGCCTCGAGCGGTGGGTGGCTGAGGCACGTGTGGAGGCTGCGGCGGCGGAGCGCAGCCGGGAGCGCTGGCTGCGGGCCGTGGCCGAGCAGGAGGCCACGCTCGGAGGCGTGCTGCTCGACCTCGCCGAGCAGCACCAGCCCGTGGTCGTCACGGTGGGAGGCCGCCGCCATCACGGCGTCGTGCAGGCCCTCGGGGCCGACTTCGTGGCCCTGCGACGCGACGACCACGAGCGGGTGCTGCGCCTCGGTGCGGTCAGCCTCGTGCACACTGCCGCCGATGCGACGCCCGTGGTCGGCGACCGCGTGATCACGACCGACCGTCGCCTCGAGCACCTGCTCGACGAGCTGGCGGCCGATCGGGCCCGCGTGGTGCTGGTCACCAGCGACGACGCGACGGTGACCGGCGAGGTCCGCAGCATCGGCACCGACGTGGTCGTGCTGCGCACGGATTCCCAGCCGCCCGGGGCGGCCTACGTGCCGCTGGGTGCCGTGCGAGAGCTCGCGCTGGCCTGAGCGAACGCGCGGTCAGGGCTTGTGGGCGGGCTCCGGATAGAGGTGCTCGAGGGTGCCTGGCTCGATGCGGGACTTCTCGATGAAGGCGTCGATGTCGGACGCCTTCACCCGGATCACCCGGCCCATGCGATAGGCGGCCAGCTCACCCTGGTCGACGAAGCGGTACAGCGTGCGGGTGGTGATCCCGAGGCGTCGGGAGGCCTCTTGCGTGGAGAGCCATTCGATGTCTGCCGACGATGCCATAGCGATCAGGATAGCCCTCGGGACCCCCGCACTGTCTTCATGTAGTCTCATGCTCCTTGGACCGATCCCACGGCGGGGTTTGGCAAAGGGGGCTGGGGAGCCATGGAACCACACGGGACCGACCGCGAGATCAGGCGGCCACGGAGCCTCCCGGGGAGTCGGGCGGTGCTGGGCGGTGCCTTGATGGCACTGGCGGCAGTGGGTGTCTTCGTGGCCTACACCGACGCCACGGACACGCCCAAGTCCCCCTACCTCGTCGCCGCGACACCCATCCGCATGGGCGAGGTGATCGACGAGCGCCATCTCCGCATCGCTCACGGCGCCGTGCCGGAGGAGATGAGCAGCCCGACCTTTGCCGACCCCGCCGAGGTGACAGGGCGGGTCGCACTCGGCCCGATCGGCGCGGGTGAGCTGCTGCAGGCGGGGCTGCTCAGCGACGACGCAGGCACGGGGCACGAGGTGGCCCTCGTGCTCCCCCGGCCACAGGTGGCCGTGGGGCGCCTGAAGGAGGGCGAGCTCGTCGACGTCTTCTCCACCGCCGACGAGCGCACCCAGTCCGTGGTGCGGGCCGTGCCGGTGGTGCAGATCGATGCGGGCGAGTCGGGTTCGCTCACCAGCGAGCGAGCGCTCACGCTCGTGGTCTCCGTGCCCGACGCCGACTCCGTGGCTGCCCTGGTGCACGCGCTGCGCACCGGCGACATCACCGTCGTGCGCTCCACGTTCACCTCCGGCGATGACGACCCGTTGTCGCACCCGGCCGACCTCGACCCCGACCACGGCGCAGAAGAGGCGAGCCCCTGATGGCTGCCAGCCGGTTCGTGGTCTTGGGCCTCGCGCACGCCCGCTCCGCCTGGTTCGACGAGGTCGCCCGCTGGGCCACCTCCGCTGCGCTGCCCGTCGAGTTCGTGAAGGCCATGTCACCCGAGGAGGTTCGGGTGCGCATCCGATCCGGTCGCGGTCACTCAGCACTGCTGGTCGACGCCTCGCTGGTTGGGCTCGACCGCGACCTCGTGGAGGGTGCGCAGGCTGCAGGGTGCGCTGTCATCGTCGTGCTCGATGGCCGCACGGCCGACGCGCGCGAGCAGCTCGGGGCGTCGGCTGCGCTGCCACCCGGCTTCGAGCGCGACGACCTGCTCTCGGTGCTGGGCCAGGTGGCTGCCCCGATCGAGCGCCTGGGCGAACCCACGACCACACAGCCAGCCGCCGCACCCGAGCTCGGCTACCGGGGTCGATTGGTGGCCGTCACCGGCCCGGGAGGGACCGGCGTCTCCACGGTGGCCATGGCGCTCGCCCAGGGACTCGCCGCCGACCCCCGGCTGACGGAGGTGACCTGCTTGGCCGACCTCTCCCTCCACGCCGACCAAGCCCTGCTCCACCGATCCGACGACGTCGTACCCGGGCTCTTGGAGCTCGTCGACGCACACCGGTCCGGAGTTCCGTCGGCCGAAGCGGTGCGGTCGCTCACCTGGCGGATCCCCGATCGCGGCTATCGCCTCCTGCTCGGCCTGCGCCGCCACCGCGACTGGACCGCCGTGCGGCCCCGGGCCTTTGCTGCTGCGCTCGATGGCCTGCGCCGGTCGTTCCGACTGGTGGTCACCGATGTCGACCTCGACGTCGAGGGTGAGGTGAGCACCGGGTCTGTCGACATCGAGGAGCGCAACACGATCGCCCGCACCACCCTCGCCGCCGCCGACATCGTCGTGGTGATCGGCCGCCCAGGGCTCACCGGCATGCAGGGGCTGCTGCGGTCCACCACCGCCCTGCACGAGCATGGCATCTCACCCGAGTCCGTCCTACCCGTCTGCAACCGAGCGCCTCGCAGCCCGCGAGCCCGGGCGGAGATCTCAGCCGCCTTCGGCGGCCTCGTCCTGCGCGAGGGGGCCGACCAGCGGGTTGCATCGCCCCTGCACCTCCCTGAGCGCCGACACCTGGACGAGGCCTGTCACGACGGCGTCCCGTTGCCAGGGTCCTGGGCACAGCCCCTCGTGCGAGCGGTGGAGGCGCTGCTGGAAAGGCGTCCCACGGTCACGGCGCCGCCTGCGTCGGCCGAGCTCGAGCCGGTGCGCCCGGGGTCGCTGGGAAGCTGGACCGACCAGGACGCTCACGAGGCCGGCTGAGCGCCGGCCGTCGATCGGCTCTCCGGACCCGGGCTCAGCGAGGGGACATCGAGCACCTGCACGCGGCCGCGGCGCGGGTCCACCTCCACTTGGGCGCCGTCGGGGATCGCCGCCATGGCGCCCGCCACACCAATCACCGCTGGGAGGCCGAGCTCGCGGGCGATCACCGCTGCGTGCGCCAGCAGGCCACCCTCCTCGACCACCACGGCGCCGACCAGCGACAGGACGACGTTGTAGGCGGGCGTGGTGCCCAGGGCCACCAGCACATCACCGGGCTCCAGCCGCGCCAGGGCGTCGGCGGGGTCGGTGGCCACCACCGCTCGGCCCCGGTGCGTGGCGTCGCCGATGCCCTCACCCGACAGCGAGGCCCGAGCACCCGGAGAAGTGGTGAAGGAGTCGCGCAGGACGAGCTGCGCCTGCGTGACGAGCCGCATGGGCTCGGGCAGCAGGTCGAGCGGCAGATCGGTCGGCGGGCCCAACGTGGGCGGCGGCTCGAGGCGCGACCGCCGGGCCCGGTCGGAGGCACGCTCCGCCACCTCCTCGGCGGTGGGGGCATCTCCACCCTGGAGCAAACCGGTCAGCTCGGCGATCGAGGCCTCCACGGCGTGCGCAGGCTCCGCCAGCGCGCCGCGCGGCGCGAGGGCCGCGCCGGCAGCCAGCACGGCCCGTCGCAGCAGCCCCACCGGCCAGGCAGCGGTGAGGGCACCGTTGTCGTCGCGCACGCCGAAGGTGGCGCGGGCATCCTCCACCAGCTGGCGGAGCTCGGCTTCGTGAGCGAGCGGAGCGGCGGCGAGCAGCGCATCGAGAGCGAGCGCGGCATCCAGCGCCGCGTCGTCGGCGGCGACCCCGGTGGCGATGGCCACCACGAGCTCGGGGAGCTCCACCAGGGCACGATCGTCGAGGTCGTAGCCGGTGACCAGCCGCCACCCCTGCTCATCGAGGAAGGCGGTCAGGGCCGGGCCGGCCACCTCGGTCAGCTCGTCGAAGGTCCGCACGGCTCGGCCCGACGAGGCCACGGCCTCCTGCAGCGCTCGACGGCTCGCGCTCTCCCCCGTGGAGGCGGGCGAGGCCCCGGCCAGCACCGGGAGCACGGCATCGGCCGGCAGACCCCACTCGCGGCAACGGGCCAGGAGGAGCCCGGTGGGGATCAGGTCGGGTCCGTGCAGCGCGAAGTGGCGCTCGTAGCCAGCTCGGGCGTGAGCCAGGGCGCGCTCGAGGTGATCCACCAGCGCCGGCGGGTCCATGGCCTCGACAGGCTCAGCCTGCAGCGCTGCGCTGGCGGCCGCCCATTGGTCGCGCTCCGTGCTGAACCATCGCTCTGCCTGGTCGAGCCAGGGGCGCTCCTGCAGGGCGGCCCGCGCAGCACGGTTGCGAGCCCGGAAGGCCGGCACCAGCCGGGCGGCTACCCACAGGAGCGCTCTCGGCGGCACACGGTCGGTGTACCCGCCCACCAGGGGGATCGGCGCGATGTACACGTGGCCGTGGACCAGGCGCACGCCGAGCCCTCGGATGGGCAGCCCGTAGGCCTCCATCGCCTTCGCCTCCCCCACCTCCATGCCATGGGTGAGCAGCTGGCCGTACTCGGGGGTGAGCGCCCGGGGGAAGTGGTCTCGCAAGGAGATCCACTCGCCCCGCTCAGGGGCCGTGAAGGTGACGGCGTCCATCAGATGTCCTCTCGGGTTGCTCGTTCCAGCACCTGCAGGGCCCACAGCACGTGCTCCGCCGCCTCCTGCACGGGGATGTCGGCCTTGTCGTGGAGCTCCAGCAGAGCGGTCGACGAGGTGAGCACGTCGCCCACCGCGGCAAGGCGCCGCCCCTGATCGCTGTCGGGGTCGATGCCGCTGTTGCGCATGGCCTGGTCCACGGCGTCCCGCTTGACCTCCCAACGCCGACGGCGGAGCTCCCGCCCGACCGGTGAGGCCAGCTGGTTGCGGGCCAGCGCCAGGTCGTCGGCCAGCGCCTCCCACACCCGGGGCAGCACGGCAGCCAGGTCGCCGAAGCCGAGGTCGTCCCGGGCGTAGGCCGGCGCCACCAGGTCGGCGTTGCCCACCCTGGCTGCCGCGTCGAGGAGAGCCTCCTTGGTGGGGAAGTAGCGGTAGACGGTGGCCACGCCCACGCCGGCCTGTCGGGCCACCGCAGGCACCGACACTGCCGATGGGTGCCCCTCGGCCACGAGCGTGGCCACGGCCCGCACGATCCGGTCGCGGGTGGCCTTGCGCTGGTCCTCGCGCAACGAGGGCGTCGTGCTCATGAGAGGATTCATCTCATGTTGAGAGGAATCATGTCAAGAGGAGGAGCGAGCGCGCGTCGTCAGAGGCCGTCGAGGATCAGCGCCCACGAGGCCAGCCCGTGGTCGCACCACCCCTGCGGAGCCACCAGGCAGTCGTCAGGGCACCGGCACACGCCATCGGCCACCCACTCGGCCAGCGTGTCGACATCGGGCGGGGCCCAGCCGCTGTGGTGCTCGAACCACTCGAGGGCGTTGGCCACCGCCTGGTCCCGATCCACCACCGAGAGGGTACCGACGACTCGCCGGGGGGGGTTGGTCGAACCCGGAGGTCCCTCCGGCGCCTCAGCCGATCGGAGGAAGCAACAGCTCCTGACCGACGTACAAGAGGTCGACCTCGCCAGGGACCGCCAGCCGATCACGGTTGGCTTCGACCAAGACGCACCAGTAGCGGGCCACATCCCGATCCGTCGCCGCGCCGCCCTGTGCCTCGGCCACCAGCTCGTGAGCCAGCGACCAGAAGTGGTCGCCCGCGACCACCACATGGCGATCCCCAGGCCGTCCGGCGGGGGTGTCGTCGGACGGGGCAGGCGTCGGAGCTGGGATGGCCGGCGGCGCAGGGGGGTGCTGCGACGCCGGCCGGACCGTGGTGCTCGTCGTGTCGGTGGTGGGCGAGATGACCACGCTGGTCGTGCTGCTGGCCCCGGGCGGGACGAGGGTGGTGGAGGTCGTGGTGTCCGGCTCGCGCCCGTCGATGGGGCGGAGCCGGGCGACGCCATCGCCGTCGGTGCTCGAGGTCGTGCTCTCGGCCTCGACTGGCTGGAGGGTCGCTGTGCCGGGCTGCCCGCCGGTGCCGAGATCGGGCGCGGCGACGACGCCGAGCGACAGGCTGGCCATCCCCCCCACCAGCCCGCGCAGGATCGACGGGGACACCGCGTCGGCCAAACGGTGCACCTGAGGCAGAGCAGAGGCCAGGAGCTGGAGGAGAACCGATGCCGCCAGCCAGGCGGTGAGCCCCGTCGCGGTCAGGCGTGCCAGCACCATCACGGCTTGGGCCACCCCCACCTCCGCGTACCATCCATGGAGATCGGACCGCTCCTGCCGGGAGGGGAGCGGCAGCACGGACGCGGCCCAAACCAGAGCGGCGGCCATCGCGACGACGCCCAGCGCGACGCCACCGAGCAGCAGGGCACGACGCCTCACGTGGAGCGCTCCCCGTCGACGGAGACGAGCCCGCCGGCCGCGGTCTCCACCCACAGCTCGGAGCACTGGTCGTTCGGTTCGACGACGAGCCGAGCTGCGTCGTCGACACGAGCAGCGGGCTCGACCACGACGACCAAGCCGCCACCCCACGTGTCGAACCTGAACACCTCGCCGGACCGAGGCCGCAGCACCGCTGGCGTGGGGGTGCCGTCGCAGTCCCAGTCGCCGATGACCACCTGATCGCCGGGCTGGCCGATCTCGTAGGCCAGACCATCGACGGTGGCCACTCGGCCGTCCACCTCGATGACGGGGGTCTCCTGTCCCGGCCCGACCGCTTCATCCGTCGAGGAGCCGGCCGGGGTGGCCGCGCCCGGGAACCGGCGATCTGCGGCATCCGGATCTTCCGGTGTCGCGGACCGAAGGCCGGCGACCAGCAGGAACGCTGCGCCGAGTGCACAGAGCAGCACCGCCCGTTTGTTCGAGCGTCCGGTCGGCTCCGCATCTGTCAGGCGCAGTGATGCCACCGGGTCGCTGGGGCCGCCATCGCCGGCTCTGGTGGGGCTGAGCGAGCGAACCTGCGGTACCCGGATGATCGATCGCCCCGAGCGAGGAGCTGCCTCCGTGAGCGCAGCCGCCAGCCGACGGGCCGTTGGCCGCGCCGTCGGCGGCTCCACGCATGCATGGTCGGCGAGCACGAGGAGGGCACGCCGGTCAGCGTCGGCATGCGGCCGCCGCAGCGCCCATCGCCGCTCCGGGAACACGTCGGCCTCAGCGAACGAGCAGAGCAGCTCGGTGAGCAGGTGGCCGACGGCAGCAACGTCGTCAGTCGGTGTCGGCGCCCCCTCGCCGTCGTTCGGTCCGAACCCGCAGAGGACTGCTCGGCCGTCGTCGCCCACGAGCACGTGCGATCGATCGATCCGCCCGTGCACGACGCCGAGGCCGTGCAGATCGGCCACGGTGGCGGCCAGCGAGGCGCCCAGGTGGGCCACCGCCTCCACCGTCTGCGCCCCGCCAGCCGCGAGCGAACGGCCGGCGTGCGCCGTGACCAGCTCCCACCCGCCGGTGGACGGTCCGGCCGACAGCACCTCGACCACGCCTGGATGGGATGCCCGGCGCAGGCGATCCGCCTCCCGGGCGAGCCGGTCGATCGACGACCCGATGGCCGTCTTCACCACGACCGCTCGACCATCCAGCTCGTCCACCAGCATCGACATCGTCACCGAGACCCAGGATGCTGAAACTACATGAAAATGTCAATGATGCATCATCATGACACCGTCGACGCGGCCGCACGTGCCTCGACTGTGGTGCCCTTCGGCACTCCCGGCACCGCCCGTGCGAACACGTAGTCGACCGACACCACCAGCACCACCTCAACCGACTCGCGATCGGTCACCGTGATCGACACCTCGACCACGTGGTCGGCGAGATCACTGCCACCCACGAGCAGCTCTCCGACCTCGACCGCTCGAGCCGGGTCGAGTCGGAACCCATCTCCCGCTCGGAAGGCCGCCTCGTCGAGCGCGAGCGTCGCCAGGTCGTTGGCGACGTCGACCGCCACCGAGGTGGCCTGGCGCTGGCGCAGGAACACGAGCGACAGGTCGAAGGCGATGGCGCCCAAGAGCAAGACCACCAAGACCCCGGCCGGCATCAGCATCAGCACGCTGCCTCGGCTGGTGCGCGCCCACCTCACAAGCAAGCTCCCGCAGTCCCGTCGAGGCCGCTGCGGAACGGGTCGACCACCTCGCTCCGGCGGGAGCGCACCGCGAACGGCGCGGTCCCGAAGCCGCCGATGAGCGGCAGCGACAGCGCAGGCACCTCGTAGGTCACCTCGATCGTGATGCGAGCACACCGTTCGAGCCGAGCGGGCCCGATCGGGCCGACCGTCGCTCGGGCTGGGTCGCGCCCGTGCGCGGCGATGACGCCCTCGGCGGCGTCGGCCGCCAGCACCAGGGCATCGTCGACATCTGAGGCCTCCACGAAGGTCCTCACCGCCTCCCGAGCCGCAGCGTCGGTGGCGAACTTGGCGTCGACCACAGCCCAGCCGTTGGCGATCAAGAGCGTCCCGACCACGAAGATGAGGAGCCCGAACGGGAGCGCCTCGATGCCACCCACCTGGCCGGCGTCCCCCTGCCCGCGGCCTCCCGGCCCCTTCACCCGATCTCCTGCTCGTAGCGCACCCGCACGACGCGCCGGATCTCAGCCAGCCCCGCTGCGCCGCCGATGGACGGCGGGACGAACCGAGGTGGACGGGCGATCACCTCCAGCACCACGGTGTCGTCGACCCCGTCGCCATCGGTGTCATCGCTGCCCCAGGTGAAGACGGCGGACGACCCGACCTGTCCGAGGTTACGTCGCGCCTCCGATTCGATCTGGGCCAACGGCGGCGCGCCCGACGTAGCAGCCCGCTGGGCCGCGTCGTGGGCGACTGCGGTGACGGTGCTGGTGGCGTAGAGCCCGAAGAGGAGCTGCACGGCGAACAGCAGGAAGATCAGGAACACGACGACGCCGGCCGCCGTGGAGATCAGCCCCGCCCCTCGGTCATCCCGCATGCCTCACTGCCCGATCTCGGTCACCTTGTCGCGGGTGTTCGACTCCGTGTCCTCCCAGATGGCCTTGAAGCCCACCCACATCAGTGCGCCGATCCCCGCCATGATCAGCACAGCGATGGCGGCGGAGATCACGCCTTCACCTCGTTCGTCCCTGCAGCGTCGATCCATCGGTCCTCCCAGTCGGTTCTGTCGGTTGTCAGGTCTCGGAAAAGAGCCGCAGCGCCTCGATGAAGGGAACGGCCAGCAGCATGGCGCCGGGCACGAGGGTGGCCACCGTGACCGGCACCCAGACCTGCTGCGACCGGCGCTCGATCTGCTCGATGAGCTCGCGCTGGACCTCGCGTCGGATGCCGCGTGCTTCCTCACCGATCAGCCGACCCAGGTCGGCCGCCTCCCGATTGAGGGCGAGCACGCCGACGAGGCGGTGCACCGCATCGACGTCGGCCAGTGCCGCCCACTCCCGCAGCGCCTCCACCTCGCTGAGGCCTTGCCGGATCCGGCCGCACACCTCAGCCAGGTCCTGGGCGCAGGCGCCACCGCCGCGCGAGGCGAGGCGGTTCAAGGCCGCGCCCAGTGAGAAGCCCGCCCCGAGCAGCATCCCCAGCTGCTCGCTGACCACGGGGAGCTCGAGGAAGACCTGACGCTGACGTCGCGAGGACGCGGCCGCCAGCTGCTGCTCCACCACGAGGAAGGCGAGCACCGGACCGCCCACCACGAAGAGCAAGGTCAGTGGGAGGGGGAGACGAAGGGCGACGGCCAACAGCCCGCCGAGCGCGAAGCCGGCGCCAGTCCATCCCAGCTGGCGCACCCTGAAGTCGGTCACGCCCAGCGGAGCGTGGATCCGGCGCAGCCGGAGCGAGACGTCCTCTGACACGCCGAGGGATGCCGCCGCTCGCGTCCCCAACGCTCGAGCAAGCGGCCCGATGACCTCGCGGAACGATGCCACCGACAGCGCCCCGCCACCGCCCGCTCGGGTGGCCATCCCGCCGGGCACGTAGGGCCGCAGGCGCTCGGTCAACGAAGGCCTGCTGAACCAGCGGAGCTCCGACAACACCAGCACCGCTCCGACGAACAGCACGCCAGCCGACGCCGCCAGGAGCCTAGGCATCGAACACCCTCCGCTCCTCGGGCAGGTCCATGATGCGGCCGGCCCACAGCCAGCATGCGACCACGAGGAGGAGCGCCGCCACCACCAGCACCTGACCCATCGGGGTCTGATAGGCCTCCCGCCCGGTCCCCACCGACATGCCCGCCAGCGCCATCCCCGCCGGGACGATGAGAACGAAGCGCCGGGCAAACCTGGCTCCGGCCTGCTTCGAGCGAGCGTCCTTCCTCCCCTGCGTGTCCTGGATGCGGTCGTCGATGAGCGCCGACAGCCGTCGGTCGAGGTCAGTGCCGCCCACCTCGTGGGCCACCAGAAGGGTTTCGCACACCGCGTCGGCAGTGGGATCGGCCAGACCGCTCTTCAGCACACGAGCCGTCCTCGGAAAGTCGGTCGACAGCAGCCACTCCCGGTGCGCAGCGTCGAAGGCTGGACGCATCTCCTCCGGGGCGCGCCGACCGACCTCGAACAGGGCTTGCGGCACCGATCGCCCGAGCGACGAGGTGAGGATCCGCAGCTCCTCCAGCAGCCGCGGCCACGCATCCATGGCTGCGGATCGTCGGGCTCGCCGCCGAACCCGGTACGACGCCACCGGGGACAGGCCAGCGAAGGCACCGGAGACGACCGCTGGCACGATGCCTCCGAACACGGCGAAGGCCGCCAGCCCCGCCATGGCCGCCACCGAGATGATCACGCCGGCGAGCTCCTGGAGGGGAAGGTCTGCCAACCCGGCCTGCACGAGCCAGTCGCGGACTCGTCGTCGCCGGTCGGCAGTCGGTCGCACGCCGGGCAAGCGGAGGTCACGCCAGCCCAGGGCGATCGACGTGTAGAGCAGGTAGGTGCCGGCGGCCGCAGCCGCGGCCAGGCCCATCGGCGTCATGGCGCAACCCCCACCGGACGTTGGTGGAGGATCTGCGGGAGGTCGATCCCCGCACCGGCCAGCGCGCGGCTGAGACGATCGGGCACGTTGCCCGTCCAGGCCAGCTGTGCACCGGGCGACGGGCGATCGTAGAGGTGGGTGACGGTGAACTGCGCCGCCTGGGCGCCGCCCGCCAGGTCCTCGACCGCCAGCACCTCGCTGACGAAGGGGCCCTCTGGGCCACGAGCGCAGTGCACGACGACGTCGATGCTCTCGCTCACGAGGGAGTTGAGTGCGCTCATCGGGAGCTCGCTCCCGGCGTCGGACAGCTGGCAGATGAATCGGAGGCGGGTGAGCGCCTGGCGAGCCGACCCCGCGTGGATGGTGGTGAACCCCTTGACGCCTGACGACAGCGTGAGCAGCAGCGGAAGGGCTTCCTTGTCCCTGACCTCACCCACGATCGCAACGTCGGGGGCCATCCTGAGGAAGCCGGCCACGAGCCTGCGGAGGTCGACGGCCGGGCGGTCGGGCCGAGCGGCGCGGGTCTGCATGCTCGCAACGTTCGGCAAGGGCACGTCGGCCTCGAAGACCTCCTCCGCGATCACCACCCGCAACGTGGGGTCGAGCTCGGCGGCGCAGCACGACAGCAGCGTGGTCTTGCCCGAGCCGGGTGCCCCGGCCACCACGATCGTCTGCCGGGCCCGGACGCAGGCGGCGAGGAACGCTGCCACCTCCCGAGAGAGCATGTCCCGCTCGACCAGCTGGTCGAGCTGCCGGTACGCCACACCCGTGAACTTGCGGACGTTCACCATGAGGTGGCCGCCTCGGCTGATGTCCCCATGGACGATGTGGAGTCGGGCGCCGTCATCGAGCTGGGCATCCTGCAGGCCCTCCGCCGGGTCGAGCTTGCGATGGGATGCGGACGCGTCATCGAGGATCTTCGTGAGGATCCGCGCCACGTGCTCGTCGTCGTGGAACACCTCATGGTGGTAGCCGGAGGGTCCTTCGTGGCGCTTCACGAAGATCGTCGACGGGCCGTTGACCATGATCTCCCACACATCGTCGTCGCGCAGGAGGGGCTCGAGGGGGCCGTAGCCGGCCAGGTTGCGGAAGGCTCGTTCGGCCACCAGCTCGGGGTCGGCGAGGTCGTAGGGGCGCAGGCCACGACGATGGTCGAGCGACCACTGCGCCACCTCGTCGGCGATCAGTGCCCGCAGCTTCTCGCGGCCGCCGTCGGACGACATCTCCAGGGAGATGTCCTTCGCCCGCTCCTGCACGGAGCGCTCGATCAGCTCGAGTGGGCCCAGACCCTGTTCCACGTGCACCTCGCCGCCGCGACGTCGGCCCCACTGGCCGGCACAAAGCGGATCTTTCTACGCAAACACCTCCAGATCAACCGCAACGCGCCAGGAACCTGAGGTTCGTGTTGCTCAGGGCAGCCGCAGGCGCAGCGCGACCTCGTTGGCGAGCAGGCGGCCGTGGATCGTGAGGACCACGCGATCGGCGTCAGCCGGGTGGGGCTCGACGAGGTCGCCGACCGCATCGAGGTCGAGCGCGGCGGCGGGCACGCCGTGGCGGGTGCGCAGGCTGAGCTGGAGGGCCTCGAGGGCCGACTCCTCCGGACCGAGGGTCTCGTCGGCCGCCTCGACGGTGGTGCCGGCGGCCACCGCCTCGATGTAGCGGTCGGGGGTGCGCAGGTTCCAGAAGCGGCGGCCGGCGCGGTGCGAGTGGGATGCGCAGCCGATGCCCTGGTACTCCCCCATCGTCCAGTACAGGAGGTTGTGGCGGCACTCGTGGCCGGGGCGGGCCCAGTTGGAGATCTCGTACCAGTCCAGGCCGGCGGCGCCGAGGCGCTCGGTGGCCGCGAGGTACTTGTCGGCCTGGTCGTCGTCGTCTGGGTGGCGGGCCGTGTCGAGGGCCAGTGGGGTGCCGGCCTCCACGGTGAGGGCGTAGGCCGACACGTGCGGCGGGTCCAGCGCCAGCACGTCGTCGAGGGTGCGGGTCCAGTCGTCGAGCGTCTCGCCCACGCCGCCGTAGATCACGTCGAGGTTGAACGAGTCGAACCCGGCCTGGCGGGCCAGCTCGACCGAGCGCTCCACGTTGGCGCGGTCATGCGTGCGGCCCAGCGCGGCCAGCACGTGAGACGAGGTGGACTGCACTCCGAGCGACAGCCGGTTCACACCACCCGCGCGGTAGGTGTCGACCAGCTCGGGGGTGACGGTGTCGGGGTTGCACTCCACCGTCACCTCGGCATCCGCGGTGCGGGGGATGCGGTCGAGCGCGGCCACCAGGTCGGCCGGCGGCACCATCGACGGCGTCCCGCCGCCCACGAAGATCGACGTGGCCTCGGGCATGCCCGCCGCCACGAGTCGGTCGGCGTCGGCCCGGCAGGCGGCCAGGTACGAGTCGGTGAGGTGGTGGCGGTCGGTCCAGGTGGCGAACGAGCAGTAGTCGCAGCGGGCCGCGCAGAACGGCACGTGCAGGTAGACCCCGAAGCTCGTCACCGTCCCATGCTGGTCGCCGGCCGGGGCCAGGGCGAACCCGCGAGGATCAGCTGCTGGCGGGCACCGCGGCGACGGGGGCCGGGGTGAAGGTGACGCCGAGGCCTTCGAGGCGGGTGACGGCGAGGTCGGGGGTGACATCGAGGATGCAGGCGATGGCCCGCAGGTCGTCACGACGGACCGTGAGGACGCGGCCGTTGAAGTCGCCCCGCTGCACCTGGATCATGCGCAGGTAGCGGGTGAGCATCTCCGACTCCGTGCCGTCGAGCTGCTCCATCTTGGTGAGGTCGATCTTCACCGAGCGCTCCTCGGCGGTGCGCGACGCACGCTCCGTGAGGTCGATGACGAGGTCGGCGTCGCCGGGGCGGGGACCGAAGTCGGGGCCGTCGTCGCCGGGCAAGAGCTGGTCGACCGGGACCCGGTAGAACCGGGCGAGGCGCTGCAGGCGAGGCACGGAGATGGCCCGCTCGCCCCGCTCGTAGGCCCCGAGCACCGACGCCTTGAACTCCTGGTCGGACGTGGCCTCCACGTCTTGGAGCGAGAGCCGCTTCTGGCGACGGATGGCCCGCAGCCGGCTGCCCACCTTCTCTGCGTAGGCGCCCGCGGCTTCGGCCTCGCCGTCGTTGTCGCTCATCGTGTGTGTCCCTCCCCGGAACGCCCGCGCTGGGGCTTGCCCACCGGCCCAGGCCGTGAAGACCACGTCCGGTGACGGCTGTGGGGTCAATCTACGCGCGATACGTGACCACGATCAACCACCCTGCGTGACATTGCCGGATTTTCCTAGGTCGTCGGGCCCACGACACCGGCACGGAGCGCGGTCAACAGGGCGCCGGCCGTCACGGCGGCCGTCTCCGCCCGCAGCACGGTGGGGCCGAGGCGCACGCGTGGCAGGTCGAGGTCGCGCTCCTGGGCCGCCCACCCGCCCTCCGGGCCGATCAGCACCAGCGGCCGCTCGAGGCTGGGTGCGTCGCCGGAGCGGTCGGCCATCGCGGCGCCAGGTCGACCGGCGAGGACGGCCAGGTCGGTGACGGGCTCGACCACCGGCAGCCAGGGCCGGTGGCTCTGGGCGGCGGCCGACCGGGCCACCGCCACCAGCCGGGCGTGGGCGCGGACGGCCTTGGTGTCGTCCCAGCGCACCACCGACCGCTCGGCCCGGAAGGCCACGATGCGGTCGACGCCGAGCTCGGTGAGCTTCTGCACCACCAGCTCGGGCTTGTCGCCCTTCACCAGCGCGAACCCGATGCTCACCTCGGGTTGCTCGCGCAGCGTCTCCATCACCTCCCCCGTCGGCTCGAGGTGCTCGCCGAAGCGCACCCGCCGCCACCGGCCGGCGCCGTCGGCCACCGTCACCTCGTCGCCGGAGCGCACGCGCAGCACCCGCTCGAGGTGGTGGGCGTCGGCGTCGCCCAGCACCGGTGCGTCGACGTCGGCCACGAACGCCATCGGCCCGGTGTGGTCGGCCGGGTGCGGGGCAGCCACGGCGGGCTACTTGAAGGCGGACCGGATGCGGCCGAAGAAGCCGGAGTCGGCCGGGGCCACGTCGTCGCCGCGCTCCTCGGCGAAGCGCCGCAGCAGCTCCTCCTGGTCGGCGGTGAGGTCGGTGGGGACGGCCACCACGGCCCGCACGATCAGGTCGCCCCGCTGCCGTCGCTCGAGGTGGGGCACCCCCCGGCCCCGCAGCCGGAACTCGCGGCCCGACGGCGTGCCCCGGGGGATCACGAGGTCTTCGGCGCCGTCGAGGGTGGCGAACTCCATGTGGGCGCCGAGGGTGGCCTGGGCGAACGACACCGGCAGGTCGCAGCGCAGGTCGAGCCCGTCGCGGGTGAAGCGCTCATGGGGCGCCACCCGCACGTGGACGTAGAGGTCGCCATGGGCGCCGCCCCGAGGACCGACCGCGCCGCGGCCGGTGAGGCGGAGGGTGGAACCGGTGTCGACGCCGGCGGGGATGTCGACGGTGTAGGTGCGGTCTTCCACCGTGCGGCCCTCCCCGGAGCAGGTGCCGCAGGGGTCGCTGATCACCTGGCCCTGGCCTCCGCAGCGCGGGCACACGGTGGTGCTCACCATCTGACCGAGGAACGACTGGCGCACGCGCTGCACCTGACCGGCGCCGGCGCACTCCAGGCAGGTGATCGGCTCGTTCCCGGCCGCGGCTCCGGTGGCCTGGCAGGTCTCGCAGGGCACGGCGGTGCGCACCTCCACGGCGTGGCGGGTGCCGAACACGGCGTCCTCGAAGGCGAGGTCGGCCACCACCTCGAGGTCGGAGCCGCGGGGCGGCCCGGCCGGTCCCCGGCGACCACCGCCGCCGCCGAACGGGCTGTTCCCGCCGAAGAAGGCGTCGAAGATGTCGTTGATGCCGCCAGCGCCCGCGCCGCCCCCGAAGCCGAACGGGTCGCCGCCGGCTCCGCCCACGCCCTCGGGCCCGAAGCGGTCGTAGCGCTGGCGCTTCTCGGGGTCCGACAGCACCTCGTAGGCCCGGGCCACCGCCTTGAACCGGTCGGCCGCAGCGGGGTCGGGGTTCGTGTCGGGGTGGAGCTGGCGGGCCAGCCGGCGGTACGCCTTCTTGATGTCGTCGGCGCTGGCGTCGGGCGCGACGTCGAGCAGCGCGTAGTAGTCGTCGGCCACCGTCAGCCCTCCGTGAGCCGCTGCGAGAGGCGCCGGCTCACCACGGCCACCGCCGCCATGGCCTGCGGGTAGTCCATCCGGCTGGGGCCGAGCACGCCGATGCTGCCGGCCGGCTCGCCCTCCACCTCGTAGGGGGCCACGATCAGCGCGCACTCGGCCAGCGGCGCCATCCCGGTCTCCGTGCCGATGGCCACCTGGAGGCCCCGGTCGAGCACGTCTCGCAGGAGCGTGACCACCACGTACTGCTGCTCCAGGATGCCCAGCACCTCGCGCACGGTCTCGATCGTCTCGAAGGCTCGGGCCACCTGGGAGGTGCCACCGACGAAGACCTGGTCGGGGTCGTCGCCGGCGTGGTCGCGCAACGAGGCCAGGGCCCGATCGCACAC
>JBPPMN010000057.1:0-32986 GCA_051306055.1 Acidimicrobiales bacterium
GGTCGTCCCCGCCCTCGACGA
Organism: Acidimicrobiales bacterium; assembly: GCA_051306055.1. Lineage (GTDB taxonomy): Bacteria > Actinomycetota > Acidimicrobiia > Acidimicrobiales > VFJN01 > VFJN01. The sequence continues at coordinate 22 of JBPPMN010000057.1, forward strand.
GGCCGACCGGATCGGCGACACGATCGGAGCGATCCGCACCGCGCTCGATGCGGTGCACCAGGCCGGCGGCGTCGAGGTGGTCGTGGTCGACGATGGGTCGCGCGACCGCACCGCCGACGTCGCGCTGGCCGCCGGCGCCGACCAGGTGGTGGTGCTGCCCGAGAACCGCGGCAAGGGAGCCGCCGTCCGGGCCGGGGTCGCCGCGGCTCGGGGCCGCACCATCGCCTTCACCGACGCCGACCTCGCCTACTCCCCAGACCAGCTCGAGCGGGTGCTCCTCCAGATCGAGGACGGCTGGGACGTGGCGGTGGGGAACCGGCGGCACCCTGACACCGTCCGCGTCGGGGGAGCTGGAGCGCTGCGCGACCTCGGCAGCCGGTGCATCAACCTGCTGGCGATGGCCGTGCTGCTCAGCCACCCGCACGACACCCAGTGCGGTCTCAAGGCCTTCCGCAGCGACGTGGCTCGGTCGATCTTCGGGCTCAGCCGCGTCGACCGATTCGCCTTCGACATCGAGATCCTCCACCTCGTGGAGCGCCACGAGCTCTCGCTCGTCGAGGTGCCGGTGCGGCTCGAGATGGGGGAGCGCTCCACCGTCCGGCTGGCTCGCGACACCCTGCGCCTGGTGCGCGACCTCTGGCAGATCAGGCACTGGTCGGCCATCGGCGCCTACGAGCTGGGCGCGCCCATCGAAGCCGGGCTCTCCCCGACCCCTGCGACCGCCGAGGGGTTCGGGCCAGAAGAACCCGACCGGTAGGGTTGTCGCCCGATGCCCGATATCGATGCGATCTTCAAGGCCTACGACATCCGGGGCACCACACCCGACCAGCTCGACGCGCCGCTCGCCCGTCGGGTCGGCGAGGCCTTCGCCCGGTTCGTGCTGCAGCAGCCCGATGGCGCCACCAGGGTCCTGGTCGGCCGCGACATGCGATCCTCCGGCGTCGATCTGGTCGCCGCCTTCTCCGACGGCGTGCGGGCCCAGGGCCTCGACGTCGTCGACCTCGGCCTGGCCTCCACCGACCTCGTGTACTTCGCGTCCGGGCACCTCGACGCGCCGGCCACCATGTTCACGGCGTCCCACAACCCGGCGCAGTACAACGGCATGAAGATGTGCCTCGCCGGTGCCCGACCGATCGGCGAAGACACCGGCCTCCGCGACATCAAGGAGATGGTCGTCGCGGGCGTGCCGTCCGGCGATGGCCCGCCCGGGGCCTGGGAGTCGGCCGACCTGCTGGGCGCCTTCGCCGACCACGTTCGCTCCTTCATCGACACCGCGGCCCTGCGTCCCCTCAAGGTGGTGGCCGACACCGCCAACGGCATGGGCGGGCTGGTGGTGCCAGCGGTGTTCGAGGGGCTGCCCATCGACCTCGAGATCATGTACGGCGAGCTCGACGGCACCTTCCCCAACCACCCGGCCGACCCCATCCAGCCCGAGAACCTGCGCGACCTGCAGGCCCGGGTGCTGGAGACCGGGGCCGACCTCGGGTTGGCCTTCGACGGCGACGCCGACCGGGTCTTCCTGGTCGACGACCTCGGCCAGCCGCTGTCGGGCTCGCTCACCACCGCCATCGTGGCCGCCGGCGTGCTCGAGAAGCAGCCCGGCTCGACCATCCTCTACAACTGCATCTGCTCGAAGGCGGTGCCCGAGGTGGTCCGCGAGCGGGGCGGGACGCCCGTGCGCACCAAGGTGGGCCACAGCTTCATCAAGGCGGTGATGGCCGACACCGGTGCTGCCTTCGGTGGAGAGCACTCCGCCCACTACTACTTCCGCGACAACTACCGGGCCGACTCCGGCTCGATCGCGGCGCTGCTGATCCTCGAGCAGCTCGGGAGTGCCGGTGTGCCCCTCTCCGAGCTGCGTCGGCCCTTTGACCGCTACGCCGCCTCCGGCGAGATCAACAGCACGGTCGACGACCCCGCCGCCGTGATCGAGAAGGTGGCCGCCGCCTACCCCCTGGACGCCCAGGACCGCCTCGACGGCCTCACGGTCGACCTCGGCGACTGGTGGTTCAACCTCCGGGCCTCGAACACCGAGCCCCTCCTGCGCCTCAACCTCGAGGCACCTGACTCGGCGCAGTGCGCCGAGCGGGTGCGCGAGGTGCGGGCCATCATCGACGCCACCTGAGCGTCTCCACCCCAAGGAGTGCACCCCAATGGCCCTCGACCCCCAGCTGCTCGAGATCCTCGCCTGCCCCGACGACAAGGGCCCCCTGCTGTACCTCGAGGACGAGAGCGCGCTGTACAACCCCCGCCTGAAGCGGCGCTACGCCGTCAAGGACGACATCCCGATCATGCTCATCGACGAGGCCGAGACGGTCGACGACGCCGAGCACGCCCGCATCACGGCCAAGGTCGAGGAACAGGGCATCCGTCCCACGTTCGAGGCCTGAGGGTGTCCGACATCCTCGACACCGTCGGCATGTTCGACCTCGCGGCTGCGCTGCCGGAGCAGGTGGCCCACGCCGCCACGCTCGGGACCGCGGTCGACGGCCTCCCCGATCACGAGCGCATCGAGAACGTCGTGGTGCTCGGGATGGGCGGCAGCGGCATCGCCGGCGACGTCGTGGCCGCGGTGGCCGCCCCCTTCATGTCCGTGCCGGTGTCGGTGGTGAAGGGCTACGAGGCGCCCTCGTTCGTCGGCGACGGCACCCTGTGCTTCGCCATCTCCAGCTCGGGCGACACCGAGGAGACCCTGGAGTCGGCGCAGGCCGCGGCGGCCGCCGGGGCCCGCATGGTGGTCCTGTCGAGCGGCGGCGAGCTGGCCCGCCTCGCGGCGGGGTGGGGGGCGCCGCACATCGTGCTGCCCGAGACCCCCATGCCGCGCGCCGCGGTGGGTTCCGTGAGCATCCCGCCGCTCATGGTCCTCGAGCGGGTCGGCCTCTTCCCCGGGGCCGGCCAGTACGTGGCCGACGCGGTCGCCCAGCTGCGGCGCCGGCGCGACTCGCTCATCGTGGCCGACGGGCCCGCCGCCCGCATCGCTCGCCAGATCGGCCGCACCATGCCCATCGCCTACGGCGGAGGGCCCCTTGGCGCGACCGCCGCCTACCGCTTCAAGTGCGAGGTCAACGAGAACGCCAAGGCGCCCGCCTTCGCCAACACCGTGCCGGAGATGTGCCACAACGAGATCTGCGGCTGGGGCCAGCACGGCGACGTCACGAGGCAGGTGATGTCGCTGGTGCGGTTCCGGCACGACTTCGAGCACCCGCAGGAGACCCGACGCTTCGAGCTCACCTTCGACGTGATCGACGAGGTGGTCCACACCATCATCGACATCGAAGCCCAGGGCGAGGGCACGCTGGCGCAGCTGTTCGACCTCATCATCCAGGGCGACTTCGTGAGCCTGCACCTGGCCGTCGAGGCCGGCGTCGATCCCGGGCCCATCCCGGTGCTCGACGACCTGAAGGCGGCGCTGGCCGGCTGAGGCCCGCTAGTACCGCGTCAGGTGACTCGGTACTAGAGTCGACCCCCGGGCTGATCAGGGTGCTGCCGGCTGCAGCCAGCCCTCCTGCGAACACCTGCGCACGCCGTGCGCACCCAACCCAGCGCGCCCCACTTCGGCGCGCCCACGGAGGAACACATGACCACCCACCCTGATCACGACTTCAAGGTCGCCGACCTCTCGCTCGCCCCCTGGGGCCGCAAGGAGATCGAGCTGGCGGAGGTCGAGATGCCCGGCCTGATGTCGCTGCGCGCCGAGTTCGCCGACAGCCAGCCCCTGGCCGGCGCCCGCATCACCGGCTCCCTGCACATGACCATCCAGACCGCCGTGCTCATCGAGACCCTCACCGCCTTGGGCGCCCAGGTGCGCTGGGTGAGCTGCAACATCTTCTCCACCCAGGACCAGGCCGCCGCTGCGGTGGCCGTGGGCCCTGAGGGCACCGTCGACAACCCGAAGGGCGTGCCGGTGTTCGCCTGGAAGGGCGAGACGCTCGAGGAGTACTGGTGGTGCACCGAGCAGGTGCTCAGCTGGCCCGACGGTGGCGGCCCCAACATGATCCTCGACGATGGCGGCGACGCCACCCTCCTCGTGCACAAGGGCGTCGAGTTCGAGAAGGCCGGCGTCGTCCCCGACGCCACCGAGGACGACCCCGAGGAGTGGGGTGTCATCATCGACACCCTCAAGCGCTCCCTGGCCGAGGACCCGAACCGCTGGACCGCCATCGCCAGCCAGATCAAGGGCGTCACCGAAGAGACCACCACCTGCGTCCACCGGCTGTACCAGATGTTCGAGGCCGGCCAGCTGCTGTTCCCGGCGATCAACGTGAACGACTCCGTCACCAAGTCGAAGTTCGACAACCTCTACGGCTGCCGCCACAGCCTGATCGACGGCATCAACCGCGGCGTCGACGTCATGCTCGGCGGCAAGGTGGCCGTGGTGTGTGGCTACGGCGAGGTCGGCAAGGGCTCGGCGCAGTCGCTGCGGGGCCAGGGCGCCCGTGTGATCGTCACCGAGGTCGACCCGATCTGCGCCCTGCAGGCCGCCATGGAGGGCTTCGAGGTCACCACCATCGAAGCCGTCCTCGACACGGCCGACATCTTCATCACCACCACCGGCAACAAGGGCATCATCACCGCCGAGCACATGGCGAAGATGAAGCACAACGCCATCGTGGGCAACATCGGCCACTTCGACAACGAGATCGACATCGCCGGCCTGGCCAAGATGAGCGATGTCCGCAAGGTCGAGATCAAGCCGCAGGTGCACGAGTTCGTCTTCCCCGACGGCCACTCGATCATCATGCTGTCGGAGGGACGCCTTCTGAACCTCGGCAACGCCACCGGCCACCCGAGCTTCGTGATGTCGATGAGCTTCACCAACCAGGTGCTGGCCCAGATCGAGCTGTTCACGAAGACGGCCGACTACCCGCTCGGCGTGTACGTGCTGCCCAAGCTGCTCGACGAGCGGGTGGCCCGGCTCCACCTCGACGCCCTTGGCGTGAAGCTCACCCAGCTGAGCCAGGAACAGGCCGACTACCTCGGCCTCCCGGTGCACGGCCCCTACAAGCACGAGAACTACCGCTACTAGCGGTTTCGAGCTCGGCGCAAGCGCCTCGCTCGAGCTGTTCGGTGCGGCCTTCGGCCGCGCTCAGCGCCCGGAGCACAGCAAGCTGCACTCCGGTCGATGTGTGGGGGGAGACCCCCCACGCCCCCCAGCGGCTGCGCCGGGCGTCGGTGACCTCGTGCTCACCGACCCCGGCCCCGCTGCGGCGCTCAATCCCCCCGCCTCAGCGGCTGCGTCGGGCCGCAAACGCTGGTGGGCGTGGTGCGCTGAGGAGGACCCGATCCACCCTGGTGCACGCCCCCCGGCGGGCAGGTCGCCGGGAGGTCGGCGTGGAGTGCACCTTGCGTTCCGGCCGGCCGCCGCTGCGCTCTTGCCCTTCGCCCTTGGCCCCGCTGCGTCAGGGCCCGGGCCGCCGCTGCGCCCTTGCCCTTCGCTCAGCTACGTCGGCTAGAGGGACTCGATGGCCGGGAGGGGGCCTTCGTCGTCGTCTCTGGGGCGTCGGCGCCTCGGCTCGGCGAGGGTCATGCGCTCGAGGAACCAGTGGACGTTGGGGCCGACGGCGAGCGCGAAGAGCACCGTCCCCACACCGACCTGGCCGCCCAAGGCCCAGCCGATGGCCAGCGCGCTCAGCTCGATGCCGGTGCGCACCACGCGCACCGGGTGGCCCCGGCGGGCCAGGCCGGTCATCAGCCCGTCGCGAGGGCCCGGACCGAGGCCGGCGCCGATGTAGAAGCCGGAGCCCGGCCCGAACAGGAAGATGCCGAGCACCAGGAGCCCCACCCGGGCCCACATCGGCTCGGGGGCGTCCAGCACGCTGAGCGTGGCGTTCACCACGAGGCCGATGACCAGGGCGTTGGCCACCGTCCCGATGCCCATCCGCTCCCGGAGCGGCAGCCAGAGGGCCAGGACCACCACGCCCGTCAGGATCGTGACGGTGCCGATGGCCAGGCCAGAGCGCGTCGACACGCCCTGGTGCAGGACGTCCCAGGGCGCCAGGCCGAGCTCGGCGCGCACCATGCAGGCGATCCCCATGCCGAACAGCACCAGCCCGAGCAGCAGGCGCGGCAGGCGTCGCAGCAGCTCGTCGGCGGGCGGGAACGGGAGCACCCCGCCAACCGCCGGCCCCGGCGGCCGGATCAGGAACGAGAACGGGCCGCCGGGCGGTGGCTCAGAAGGCGACGCGCAGCACCTGGGCGTAGACCGCGGCGCCGTCCAGACCGCCGCCGCTGGTGAGCACCAGCACCCCGTGGGTGACCCCCGGCGGCACGGTGAAGGTGAGCTCGCCGGTGAACTCGCCGAGCACGCCGTCGCCCCGCCCCGTCACGAAGGTCTCGGCGATGGGCTCGGTGGCGCCGTCGGCGAAGAGGCGCACGTCGACCGTCCCCTCGAAGGCGTGGGCCGAGCCGGCCAGGGCCAGGGGCGAGGAGACCTGGTCGCCCGAGGCGGGGGCGGTGAGCTGGATCGAGTCCGTCACCGCGCCGATCACGAACCAGGTGTCGTCCTCGAGCAGGCGGACGAGGACGACCGTGGGGGCGCCATCGGCGAAGCCGCGGAGCTCCACCTCGCCGGAGCGGGAGTCGCCCTGCATGAAGTCGCCCACCACGGGGTCGGAGTACCCGACGAGGTCGGTGGCGAACGCCCGCACCAGGGCCACCGGATCCTGGAAGCGGCGAGAGGTGGTCGGGTCGGGGAACACCGCCCGGGCCGGGTCGACGGTCTGGAAGGGCACCGTGGTGGTCGTGGAGTCCACCGTGGTGGTGGTGGCCTCCGTCGTGGTGGTCGACTGCTCGGTGGTCGTCGTGTCGGAGGTGACCGGGGTGTCGTCGTCGCCCGTCAGCACCAGCGCACCCACCACGACCGCCACCACGGCGGCTGCGGCTCCGATGCCGATGGCGAGGCGCTTGCGGTTGTCGTCGTCCTTGGCTTCCATGAGCTTCTCCTCGATGTGTTGGAGTGCGTCGGCCGACGGCTCGACGCTGGTGGTGCGGGCTGCGATGGCCTGGCGCAGCCGGTCCTCTGGAGTCATCGCAGGTCCTCCAGCCGGTCGGTGAGGGCGGCCAGCCCCCGATGGGCGTGGGTCTTGACCGATCCGGGGGAGATGCCGAGGGTGGCGGCGATCTCGGCTTCGGACAGGTCGAGGTAGTAGCGCAGGGCCAGCACCTCGCGCTGGCGGTCGGGAAGGGCTCGCAGGGCGGCCAGCACCTGGTGGTCGGGGTCCCGGGCCAGGGCCAGGTCCTCCGCGCCGGGGGCTGTCGCCCGCACGGATCGCAGGTGGCGCCGCTCCACCAGCCGGCGGCGGCCGTGCGACCGGGCGCCGTTGAGCACCGCGGATCGGAGGTAGGCCGGGAGCCGGTCGGGGTCACGCAGGGACGGCCCCCGGCGCCACACCTGCACGAAGGCCTCCTGCACCAGCTCCTCGCAGGTGCCGATGTCGTCGACCAGCAGCGAGGCCAGGCGCACGAGCGAGCGGTAGTGGGCCCGGTAGGCGTCCTCGAGGTCACCGGTCGCGACGGGGGAGCGGCCGCGGCCGGAGTCGTCACGAGCGGGTGCCATCGAAGCCATCATCACCGAGACAGACGCCCAGCGGTGCGATCAGGTTGACGCGATGACCAGGCGGGCTGTCACAGGGCGCTCGTAGGGTCGGCTCGTGCTCAGCCCGCCGCCGTCGCTCGTGGTGCCGCTCGACCTCGACAGCTGCCGCGCCCTGGCGGCCTACGACGACACCGCGCGCCGGCTCCTCACCAGCCTCAAGAACGGGCAGCAGCGCTGGGTGCTGCCAGATCTGGCCCGCCGGATGGTGGCCCTGGTCCCCGCCGAACCCCACCTGCTGGTCACCTGGGCGCCCACCAGCCCGGAGCGCCGCCGTCGCCGTGGCTTCGACCAGGCGGAGCTCCTGGCCCGCGCCGTGGCTCGACGGGCCGGCTTGCCCGTGGCCTCGCTCCTGCGGCGCCGGCCCGGGCCGCCCCAGGCCGGTCGCTCGCGTGGCGAGCGGCGGGCCCCCGCTGGCTTCGATCCCACCGCCGAGGTGCCCCGGCCCGTGCTGGTGGTCGACGACATCGCCACCACCGGCGCCACGCTCACGGCCGCCGCGAGCGCGCTGCGGGCGGCCGGCGCCCCTGCCGTGCACGGCCTCGTGGTGGCCCGAGCGCCGCACCGCTACCGAGAGTAGGGTCGGGACGCACCACGAGATACCGGGAGGCATGCCCTTGGAGATCACCGTGAGCGCCCGACACACCGACATCTCACCCGCGCTGCGGGCGGCGGCCGAGGAGAAGATCGGCCGCCTCAGTCGTTTTCGGGGAGGCCTCCAACGAGCTGAGGTCCACTTCACGGAGGAGCAGAACCAGCGGATCGCCGAGAAGGAGATCTGCGAGGTGCACCTCGATGGTGGAGGCCACCACCTCCACTGCAAGACCGCCGCCACCGACGCCTTCGCCGCCATCGATCTGGCGGTGGAGAAGCTGGGCCGCCAGCTCCAGAAGCTCAAGACCAAGGTCATCCCGCACGCCAAGGGCTGAGGAGGGCCGGCCTGGCCCCCGATCCGTGAGCCCCTGCCCACGCAGGGTCACGGGACCGCACTCCACCGGGCTACGCTGACCGGACTAGTCCGGCGCGACAGAGGTCGGACCAGTGGAGGAGGGAACGTGGGCGACGACCAGGGCACCGAGGTGGCACGCGGCAGCGCTGATGCCATCCGGGTGATGATCTGTGATGACCATGCGCTGTTCCGGCGCGGTCTCATGATGGTCCTGGAGACCGAGGAGGGCGTCGAGGTCGTCGGCGAGGCCGAAGACGGCGAGGAAGCGATCCGCACCGCCGAGGAGCTCGCCCCCGACGTCGTCCTCATGGACGTCCGGATGCCCAAGGTGTCGGGCATCGAGGCCACCCGCGCGATCGCGGAGGCGATCCCGTCGGCTCGCATCTTGATGCTCACCGTCAGCGACGAGGAGGACGACCTCTACGACGCCATCAAGGCGGGGGCGGCCGGCTACCTCCTCAAGGAGATCTCCATCGAAGAGGTGGCCAGCGCCATCCGATCGGTGATGAGCGGCCAGAGCCTCATCTCCCCGTCGATGGCCTCGAAGCTGCTCACGGAGTTCACCAACCTGGCCAAGAAGGCCGACGAGCGGCACTCCGTCCCCACGCCGCGCCTCACCGAGCGAGAGCTCGAGGTGCTGAAGCTCGTGGCGCAGGGCATGAGCAACCGGGAGATCGCCGGTGAGCTCTACATCTCCGAGAACACGGTGAAGAACCACGTCCGCAACATCCTCGAGAAGCTCCACCTCCACTCCCGCATGGAGGCCGTGGTGTACGCCGTGCGCGAGAAGCTGCTCGACATCCGCTAGCCAGGCAGCCTGACGACCCTCGATCAGGGGATCCTGGGCCTCGTCAGTACACTCGGGCGTCGCATGAGCATCTTCGACAAGATCCTCCGCTCCGGCGAGGGCAAGAAGCTGAAGGCCCTGCAGGGCCTCGTCCCCGACATCAACGCGCTCGAGCCCGAGATGCAGGCGCTGTCCGACAGCGCCCTCCAGGCCAAGACCGGCGAGTTCAAGGGCCGGATCGAGCGCGGCGAAGACCTCGACGACCTCCTGATCGAGGCGTTCGCGGTCGTCCGCGAGGCCGGTCGGCGATCCCTCGGGCAGCGGCACTACGACGTGCAGATGATCGGCGGGGCCGCTCTCCACTTCGGCTGGATCGCCGAGATGAAGACCGGCGAGGGCAAGACCCTCGTCTCCACCCTGCCGGCCTACCTCAACGCGCTGTCCGGGAAGGGCACGCACCTCATCACCGTCAACGAGTACCTGGCCCGGTTCCACGCGGAGTGGATGGGGAAGCTCCACCGGTGGATGGGGCTCGAGGTGGGCCTGATCGTGCCGGGTGCCAACGATCCCGAGCACAAGCGCGCCCAGTACGCCGCCGACATCACCTACGGCACCAACAACGAGTTCGGGTTCGACTACCTCCGCGACAACATGGCCATGTCGCGCTCCCGCCAGGTGCAGCGGGGCCACCACTACTGCATCGTCGACGAGGTCGACTCCATCCTGATCGACGAGGCTCGCACGCCGCTGATCATCTCTGGCCGCGTGGCCGAGGCGGCGCAGCTCTACTACAAGTTCGCCACCATCGTGCGGGGCCTCCGCCGCGACGACGACTACGAGGTCGACGAGCAGAAGCGCACCGTGTCGCCCACCGAGGACGGCATCGAGAAGGTGGAGGCGGCCCTCGGCATCGAGAACCTCTACGACGGCGTGGCCCAGAACCTCGTGCACCAGCTCCAAGCTGCGCTCCGGGCCAAGGAGCTCTTCAAGCGCGACAAGGACTACATCATCTCCAACGGCGAGGTGAAGATCGTCGACGAGTTCACCGGGCGCATCCTCGAGGGTCGCCGCTGGTCGGAGGGGCTCCACCAGGCCGTCGAGGCCAAGGAGGGCGTGAAGATCAAGGAGGAGAACCAGACCCTCGCCACCATCACGCTCCAGAACTACTTCCGCATGTACGACAAGCTGGCCGGGATGACGGGTACGGCCTCCACCGAGGCGGCCGAGTTCGCCAACACCTACGAGCTGCAGGTGGTGCCCGTCCCCACCAACAAGCCGCTCGTCCGCGACGACCAGGCCGACCTGATCTACAAGACCGAGGACGGCAAGTTCGGCGCCGTCGTCGACGACATCGCGGAGCGCTACGAAGCCGGGCAGCCGGTGCTGGTGGGCACGATCTCCGTCGAGAAGTCGGAGAAGCTGTCTCGCCTGCTCGACAAGCGGGGCGTCACCCACGAGGTGCTCAACGCCAAGCAGCACGCCCGGGAGGCGGAGATCGTGGCCCTGGCCGGTCGGCTGGGTGCGGTCACGGTGGCCACCAACATGGCCGGCCGCGGCGTCGACATCCTCCTCGGCGGCAACCCCGAGATCCTGGCCACCCGCGATCTGCGGGCGAAGGGGGTCGACCTCGACTCCGACGAGGGCCAGGCCGAGCTGGCCGCCCTCGAGGCGAGCTACGCGGAGGAGACGGCCCTCGAGGGCGACAAGGTCCGCGACCTCGGCGGGCTCTACGTGCTCGGCACCGAGCGCCACGAGAGCCGCCGCATCGACAACCAGCTCCGAGGACGCGCCGGCCGCCAGGGCGACCCCGGCCAGAGCCGCTTCTACCTGTCGCTCGAAGACGACCTCATGCGGCTCTTCGCCACCGGGGCCATCAACTGGGTGATGGGCCGAGCCCTCCCCGACGACGTCCCCCTCGAGGCGAAGATGGTGTCGAAGGCCATCGAGCGGGCCCAGACCACCGTCGAGCAGAAGAACGGTGAGATCCGCAAGAACGTCCTCAAGTACGACGAGGTCATGAACGCCCAGCGCAAGGTGATCTACGCCCTGCGCGACCAGATCCTCGACGAAGCCGACCTCCGCGAGAAGATCGTGGCGGAGCACCTCCCCGACGCGGTGGAGGCCCTCGTGAGCACCTACTGCGTGGCCGACTTCCACGAGGAGTGGGACCTCGACGGCCTGAGCACCGAGCTGGCCACCTACTGGCCCACCACCCTCACCACCGAGCAGATGGCGGGTGCGGAGTCCACCGATGCGCTCTACGAGGTCCTCGTCGACGACGCCCTCACCCACTACGAGCGGCGGGAGTCAGAGCTGGGCGTCGACGTCATGCGCCAGGTCGAGCGCCAGGTGATGCTCAAGGTGATCGACACCCGCTGGCGGGAGCACCTCTACGAGATGGACTACCTGCAGGAGGGGATCAACCTGCGGGCCATGGGTCAGAAGGACCCGCTCACGGAGTGGCAGCGCGAGGGCTTCGACATGTTCGGCCAGATGATGAAGGGCATCGCCCAAGACCTGGTCCGCTACGTGATGCACGTGCAGGTCACCGTGCAGCAGCCGGCGGCCGCCGCGCCCGCGGTCGGCACCGACTTCAACCAGGCGGCGCCCTCGTCCGGCCCCTCGGTCGGCGGCGACGAGCCCCGCGTGGCCAACATGCAGTACTCCGCCCCCGACGACAACGCGGGCGGCGGGATGGCGGCGGCCGCCCGGGCCGCCTCGGCGGAGGGCGGCGGTGGCGCGGCCGCCCCTGCGGCCGTCCGCGACGAACCGGCCACGATGACCCCGGTGGTGAAGTCGGAGTGGGACAAGACGCCCCGCAACGCGCCCTGCCCGTGCGGGAGCGGCAAGAAGTTCAAGCTCTGCCACGGAAAGGCCTAGGCGCGCCTTGCGCGACTTCTCCGACGCCTTGGCCGAGGCCCGCAAGCGCGTGACCGACGCCCACGCCTACCTGAAGGTCGAGGAGCTCGAGGCCCGTCGCCCGCTCCTCGAGACCGAGGCGTCGCGGCCCGACCTCTGGGACGACGCCGAGGTGGCCAAGCGCGTCACCGGCGAGCTGTCGGTGGTGGTCGACGACCTCGAGCGGTACGAAGGCCTCGTGAGCCAGCTGGAGGATGCCGAGACGCTCCACGAGCTGGCCCGGGAGGTCGACGACGAGAGCCAGGAGCCCGAGATCGAGGCCACCCTCACCGCGCTCGACGCCGAGCTGAAGGGCCTCGAGCTGCGATCGATGTTCTCCGGCGAGCACGACGAGCGCGACGCCCTGTGCACCGTCCAGGCCGGTGAGGGCGGCGCCGACGCCCAGGACTGGGCCGAGATGCTCTACCGCATGTACGTGCGATGGGCCGAGCGCCGCGGCCTCACCGTGGAGGAGGAGGGCTCCACGCCGGGCTCGGAGGCCGGGCTGTCCTCGGTGGAGTTCCTCGTGCAGGGTCGCTACGCCTACGGCTACCTCCAGGCCGAGCGCGGCGTGCACCGCCTGGTGCGAATGAGCCCCTTCAACGCCCAGGGCAAGCGCCAGACCGCCTTCGCCGCGCTCGACGTCGTTCCCGTCCTGCACGACGACGAGATCCAGGTGGAGGTCGACGAGACCGACATCAAGATGGACGTGTTCCGGGCTTCGGGCGCCGGCGGCCAGCACATCAACAAGACCTCATCAGCGGTGCGCCTCACCCACGTGCCCACCGGCCTGGTGGTGTCGTGCCAGGTCGAGCGCTCGCAGCTCCAGAACCGGGCCAAGGCCATGGCCATGCTGAAGGTGAAGCTGGCCGACCTCGAGCGTCAGAAGCGGGAGGCCGAGATGGCCGACATCCGCGGCGAGCAGCAGCGGGTGGGCTTCGGCAGCCAGATCCGGTCCTACGTGCTGCAGCCGTACCAGATGGTCAAGGACCTGCGCACCGAGCACGAGGCCGGCAACGTGCAGGGCGTCCTCGACGGCGACCTCGATCCGTTCATGGAGGCCTACCTGCAATGGCGTCGAGCGACCAGCACCTCGTAACCTGATCGCAACATCGCGGCACCAGGTCGGTGCCGCGATCCGCGTGGAGGGCGCTGCTACCCTCGCCAAGCCCCATGATCAAGCTCGAGAACGTCACCAAGGCCTACAAGAACGATGTCGTCGCCCTGAGCGACGCCACCGTCGAGGTGGAGAAGGGCGAGTTCGTCTTCCTCGTCGGCGCGTCCGGGTCGGGCAAGTCCACCTTCCTGCGCCTGGTCAACCGTGAGGAGACCCCCGAGGGGGGGCGGATCTACGTGGCCGGCAAGGACATCGCCACGCTCAGCTCGTGGAAGGTGCCGTACCTGCGCCGCAACATCGGCAGCGTCTTCCAGGACTTCAAGCTCCTCACCAACAAGACCGTCTACGAGAACGTCGCCTTCGCCCTCGAGGTGATCGGCCGCCCTCGCCAGGTGGTGAAGACCCAGGTGCCGGCCATCCTCGAGCTGGTCGGCCTGGCCAAGAAGATGGGCAACTTCCCCAACGAGCTCTCCGGCGGCGAGCAGCAGCGGGTGTCCATTGCCCGGGCCTTCGTGAACCGACCGCTGATCCTCCTGGCCGACGAGCCCACCGGCAACCTCGACCCCGCCACCTCCGTGGGCATCATGCGGCTCCTCGACCGCATCAACCGCACGGGCACCACGGTGCTCATGGCCACCCACGACCGTTCCATCGTCGACACCATGCGGCGTCGCGTGATCGAGCTCGACCGAGGCTCGATCATCCGCGACCAGAGCCGCGGCGTCTACGAGTAGCCCCCTAGCGCGAGTCCTCCCCACACCATGGCCATCAAGATCGACTACGTCGCACGCGAGACAGCGGCCAACCTCACCCGCAACATCACGCTCACCCTGGCGTCGGTGCTCACCGTGGTGGTGTCGCTCACCCTGTTCGGCTCCGCCGTGATGCTGAACCAGGGCGTCAACAACGCCAACGACCGGTTCCGGGGCGGGATCGAGTTCATCGTCTACCTCCAGCCCACCTCCACGCAGGAGCAGCGCGACTCCGTGGAGCGCGACCTCCTCGACAACCCCGACGTGGAGGAGGCCATCTTCGTTGACCAGGACGAGACGCTGCAGGAGTTCGAGCGGCTGTTCGAGGGCCAGGACCAGCTCATCGAGACCGTCACCGCCGACATCTTGCCGCCGTCGTTCCGAGTCGTCCCCCGGGTGCAGGACCCCGATGTCGTGCAGGCCCTCGGCGACCAGTTCCAGGGCAAGGCCGGGGTCTACGACGTGATCTTCGCCTTCGAGGTGGTCAAGCGCATCCAGGAGACCTTCAACAAGATCGGCGTCCGCTTCCTGCTGGCCGCGGTGCTGCTGCTGGTCGCTGCCCTCATGCTCATCCTCAACACGATCCGGGTGGCCATGTTCGCCCGCCGGCGTGAGATCGAGGTGATGAAGCTGGTGGGCGCCACCAACTGGTTCATCCGCGTGCCGTTCATCGTGGAGGGCATCATCCAGACCCTGCTGGGCGCCGCCATCGCGGTGGGGTCGATGACCTTCGTGATCCGCCCGTTCATCGACGAGCTGTCCGAAGACAAGATCCTGCCCATCTTCCAGGGCTTCGTGGTCACCGACGGCAACCTGCTCTTCACCAACCTCGTGGTGGTCGGCGTGGCGGCGGCGATCGGTGCCATCGGCTCCGCCGTGGCGGTCAGCCGCTTCCTCGACGTCTGAGGGCTCGAGGCCCCGTCGGCGGGGAGGTCAGCCGAAGCCGGCAGCCGTGCTGCTGTAGCTCGTGCTCGCGGCGCTGCCGAGCACGGTGACGGCCACCACGCACACGAGGGCGATGAGCGCCACCAGCAGGGCGTACTCCACCAGGGAGGCGCCTCGATCGTCGTCGTACCGGGCAGCCAGCCAGGTCCGGATGGTGAGCAGGGTGTAGGCCATGATGTGTCCGCCCTCGCAGCGTGGGGAGTGTCCTTCCATGAAGGATCGGCCCCAACGTACGATGCCTTGAGGGCGCCGTCGTGATCCGAACGACCCATTTCGGTCGCCGGTTCCGCTGCCCCCGCTGTCGTGGGAGCATCCGCACCCATGGACCCCACCACGATCGCCACCGAGCTCGACGACCACGTCCTCACGATCACGCTCGACCGGCCTGATCGCCTCAACGCCTTCACGGTGCCGATGCAGCGGGAGCTCTGCGCCGCCTTCGACCGGGCGGATGCCGACCCCGAGGTGCGGGCGGTGGTGGTGACGGGCCGTGGCCGCGGCTTCTGCGCCGGGGCCGACCTGGCCATGGGTGGCGACACCTTCGACATCGACGCTGGGAGCCCCGCCACCGGAGGCGGCGATCGGGTGCACCGCGACGAGGGCGGGCTGCTGACGCTGCGGATCTACTCCTGCACCAAGCCGGTGATCGGTGCCATCAACGGCCCTGCGGTGGGTGTGGGCGCCACCATGACCCTCCCGATGGACATCCGGCTGGCCAGCGAGACGGCGCGCTTCGGGTTCGTCTTCGCTCGACGGGGGATCGTGCCGGAGGCCTGCTCGTCGTGGTTCCTGCCGCGGGTGGTGGGGATCAGCACCGCTCTCGAGTGGACGATGACCGGCCGAGTGTTCGATGCGGAGGAAGCCCTGCGAGGTGGCCTGGTGCGATCGATCCATGCCCCCGACGAGCTGCTCCCCGCCGCCCATGCCCTGGCCGAGGAGATCGCGGAGAGCACCTCGGCGGTGTCGGTGGCCATGACCCGCCAGATGCTGTGGCGGATGCTCGGCGCCGATCACCCGATGGCGGCCCACCGCATCGACTCGCCAGCCATCGCCAACCTCGGCCGATCGGCCGACGCTCGCGAGGGTGTGGTGTCGTTCCTGGAGAAGCGGCCCCCACGCTTCACCGACCGCGTCCCCGACGACATCCCCGCCCCGTGGCCGTTCTGGGAGGAGCCGACCTTCGAGGCCTGAGGCGACGGCGCCGACGGACCGACGGTCACCCGGGCGGCGAGATGGCCAGGGGGCTGGGCGGGTAGCCGCCGGCCGCCATCACCGCCTCGTCCCACGGCGTGAGGAGGCCGACGAGCTCCTCGAGGTCGTCGCCGAGGGCGGTGATGGCCGGGGCCATCAGGGCGTCGGTGGCCCGCTCGACCTGCTCCCGGAACGCCCGTCCGGAGTCGGTCAGTGCCCCGTCGGCCAGGTGCCCGGCGGCGGTGAGGCGATCGGCGGCGGCATCGAGCTGGTCGCTGCCCCACGCCCGCGTGCGCACGTAGCTGCGGGCCGGCATCCCCCAGTACAGCTCGGTCAGGAGCCCCACCTCACACGCGTCGAGTCCGGCGGCCACCCACGCGGCGATGTGGCAGTCGCCCCGGAACTCCCGGAGGCGGTCGCCCCAGCGGAACAGGTCGCCGAGGGGTTCGCCGGTGAGCGGCTGGGAGAGGGTGCCCGCGAACAGTGCTCGTCCCCACGGCTCGAGCGGCTCCACGGCGCGAGCGAGGAGCTCCACCGCCCGGTCGACGCCCTGCGGTGACGGGCCCAGCACGCGGGTGAGCTGGTCGACGGCGCCCCGCAGGCGGGCGTCGGCGATGGTGGCGGCATCGGTGAGGGTCCACCCGAAGGTCACCGCGGGCACCACCACGTCGACGTTGAACACCCCGAAGGCCGCCGCCACCAGCTCGCCCGGTGCCTGCCCGAGGCACGAGCCGCGGCTGGTGAAGTAGGCCGGGCCGTCGGGCAGCTGCACCCCTGCTGCGGTGGTGCCGGGGCTCGGGCTGAACCCGAGGGCGGCGTAGCGCTCGTGGCACTCGGGGGAGAAGAACACCTGGCCCACCACCGGCTCGATCACCCGGGCCAGGCTCCGCGCCTTCGCGCTCAGGTCGTCGCTGGCCGCGGCGGTCGGCATGGCTGGTCCCCCGGTGATCGGTTGGATGGGCGTGGCGTGGGACCCTACTGGTCCCATGGCTGCCCCTCGCCGGAACCCGGTCGCCGACCTCGTGCTGCTCGGCGTGGCCGTCGCCGCCGTCTCCACCTCGGCGCCGCTCATCCGCGGCGCCAGCGCCCCCACCCTGTCGATCGCCTTCTGGCGCAACCTGCTGGCCCTCCCCGTGCTCGCCCTGTTCGTGCTGCTGCGGCGATCCGAGCGTCGGGCATGGAGCACTCGCACCGCCGAGGAGCGCCGCCTCAGCCGGCTCGCCGGCGCCCTGCTGGCGGCCCACTTCGCCACCTGGATCCCCAGCCTGTCGTTCACGTCGGTCGCCTCCTCGGTGGCGCTGGTGGCCACACAACCGGTGTGGGCGGCGCTGATCGCCCGTCGCCGGGGTCACCACGTGAGCCGGGGCACGTGGTGGGGGATCGGGCTGGCCCTCG
The DNA here is from genome assembly GCA_051306055.1 of Acidimicrobiales bacterium. Lineage (GTDB taxonomy): Bacteria > Actinomycetota > Acidimicrobiia > Acidimicrobiales > VFJN01 > VFJN01. The sequence goes on from JBPPMN010000057.1 coordinate 17,647, forward strand.
CCGGTGCGGTGCTGCTCACCGGGGTGGACCTGTCGATCTCCACGCGGGCGCTGTTCGGCGACCTGCTGGCGCTGCTGGGGGGCATGCTGGCCGCCGCCTACGTCACCGTCGGAGCGGAGGTGCGGCGCAGCGTCAGCACCGCCAGCTACGCCCTGTCCTGCTACGCCGTGGCCGCGGTGCTCCTGCTGGCGCTGAGCGCAGGGACCGGCCAGGCGCTCACCGGCTACGACCGCGACACCTGGTTGGCCATCGCCGGCCTCACGGTGGGGGCCCAGCTACTGGGTCACACCCTCGTGAACCGCGTGCTGCGCAACCTCTCGCCCACGACGGTGTCGGTGGCCATCCTCTTCGAGATCCTCGGTGCGACCCTGCTGGCCCGGGCGTTCTTCGGGGAGACGCCACCGGTGGCGGCGTGGCCGGCGGCGCTGCTGATCGCGGCCGGGGTGGTGGTGGTGATCCGTTCCGACGATGATGCTGGCGACCTGGTCGAACCCGGAGGAGTGATCACCTGATGCCGACGTCGCGCTTCGTGCCGGTCCTCGACCTGCCCGACGACTGGTCGGGCGCTGTCACCGTGGTGGTCCGCGACGGCCACGTCCTGGTGCTCGACGAGCACCCCGACGACGTGGCGCCCGGCGCCGCCCACCAGGTGCTCGGCCTGCTCGACGGGGCGGCCTGCTTCGCCATCGATCTCGATGGCGACGGCGTGCCCGACGTCTTCGTGGAGGAGGTGGGCGACGGCCTGCTGCCGCTCATGGGCCTCTACGGCCGGGTCGACGAGCTGCGCTGGACCCTGGCCGGTCGAGCCGTGCAGCTGATCGAGTGGGATCGCACCACCCGGTTCTGCGGCCGTTGCGCCACCGCCACCGAGCCGGTGCCGGGGGAGCGGTCCCGTCGCTGCCCGGGCTGCGGGCTCCTGGCCTTCCCTCGCCTCGCCCCGGCCGTCATCACGCTCATCGAGCGCGAGGGCGAGGCGTTGCTGGCCCGCGGCATCAGCTTCCCGATGCCGATGTACAGCTGCGTGGCCGGCTTCGTCGAGCCCGGCGAGACGATGGAGGAGGCCGTCCACCGCGAGGTGGCCGAGGAGGTCGGGGTGGAGCTGGCGGAGGTTCGCTACGTCGCCAGCCAGCCGTGGCCCTTCCCGCACTCGCTGATGATCGGCTTCGAGGCCACCTGGGCGTCAGGCGACATCGTGATCGACGAGCGGGAGATCGTCGACGCCCAGTGGTTCCGGCCCGACGCGCTGCCGATGATCCCGCCCGGCATGAGCATCGCCCGCACCCTGATCGACCGCTGGGTCGAGCGCGAGGGGGGATCGTGACGACCTGGCACCCCTCGGTGATCGTCGTCGGGTTCGACGCCATGGACCGCACCGTGGCGGCAGAGGCCGTAGCGGCCGGACGGTTGCCGAACCTGGCCCGGCTCCAGCAGGAGGGCACCACCGCCGCCATGGCCAACCCGGTGGGCATGCTCACCGGGCCGGTGTGGGCCACGCTCAGCACGGGAGTGCTGCCCGATCGCCACAACCGGCTCAACTGGCGGGTGCTGCGTCCCGGCACCTACCGGATGGAGTGGGAGGGAGCCCACAGCCGGCCGGCCTGCCCACCGTTCTGGGAGCGGCTGGCGGCCCAGGGGCGGTCATCGCTGGTGAACAGCGTGCCCACCGTGGCGCTGGTCCACCACCCGCTCGTGTCCCAGGTCCTCGACTGGCACACCCACGACCGCTGCGACCCGCTGGTGTCGGCGCCCCCCGAGCTGGGCCAGCGCATCCGCGCCACGCGGGGCGAGGTGGGCCTCGACACGTGCGACGTCGATGGGGCGACGGGTGCCCACGACGCGCTCCTGCCCCGCCTCCACCGTGAGGTCGAGGAGTTCGCGGCGGGGACCAGCCAGCTGATCGACGAGCTGCACCCCGATGTGGTGGTGGCGGTCACCGGGGTGACCCACTGTGCCGGCCACCAGCTGTGGCACCTCCACGACCCCGCCTCGTTGCACGCCGATCCGGCCCAGCGAGCCCGGCTCGGCGACGCACTGCTCGAGGTCTACGAACGGGCCGACGCCGCGCTCGGACAGCTCCTCCGCCACGCCGGCGAGGAGACGCTGGTGGCCGTCGTCCTCTCACACGGCATGGCCGACAACGCCGTGCTCGGCCACCTCGGCGACCCCATCGCCCGAGCCATCGATGTCGCCATGGGCCCGCCTCCCCGGCTGCACCGGGCCTACGAGCTGGTGCGGCGCACCCCGAACCGGCTCGCTCGTCGGGCCCGGCGGCTGGCCGGTCGCCCGGTCAACCCGCTGGCCCACATCGCTGATGGCTCCCGACGCTTCTTCCCGGTGGAGAACTTCCCCACCCACCTTGCGCTGCGCCTCAACATCGTGGGCCGGGAACCGCACGGCCGGGTGCACCGCGACGAGGTGGCCCAGGTCGTCGATCGCCTCGAGCAGGAGCTCTTGGCCGTCTGCGACGCCGACACCGGGCGCCCCGTCGTCCAGCGGGTGATCCGGGCCGCCGAGCACTACCCCCGCCTCGACCAGTCAGGCGTGGCCGACGTGCTGGTGGAGTGGACCAGGGACGCGCTCGTCGAGCGCGTCACCTCGCCCACCATCGGCACCATCGAACGGCCCATCACCGAGACGCGCACCGGCGCGCACCGCCAGGACGGCCTCCTGGTGCTGCGCGGGCGGGGGATCCGACCCGGTGCCGCGATCGACGCCCGATCGATCGACCTGTGGCCCACGGTGGCCCGCCACGTCGGTGCGGAGCCCGGTGACGTCGACGGTCGACCCTTGGTCAGCGGGTCGGACGCAGTTCAGTCGGCCGGCTGATCCCGCAAGGCGGCGTAGCACCGCTCCCGGTGCGCCACGAACGACCCGGTCCCGAGGTTGGCCACGAGCCGGCGAGCGGCATCGCCCGCCCGGCCGGCCCGCTCCGGGTCCCGCAGGTGAGCCCCGATGGCCTCGGCCAGCGCAGTCGTCGCGCCCTCGGGCACGACCGTGAGAGCCTCGGTGTCGTCGGCCAGCTCGCCCATCCCCACCCGGTCCGTCACCACCACTGGGCGACCGGCCGCCAGCGCCTCGAGGCCGGCCAGGTTGAAGCTGTCGAAGGTGCTGGGCAGCGCCACCACCCGTGCCTGGGCGAGCTGCCGGGCGATCTCGTCGCGGGAGACCCGGCCGTGCAGCCGCAGGTCGACGCCCGATCGCTGGGCGCGGGCGGAGAGGTCGGCGGCATAGCTGCCTGAGCCGCTCAGGTCGGTGTCGCCGCCCACGAGCTCCACTCGCACGCCGGCCACGTCGCGCAGCTCGGCGACGGCGTCGATCAGACGGTCGAAGCCCTTGCGCGGCTCCAACCGCCCGATGCCGAGCACGACCGGCCCGGTGGTGGCCGCAGACGGCCCGGTGGTGGTGGTCGTGGGCGGGAGGATCGGTGGCGCCAGCTCGACCTCCTTCCCGGGGGTGAGCCAGCGCCGCGCTCGCAGCTCGTCGATCAGGAGCTGGGAGATGCTCAGCAGCGCATCGGCTCGGCTCGCCACCGCCCGCTCGAGGAGGTCGGCGGCCCGGGACCGGTCCGCTCGTGGGTCGTGATCGCAGATCACCGCGCTGGGCGTCTGCAACGAGACCACCAGTGGAGACCGACGGAAGAGGGCGAAGCCGGCCCCGAGGGCCTGCCACTCCGGTGCCTCCACCACGTCGAAGGCGCCGAACGCCCGGGCGTGCCAGCGGCACGAGGCGGCCACGGCCAGCAGCCGAGGTCCCGCGCCGCGCAGCAGGCTGGCGCCCCGGACAAGGCCTCGGGTGTGGAGGTGCACGCCACCGTCGAGCGAGTCGTGCGTGGCCAACCCGGGGGCGCACACGAGGAGGTGCACGTCGTGGCCGGCCTCGGCCAGTGCGGCCGCGGCACCGGCCACGAACGTGCCGATCCCGCCCGTGCGCTCTGGTATCGACGGGTGCTCCCCGGAGAGGAGGAGGATGCGCACTCAGTCCCGCTCCAGGTGCCACCCCGACTCCAGCATCCAGAGGCGGTGCCGGGGGCCCTCGATGGCCGGGTCGCTGGCCTCGTACCCGGCATCCCCGGCCCAGAGGGCCACGGCGCCACCGTCGACGCCGCTCCAGCGCGTCTCGTAGTGGGGGAGCGGCACGCGGCGCTCGGCCGCGGCGAGCACGGCCTCGACGTGGGGGTGCTGGGCCAGGTCGTGCAGCGTCATCCAGGTGGGCGGGGCGAGGTCGACCTCACCTCGTTCCCGTCGGTCGAGCACCTCCTGCGGGTGGAGCCAGGCGTGGTCGTCCATCTCGCCGCCGTCGGTCACCACCTCGCCGTCGCTGGCCCGGCCCACGAAGAACCAGGTCGAGTAGCGGCGCGGGGTGATGGCCGGCGGGAGCCAGTGGCTGAAGGGCACGAACTCGTCAGGCTCCAGCTCGAGGGCGCACTCCTCGATCGCCTCGCGAGCCGCAGCGCGCCGGGCGGCCGGCTCCTCGCCGTCGTCGTCGGGGCGTCGATCCTCGTCGTCCACCCGGCCGCCGGGGAACACCCACATCCCACCGAAGGCCACCTGCGACACGCGGTGCAGCATCAGCACCTCCAGCCCGTCGGTGGCGTCGCGCACGAGCACCACGGTGGCGGCGGGGACGGCCGGGTTGTCGGTCGGGGCGGGGTCTGCGGGCACCGGCGCATGCTGCCACCCGGCGACCGCGGTCGCGCTCGGGGCTACTCGTCGGCGGCCCAGCGGCTGCGCTCGTCGGCCAGCCAGTCGGGGAAGTCGATCTCGGGGTCGGGGAGCTCGGTGACGCCGTGCTCGGCCCTGAGGTTGGCCACCAGCTCCGGCTGGTCGCCCCAGGAGCGCGGGTCGCCCAGCATCACCTCCACCATCGTGACGCCCTCGGGGCCGGCCCGGAACGGCCCGAAGGCCGCGCCCTCGGGCAGCTCGATGTGGGTGCCGGGGGTGCAGAGCCGGTCGCCGCACCAGATCGATCCCTCGAGCACGAACACCACGTGTGGACTGCGGTGGCCGTGGCGGCGCACGATCATGCCGGGGTCGTAGCGGGCGTGCAGGGATAGGTAGGGCGGGTCGGCTCGGAAGGCGAACCACTTCTCCCAGACGGAGGAGGCGGTGCCGTCGGCGTTGCGCTGCCGCTTCACCTCCTGCCACGGCAGGTCCGGGTCGTCGAGGTGGCGGAACACGGGCTCCGGTCGGTCGCTCACAGGAGGCTGCGCACCGCGTCGGCCACCTCGTCGGGGGCCTCCAGCGGCGGCCAGTGGCCCACGTCGGAGAGCCGCTGGAGCTCTCGCCGGGGAGGCCAGCCGGGCAGACGCTCCTCCATCCGGTCGGCCACGTGGCCACCCGAGACCGGGTCGAGGTCGCCCCACACGAACCGCATCGGCATCGGGCTGGTCTCCAGCGCCTCGATCCAGCGGCTCCCGTGCTCGAGGCGATCGGCCACGTAGTGCAGGAGCCGGTGGGCGATCTTCGAGCCGCCGTCGTGCTCCATCGACCGCCAGATGCCGTGTGACTCCGCTTCGCTCATCGGGCGGCGCGTGCCCCAGGTGCCCTGGAGGCCGGTGGTGAGAGCAGCCTCGTCCATGGCCTCGGCCACCTCGGCGCCGTGCTCGGGGTCGAGCAGCAGCTGCTGGCCGAGCGTCTGGCGGTGCAGGTCCGACCACAGCCCGCCGTTGCACCACACCACCCCTGTCACCTCAACGCCGAGCGCTCCCTCAGCCTGGCGGGCCAGCAGCTCCTGCGCCACCGATACGCCGTAGTCGTGGGCCAGCAGCACGGTGGAGCTGACGTGGCGGTCGTGCCACAGCGCCTCGACGGCGTCGGCGGCACCGTGGATCGAGTAGCGGTGGGCGGGCGGCTTGGCGGAGGCCCCGAACCCGGGGAGGTCGAGCGAGAGCATGCGCACCGCGTCGCTGAGCCGACCGAGCACCGGCACGACGTCGAGCGACGACGACGGGTAGCCGTGCAGGAACGTGACGATCGGCGCGCCGGACGGCCCGTCGTCGTGGACGGCGAGTCGCAGCCCCTCGACCGTCAGCTCCGACGCCCGTTCCGACCACGACTCGAACGTCTCCATGGGGCCACCGTACCGAAGCGCCAGCCCGCGATCTGACGGCACGTCAGGTACGGTCGGCGGCCATGACGGAGAGCACCGCCCCCACGCTCTGGGGTGAGATCCAGGGCCAGCCCATCACCTTCCCGATGGAGGTGCCGCGGATGCGGGCGGCCACCGTCCTCTACTCCGTGCCGGCCGACGCCGCCGGAGCGCTGCTGCCCGGCGATGCCTTCGAGGTGGTGGAGGTGGCCCCGGGCACGGCGCAGCTGGTGGTGGCGGCCTGCGACTACGTCGACAACCCGTGGGGCGACTACGACGAGATCAACCTGGGGTTCCTGGCCCGTCCCGCCGGTGCTCCTCCTGAGGTGGTGGGCTCGTTCGTGTACCGGATGCCGGTGAACCAGGCCTTCACGTGCGAGGCGGGCAACCGGGTGATGGGCTTCCCCAAGACAGTCGAGGACCTCACGGTCACCTACACCGACGCCGTGGCGTCGTTCCGCCTGGCCATGGGCGGGCAGCTCGTCCTCACGCTGACGCTGCCCCGAGCCGAGCCGATGGGGGAGCCGGCTCGTGTCGAGGCCGAGAGCTACTCCTACCTCGACGGCGCGCCCCACGCCACCACCCTGTCGATGGACATGGGCACCGGCGTGGTCGACCCCGCCGAGGTCGTCCTCGAGCTGGGCGACAGCCCCGTGGCCGACGAGCTGCGCAGCCTGGGGCTCCCCACCACCCCCGACATGGCCACCTGGGGCGAGCACCTCAGCGCCACGTTCCACCTCGCCCGCCCCCTCTGATCCGCCACCGGCTCGCGGTGACCTGGCGCGAGCGACGGCTCGCGCATCCGCACGGCGGCGTGGGCGCGTAGTGGAGGTGTCGGACGGCGGCCGGCTCCAACCACACAGCTGCCTGGAGGCACTCCAATGTTGAAGAAGCTCTGCACCGCTCTGGCCATCGGCTCGTTCGCAATCGGGGCCACCGCCTCGGTCGCCGCAGCCGGCCCGCCCGCCGGTGTCGGCGGCGGCAAGCCGGCCGGCATCGCCTGCCAGCAGGCCGGCATCTCCACCCTGCAGTCCCTGGGGCTGCTGTCCACCGTCGCGGCCAACGGCATCGAGGTCGTCGGCCTCGGTGTGGTGCCGTTCAAGGACGTGCTCGCGTTCCACCGCACCCAGCCAGCGCTCTTCAAGACCGGTGGTGTGTCCGTCATCGTCCCCGGCGTCGAGGACCCCGTCCCCGCCACCTGGTGCGACTGAGCGACTGAGCGTCGGCAGGGTCCCCCGTGATCGCGGGGGACCCTCGTCGCGCCGCAGGTCCTGCGCTCGGCGACTGGCCACCCGCATCGATGCCGACCTGCTGATCCCGGGACGGGGGGAGCCGATCTTCGGCGGAACGGTCGTGATCGACGGCGCCACCATCGCCGGCGCCCCGGCCGCTGGTCCCGACGACCGCGTCGTCACCGCACCCGTGGTGATCGTCCAATCGCCGAGGATCGGACTGCGGCTGCCGACAGGTGGGTTGCGTTCCGATCGGGCTGCTTGCAGAATGAAAGCGTGCCGAACATTCTTGTGCGAGATCTCCCTGATGACGTCCACCGAGCGTTGGCGGACCGCGCCGAGCATCGAGGACAGTCGTTGCAGCAGTACCTGAGCTTCGAGTTGACCCGACTCGCGGAGCGGCCGGCTGCGGACGAGTTGTTCGAGCGGGTCGCCAAGCGGCGAGGCGGGAAGGTCGGGCTGGGCCAGGCGGTCGCTGATCTCGATGCCGAACGTTCTGCGTCTTGATCGTCGTCGACGCGTCGGTGTTGGCGAACGCGCTCGCCGACGATGGATCCGACGGGGGAGTGGCACGCGCTCGATTGACCGCGGGTGACGATCTGGTCGCGCCTGACCTCGTCGATGTCGAGACCGTGTCGGTGCTCCGGAAGCGGTGGATGGCTGGCGACCTCTCGAAGCACCGGTTCTCCGCCGCGATCGATGACCTCGAGGATCTGGACCTCGTCCGGTATCCCGCTCTGCCGTTGATGCGCCGTGTGTTCGAACTCCGCGACAACGTGACAGCGTACGACGCCGTCTACGTCGCTCTCGCCGAGCGCCTCGACTGCCCACTTGTCACCGCCGATCAACGGCTCGCCGCGGCACCGGGCATCACCGGCTCGGTCGAGGTGCTCCGGCCCTGAGCGAGCCGTTGTTCGGGGGCACCTGCGATCGGCATCCTTCAACGGCACTTCCGAGGCACTGCCCCAGGCAGCTATGCGTCAGGGGTGGGTGGGGGCGCCGCTCGGTAACGGCCGGAGTTTGAAGACCAGGATCCCGAGGTGCTGGTTCATCCAGGCCTGCTTGTGGGGGAAGTGGCGACGAGCATCCTCGGACAGTTGCGGTTCCTCCGCGACTTCGATCCAGAGTCCTGCGGCGCTGAAGGTGTTGAGCAAATCGGAGATCGTGTATGCCCGCTTCGTGAGGGCGATCTCCTGGTTCCAGCCGCTGGTGTAGGAGAACGATCCTCCGGAGAAGTATTCCTCGCCGAGGGAGGTGCCATTGCGCTCAGCTCGTTCAACCGCGTAGCGAATGGGCTGGGTACGTGTCAGCAGAATGAAGCCTTCGGCTGAGAGCCGCTCCCGCGCAAGGCGCAGCACACGAACGGGATCCTTCGCGTAGCCGAAGGATTGAAGAAACAGCACCCGGTCGAAGGTGCGGTTCGCCACCGCTGGCATCGAGTCCATGTCGTTGAAGTCGCCCCGGACGAACTCGAGCCCGTCTGGTGGCGTGTCGGGAAACCCGCCGCTGACGTCGATCCCCACCGACGAACCAGCACCGTCGCCTACCAGCTCGGCCAACTTGCTTCCACTGCCGCAGCCCACATCGAGCACCGACAGTCCACGTACGTCTCCGAGCAGGCGTCGTTGCGCAGGCCACTCGACGAGCCGGTCGAGCGAATCTTCCCGGCTACGCGCTCGCTCGTAGTCGGGAGCGAGGTCACGCCACCCACCGCTCGAATCAAGAGCAGCATCAGGCACCGGTCGATCGTTCCCCACTGTGCGGATCCTGCCGGATCGCACGCAACGCTGCACGCCGGATACCGCTCCGGTCAGGTACGGAGTTCTGGGACACCAGGCCAGGGCATCATCCGCCGGCACCTCGGGATGGTCGGCCTGGGTGAGCCGCGAGCGTTCTACTGTCGGATGACTTGAGGAAGATCCAGGACGCCTACGGGTCGGTGGCCGACCGGTACATCGAGTTGTTCGGCTCGACCGGCGCGGTCCATCCCGAAGATCTCGCCCTGATCGAACGCCACCTGACGATCGCCGATGGCCCGGTCCTGGACGTCGGTTGTGGCCCAGGGCATCTCACCTCCCACCTGCGATCGAAGGACGTCGACATCAGCGGCGTCGACATCACTCCCGAGTTCGTCGCCCACGCCCGTCGCTACTACGACGGCTGCGAGTTCGAGGTCGCGTCGATGGATCATCTCGACGTTCCGACCGGGTCGCTTCATGGGGTGCTGGCTTGGTACTCGCTGATCCACGTGCCAACCGGAGATCTCGATCTCGTCCTGAGTGAGCTCCGCCGAGTGCTCGCGCCGGGCGGCAAGCTTGTCACCGGCTTCTTCGACGGCACCCACGTCGATGCCTTCGATCACAGAGTTGCGACCGCGTTCTATTGGCCGATCGACGAGCTGGCTGAGCGGCTGAGCGCGCTCGAGTTCGATGTCATCGAGCGGATGCACCGTCCCGCCGATCTTGAGGGCGGAGTGCGCGCTCACGGTGCGATCGTGGCTGTCGCCCTCTGACCGTCGGCATCACCTATCGCCGGCTACGCGACGGTCTCGTGATGGCCGAGGTGTCCCCGAAGGTCGCCGTCGACCGTCCCTGAACAGGCGCCGATCTATGGCGGACGAGAGGCCACGCGATCAGTTGATGAGAGCGGCCGAAATCCGGTGTCAGCGCTTGGCCGCGTCCCGGAACGCTTGCTACTCACCGCCGGACCAGCGGACGCGACAGGTCTGTCGCCAGAGGTCCATGAGGTCGGCGTCGCCGGAGAGCGCCACGTTCGATACGTCGGTCCGGTTCCACATGAGCAGGTACAGGTCACCTGCGGTTCCGGAGACGGTGAGGTCGGCGTCGCCGCCCTCTCGGGTGGTGGTGATGCCGGCTGGGCCGAACGTCAGGTACCAGTGCTCGTCGACGTCGTGCGCATGCACGTGAAGCACCTGCTCGGACTCCACGTCGATCTTCTGCGGCCGCGTCGCGAATCCCGACAGGAGTTCGTCGAGCATGTCGGCGGCGAACTCGGGCTCGAAGGTCGAAGAGATGCCTCGTGCGGCCTCGGCGTCGAATCGATGGATCGCGATCTCACTCGCTTGTCGGCGCGCCCACATGCTCACCGGCGTCGGGGCGGGAAGGAAGCTGAAACAGTGATGATCCGCTGGCGCGGACTCGAGAACTCGCACCAGGTTGTCCTTGGTCAGGCGGTACCACGAAACGAGGTCTGAGTCCTCGGGCCACGCCGAAGCGAGGTCCGGCCAGTAGCGACCGAGGTCGGGGATGTCCATCGCGTCGAACCAGTCGTCTTGCGGGAAGGCGACGTTCCCGGCGGCCCAGAGGTGGATCAGGCCGAGGTGGCGTACGAGGTCACGCATGTCCCAGTCGCCGCACGCTTGTACGTCCAACTCGCCCTTCTCCGCAGTGGCGGCGAACCGGTCGCCTTCGGCGGTCACGGATCTGACGTAGTCCGACACGTTCATGTGTATCCCCTGATCGTTGGGAGAACCGGTCGAACCGTCTCCACAAGGTACTGCAGGTTGCAGCGTTGAATATAATGCAAGTCGCAGTATTGTCAAGGGGTGCTCCCTCGGCTGACCATCTCCTCCTACGCAGTCCTCGGACTCCTCGCGATCCGGCCGTGGAGTGGATACGAGCTGACGAAGCAGGCGACGCGAAGCCTGCGCTTCGCGTGGCCCAAGTCGGAGCGGCTTCTCTACGCTGAGCCGAAGAAGCTCGTCGACCACAATCTGGCTGTCGCACAAGATGATCTGGTTGGGAAGCGAAAGCGCACCGTGTACACGATCACGGACGAAGGGCGGGCTGCGCTGTCGGCCTGGGTTGCGACCACGCCGCAGCCACCGGTGCTGGAGGCCGAAGCCCTGCTTCGACTGCTGTTTGCGGAGAACGGCACCAAGGACGACCTGATCGCGGCACTCGACGCGATGGCGGCGGACGCGACCGAGCTCTATGAGCAAGTGGCCTCGATCAACACCGGCTACCTCGACGGGGAGCACCCCTTCCCTGACCGAACACATCTGTCCGTGCTGTTCGCGACCTTCCAGCTCGAGCTGTTCGACCTCATCATCCGGTGGGTGGATTTCGCCAAGACTGAGATCGCGGACTGGCCGACGACTGAGTCGCTCGGCATGACCGACCGCACCAATGCCATCCTGCACTGCATCAAGGAACGTCGGTCAGTCCTCGAGCACCCCAGCGTGGTGCTTCCAACCGCCGGCTGATGCCACGCGTCGCAGTGCAACCCGACTGCCGTCTGGTCGACGCGTCGACGACCTGCGAACCTTGTTCCTGAGCTGAGTGCCCGCTCCCCAAGCGCCGATAGGAAGCGATCAGGCCACCACGCGATCAGGTGATCTGCGCGTGCGATATCCAGCGCCCCCTGGCCGCACCTCCAGGAACAGTCGGCTGGGGATGTGACCGGCCGGAGCCGACAGCCACCGATCGCCGGTCAGCGATCGAGGAGGTCGGACTGCCACTCGGTGAGCGCTTCCGTGCCGACGTCGATGATGGCGTAGGAGCCGATGCCCTCGGCGAGGTAGGAGGCGAAGCGGGCACAGCTGTCGTAGGTCGATGTCTTGACCCGGTGCTTCGCGATCGAGTGCAGCCACCATTCGAGGAGGTCGTCGACGGTCGACTCGGGATCGAAGCGGCTCGCTGGCCGGAGACGCTTGCCCGCAGCAGCGCGTGCGTCTCGTTTGGCCTCAGCCTCGAGGCGGGTTGGGGCAGCCACTCGTCGGAGCTTGCCGTTCTGGTCGAACCAGCTGGCTCGCCACCGGCCGTTGGTGACTCGTCCGTCGGATCGGGTGACGGGTGGCTCGAAATAGACCGAGCCGGTGCCGTTGGGATTTCTTGGAGGCGACGGCGTGCGAGCCGTCGTCAGAACTGGTGCGCTTGCCGCGCGGGGGCCTTGCCACGTTGCGCTCCTTGTGCGTCAACGGAAGAGGCCGGTCTCCCCGAAGGGACCTGCTGGACCAGCACGCAGCGTCGTCATCCTCGACGATTTCGGTTGCTCCCATGGGAGCAACGCTGGGAGCAACGCTCCAGAAACTCCCACGGACGTCGGTGGACGTCCATGGACGAAAGCCCATGTCAAGGGCTGTTTCTGTCAGGGGCATCGGGCAGCTCCAACAGTGCTCAAACGCTGGTTTTGAGCACTCTTGGAGCTGGAGGGAATCGAACCCTCGTCCGTCGAGCGGAAGCCGTCCGTGCTACGACCATCCCCGTGAACGCACCACTTCGGCTGGTGCACCGCCGGGTCGGAGGAGCACGCGGAGGTGCTCGCCGCCAGGTCTTTCCCTGAGGTCAGCGGTCTTTCCCGCCGTCAGTGGTCTTTCCCTACGGTCCACCACCGCTTCTGTTGCCGGGCTGCGGTGGCCAGGCCCCGTGTGCCGTCACCGGTCACTGGAGCTCTCGTCTACCTAAGGACTAGGCAGCGAGGGCGTACTGCTCATCGGCAGTTGTTTGGGTGCCCCGTTTTAGGAGTCTGAGCAACTCCGGTCGCACGGATTCGACTCGCGGTCTCAACGTCGAAACCGATCAGCCCCGTGTGTGATCTGTGGTGTCAAGGATCGCCCCGGTCGCCCGAGGCCCTGCCATGGTATCGCTAGAGGTGCCCGCCCGGGCCGCCGAAGACCATGGAGTCGAAGCCCGAGCCCGGCCCGTAGAAGAGGATGTCGTCGTAGAGGTCTCCGTTGAAGTCGCCGGCGACGGGCCGGTAGTGGCCGCTGATGCGCACCGGTGCCGACGCGAACCCGCTGGCCCGTCCCCACCACACGAAGTCGGCGGCCTAGCCAGGGGCGTACCACGTGATGTCGGCGTGGCGTCGAGCACGCCGAACCCGTAGTGGTCGTCGAGCCCGGCCGTGCCCCGATCCTCGGCGGCGCGCGTGAGCTCCAGGCGCACCCGCTCCTCGCCGTAGCCGGGCTGCTGGGCGCGCACGAGGGCGGCCACCCCGCTCACCATCGGCGCGGCCAGGGAGGTGCCGTCGTCGGAGGCGTAGCCGCCGCCGATCGCCGTGCTGAGGATCCCCATGCCCGGAGCGGCCAGGTCCACCTGCCACCCCGTCGTCCTTGTGGCGGCGAGAGCAGCCGCCGCGCACCGGGGCCTCCGTCTTGGGTGACTACGCGCCCTTGGTGCGCCGGGTGCCCATCTCGCGGCGCACGTCCATGGCGGCGTCGCGCTCGGCGATGGCCTGGCGCTTGTCGACCGTGCGGCGCCCCTTGGCCAGGGCCAGCTCCACCTTGGCCCGGCCGTCCTTGAAGTAGACCGACAGCGGGATGAGCGACAGGTGCTCGGGGTCGACCCGCGCCTTGAGGCGCTCGATCTCGTGGCTGTGCAGGAGGAGCTTGCGCTTGCGGGTCTCGTCGTGGCCGGAGTGCGACTGCGAGTAGGCGTAGACGGCCACGGTGAGCTGGTGGAGCCACACCTCGCCGCTGGCGTCGATCCGGGCGAAGGCGTCGCCGATCTGCACCTTGCCGTCGCGGATCGACTTCACCTCGCTGCCGCGCAGCACCAGGCCGGCCTCGAGCGTGTCGAGGATCTCGTAGTTCCGACGAGCCTTGCGGTTCGTGGCCACGACCTTGGTGCCGGTCTCGCGCATGGGGTCGCTCACGCTACCGGGTCGGGTGCGCCGCGCAGCGACCGATACCCTGCCCGACGTGCTGCAGCTGACCCGGGCGACCTGGACGCAGATGGTGGGCCACGCCTACGACGGCCTGCCGGATGAGGCGTGCGGGCTCTTCGCCGGCCCGCCGGGCACCGGCAAGGTCACCGCCTTCTACCCCTGCCGCAACGCCGCCGAGTCGAGCCGGGTGTACACGATCGACCCCAAGGACCACCTGCGGGCCGACCGGGACGCCGAGGGCCGCGGGCTCGAGATCAACGGCGTGATGCACAGCCACACCCACACCGACGCCTACCCCTCGCCGACCGACGTGGCCCAGGCGCCCGACCCCGTTTGGCACTACGTGATCGTGTCGCTGCGGCAGGAGGCTCCGGTGCTGCGCAGCTACCGGATCGTCGACGGTGAGATCCGCGAGGAGACGGTTTCGCTCTCCGAGGGCTAGAATCCTGACGAGTTCAGTCGACTTTCCAGGAGCCCCTCCGTGGCCGTGTACGAATCCGCTCTCGACCTCATCGGCAACACACCGATCGTCGACATCTCCGAGCTCAGCCCCAACCCACGCGTGCGCATCCTGGCCAAGCTCGAGGGGCAGAACCCCGGCGGCTCCGTGAAGGACCGGGCGGGCAAGCAGATGATCCTCGACGCCGAGAAGGACGGGATCCTCACCCCGGGCTCCGGGCAGGTCATCCTCGAGTCGTCCTCCGGCAACACCGGCATCGCCCTGGCCATGATCTCGAAGGTGCGGGGCTACCACCTCAAGGTGGTCCTGCCCGACAACGTCTCCACCGAGCGCCGCCAGCTCCTCGAGTCGTGGGGGGCCGAGATCCTCGACAGCCCGGGCGGCGAGGGCTCCAACGGTGCCATGCGTCGCGCCCAGGCCCTGGCTGAGGCGCACCCCGACTGGTGGTTCCCCTTCCAGTACGGCAACTCGTCGAACCCGAAGGCTCACTACGAGGGCACCGGCCCGGAGATCTGGCAGGACGTGCCCGAGCTCACCCACTTCATCGCCGGGCTGGGCACCGCCGGCACGCTGATGGGTGTGGGCCGCTTCCTGAAGGAGCGCAACCCCGAGGTGCAGATCTGGGCCATCGAGCCGCCGGCGGGCGAGATGGTCGACGGCCTCAAGCAGATCGACGAGGGCTTCATCCCGCCGGTCTTCCTCGACAACGGCGGCTTCGAGCTGCTCGACCGCCGCCTCATCGTGCGGCCCAGGGAGTCCATCGAGTGGACCCGCCGCCTCACCGAGGTGGGTGTGTTCTCCGTGATCTCCAGCGGTGCCATCCTCGCCGGCGCCGTGAAGGCGGCGGGCCTCATCGAGGAGGGCACGATCGTGATGATCGTGTGCGACGGCGGCTGGAAGTACCTCTCGGCCGGCGTGTGGACCGACGACATCG
>JBPPMN010000061.1:0-12593 GCA_051306055.1 Acidimicrobiales bacterium
TCAGCGGCGGAGGAGGTCCTTGGCGATGTGGGTGATCTGGATCTCGTCGGTGCCGGCGTAGATCTGCAGCACCTTGGCGTCGCGGGCCAGCTGCTCCACCTGGAACTCGCTCATGTAGCCGTTGCCGCCGAAGAGCTGCACCGCCTCCATGGCCACCTCGGTGGCCGCCCGGGCGCTGTAGAGCTTCATGGCCGAGGCCTCCGCGAGGGTGAGCCCCACACCGGCGGCCGACATCTCGATGTAGCGGAACACGAGGTTCTGCACGTTGAGCCGAGCCACCTCCATCCGGGCCAGCTTGTCCTGGATCAGCTGGAACTCACCGATGGGCTGGCCGAACTGCACACGGTCCTTCGAGTACTGCACGCTCAGCTCGAGGCACCGCTCGATGATGCCCAGCGCCATGGCCGCCACGCCGGAGCGCTCCATCGAGAAGGTGTCCTTGGCGCCCTCGCGACCTCCGGAGGGGAGGTCTTCGGTCTCGCCGATCAGGCGGTCCTTGCCCACCCGAACATCGGTGAGGAACAGCTCGCCGGTGGGCGACGAGTGCATGCCCATCTTGCGCAGCGGCTTGCTCTGCTCGAAGCCCGGCATGCCACGGTCGAGCACGAAGCTGAGGATCTTGCGCTCGGCCGGCGGGTTGCCCTCGTCGAGCTTGCAGATGAACACGGTGGTGTCGGCGAACGGGCCGTTGGTGATGAACGTCTTGGAGCCGTTGAGGAGGTACTCGTCGCCGTCGCGACGGGCGGTCGACTTCATCGAGCCGAAGGCGTCGGAGCCCGAGCCGGGCTCGGTGATGGCCCAGGCGCCCACCTTCTCGAGCGTCTGGAGCTCGAGGGCCCAGCGCTCCTTCTGGGCGATGGTCCCCTTGCTCATGATGGCGGCCGAGGTGAGGCCCATCGAGACCCCCATGGCCGTGACCATCCCGGGCGAGTGCCGGCAGATCTCGATGATGGGCAGCATGGTCATGGCGATGCTGTTGGGGTCGCCCCCGCCGCGGCGCTCGCCCTTGGGGGCCGCCTCCTCCTCGCCGGCGGCGATGCGCTTCTCCCGCTCGATCTGGGCCTTGAACCGCTCGCGGGCCATGGCGTCCATCCCGAAGGTGGAGAAGAGCTTGCGCAGGATGTCGTAGGGCGGCAGGTCGCCGTGCTCGAGGTCTTCCCGCCGGGGGGCGATCTCGGCCTCCACGAACTGCCGCACGGCGTCGCGGATCATCAGCTGCTCTTCGGACCACTCGAACATGTCGCCCCCGGGGGATCTTCCTTGCACGGACCGTGCAAAGGGTACGGCTCGACGGGAGGGCTGTCAGATCTGGCCCCGAATGTGGTGACGGGTCCGCGATCTGGCATCCTGGTACGCCCCCAGACCGCTAGCAGGAGATGTGCGCGTGCCCTTCAAGGTCGGCGACAAGGTCGTCTACCCCCACCACGGTGCTGCCGTGATCGAGGGGACCGACACCATCACGATGCCCGACGGCGCCAAGAACAAGTACTTCGTGCTGCGGATGACCCACGGCGACCTCATGCTGAAGGTGCCGCAGGACCGCGCCGAGGAGATCGGCATGCGGTACCCCATCTCCAAGGAAGACGTCGAGGACGTCTTCGAGGTGCTGGCCAAGAAGGACGTCCGCGAGCCCACCAACTGGTCGCGCCGCTTCAAGAACCACCAGGAGAAGCTCAAGTCGGGCGACGTCTACCAGGTGGCCGAGGTGGTCCGGAACCTGGCCCTGCGCGACGCCGACAAGGGTCTCTCGGCCGGCGAGAAGTCGATGTTCGTCAAGGCTCGGCAGGTGCTGGTGAGCGAGCTGGCCTTCGCCCTGAACATCTCCGAGGACACCGCGCTCGAGCGTCTGAACAAGACGCTCAGCTAGTGGAGCGGGGCGCCCATCGGGCCCTCGTCGCGCTCCTCGTCGTGCCGCTGCTGCTGGCCTGCTCAGGCGACGACAGCTCCGACGACGCCGGCTCGAGGACGACCGCGCCGCGTCCCACAGGCGGCTCGCTGGACACCTCCACCACCGTGTCGGCACGAGAGGGCGACCCGCTCGTGGTGGTGGAGCAGGGCGTGGCCTCCTACCCCGACCCCTTCGACATCACAGCCACGCTCGGCGGGTACGGGGTGATCATCGAGAACCCCAACGCCGACGTGATGGCCACCGGCGTGCGGGTGGTCACCCGCATCCTCGACCCCGCCGGCACCGAGCTCCTGGTGCATCGGGCCCTCCTCAACGCCATCGCTCCGGGCCAGCGCATGGCGGTGGGCCGGACCCTCATCGAGCCCATCGACGATCCCACCCAGCTCGAGGTCACCGTAGAGGTGAGCACCTGGCTGCTCCCGGCGCACCCCGAGGGCGGGTTCCAAGTCGACGCCGTCGTGACCGAACCAGAGGAGGCCGGCGGCTCCATCACCCGCTTCGCGGCCTCGTCCACCTGGCCGGTGCCGGAGGAGGGGGTCGACGTCACCGCGGTGTACCGCGCCGCCGACGGACGCATCCTGGGGGCTGAGATGACGATCGCCGACCTCTCCCCCGACACCTCCACCACCGGCGAGATCCGCCTGCTGTCCCCCATCCCCGACCTCGCCACCACCGAGATCTTCCTCGGTCGGGGCTTTGCCGCCCAGACCGTCGGCTGACCCAAAGGACCCTCCGTGCGCCGCAGCGCCCACCTCTCCCTCTCCCTGCTCCTGCTCATCGGGGTCGCCGCCTGCGGCGACGACGACGATCCCGCCGCGGAGTCGACCACCACCAGCGCCGAGCCCGTCGAGCTCGCGTCGTCGGACCTGGCCGAGGTCGAGGTGAGCGGAGCGGAGGGGGAGGCCCCGACCCTCGACTTCCCCCAGCCGTTCGGCGTCACCGAGACGGAGCGCCTCGTGCTCACCGAGGGCGACGGCGACCTGGTGGAGGCCGGCACCTCGGTCACCTTCCACTTCCTGTTCGTCAACGCCCGCGACGGCGCAGTGGTGGAGTCGTCCTACGACCAGGAGCCGGCCCAGGTGCCCTTCGCCGACGACCTCCTCCCGGGGGTGTTCGCGGGCCTCGATGGCCTTCCCGCCGGCAGCCGGGCCCTCACCGCCATCGCCCCGGCCGATGGCCTCGGCGCCGACCCCACGGTCGGCCTCACCGAGGACGACACTGTGCTCTTCCTGGTCGATGTGCTCGAGGTGCGCACCCCGCTCACCCGGGCCGAGGGCGAGGCGGTCGCTCCCGTCGAGGGCCTGCCCACCGTGGTGCTGGGCGACGACGGCGCCCCCACCATCACCGTCCCGGGGGGTGAGCCGCCGGAAGAGCTGGTGGCCCAGCTCCTGATCGAGGGCACGGGCCCGGTGGTGGAGGCCGGCCAGAACCTCACCGTGCACTACACGGGCGTGCTCTGGGCCGGCGGCGAGGTGTTCGACTCATCGTGGACGCGTGGCACCCCGGCGACCTTCAGCATCGGCACCCAGAGCGTGATCGACGGCTGGGACGAAGGCCTGGTGGGTCGCACCGTGGGCTCGCAGGTGCTCCTCGTCGTACCCCCCGACAAGGGCTACCCGGAGGGCACCCCCGACGGGTCGATCGGACCGGGCCAGACGCTGGTGTTCGTCGTCGACATCCTCGACGCCAGCTAGCCCCGGCAGCCGGCCGCCGCCACCCGGGCGACGGCGGCGTCGAGCCGACGCTCCGGCACCCGCCCAGAGGCCACCGCCTGCTCGAGGCGGTCGAGCACGGCCCCGACGTCGGTGGGCTGCGACAGCAGCACCAGGTCGACGCCGGCCAGCAGCGCCCGCTCGGCGGCCTCGGGCACGGTGAACCGGTCCCGCACGGCATCCATGGCGGCCAGGTCGTCGGTCACCACCAGGCCGTCGAACTCGTAGGCACCGCGCAGCAGGCCGATGGCATCGGCGGACAGCGACGCCGGCACGCCGTCGGGGGTGAGGCCCGGCACGTCGAGGTGCCCGACCATCACCCCGAGCGGCGCCTCAGCCATGAGGGCGTCGTAGGGCACCAGGTCGACGGCCCGCAGGTCGGCCAGCTCAGGCGTCTGGCTGGGTGCGTCGTGGGTGTCGGCGCTGGCCCGTCCGTGGCCGGGAAAGTGCTTCACGACCGGCAGCACCCCCGCCGCCCGCAGGCCGCGGGCATACGCGGCCGCGCTGGCGATCACCGGCGGAGCCTCATCGCCGAAGGAGCGATCGCCGATCCCGCCCCCTGAGCCGACGTCGACCACCGGCCCGAAGACGGCGGTGACCCCGAGCGAGCGCAGCTGCTCCCCGCGCTCCTCCGCCAGCAGCTCGAGCTCGGCGTCGCTCCGCCCGGCCAGCACGGCGGCCGAGGGCAGGTCATCGAGCACGCCGGCCAGCGGCTGCACCCGACCCCCCTCGTCGTCGACGGCCACCACCAGCGGAAGGTCATCAGGCGGAGGCGCGGCCAGCACGCCCTCCTCCCACAGCTGGGCGCCGGGGCGCACGAACACACCGCCAGGCCGATCTGGACCTGCCAGCAGCCCGCGGGTGCCCGCCGGGTCGTCGCCGTCGACGCCCACCATGACCACCATCGCCACCCGGCTGCGGGAGGGCAGGTCGGCGACGGCCTGGGCGCAGTCGGACAGCTCCTCGGGCCCCACCTCGGGGGCGGCCGTGACCGGCCTGGGCTCCAGCTCGGCCCCCGCCGCCGGATCGGCCGTGTCGTCGACGGCGACGCCATCCCCGGAGCGGCTGGCCGCCCACCACGGCGCCACGACGAGGGTGACGACGATGGCCAGCGCCACCGCTCGGCGTCGACGGTAGATGGCAGCCTGGCGGCGAGGCGACGGGCGGCGGGGGCGGACGGGAGCCCGAGGATCAGCAGTCACCCCCGTGCGGTCCATCGCGGGGAGTCTGCCCCGTCTGGGTCAGGCGGGAGAGGCAGCTTCGACCGGGTCGGGTGTCGACGCCTGTGCATCGAGCACCTCGCCGTCGATCGGATCGACGTCCGTGGCGGCCGGGTCCTCCGTCGCTCCGCAGTAGGGGGCGAGGCGGGCCTCGATGTCGATGAGCTCGTGGCGGTCCTGATCGTCGTGGCGGGAGCGAGAGCGGCGCATGGTGCTGTGTCGACCACCCGCGGCGGCCGCCGGAGTGCCCGCTCTGTCCGTTGTTGGCGAGTTGGGTACCGAGAGGCACCGGCTCGTCCGATGCTCACTGCATGGGAGGGCACATCAGCACGCCGCGTCAGGCCTGGTCCGGGTTCGAGGCCCGCATCGGCCGTCGCGTCGACGCTCACGGCCTGGTGCTCGACTGGCGTCCGGCCACCGCGAAGCGCAGCTGGCGCAGCCGGCGCTCCCCCGTCGACGCCGCGGCCGAGGTGGTCGACCTGTCGGTGAGCGGGGCACGGGTCGCGGTGGCTGATGACGAACCGCTGGCCGCCGGCGTCCTCGTGGGCATCGGTCTCGACGGGTGCGCCGGCATGGCTGCGGTGCGCCGGGTCGAGGCCGGCAGCAACGGCCGGTCGATCTACGGGATCGAGTTCAAGGATCTCGACCCCGCGCTGCGTGAGCGACTGGGCCAGCTGGCACGCGCCGACCAGGGCGAGCTCGCCTCGCAGTGGCAACGAGCCCGCTGACCTGACCCCACCGGGACGAGCGGCCGGTCGACGTTCTCGCGGCACGAGCGCAGCGGCGACCGTAGGGTGGCGAACGTGGGCGACCAGCAGACGCGGTCCGTGGGTACGAGGACCGTCCTCTTCACCGATGTCGTCGACTCGACCGCGCTCCGATCGGCACTCGGCGACACGGAGGCCGACGATCTCGACGCCAGCCTCCGACGCCTCTACGACCAGTCGGTGGCGGGCCACGGCGGCACCATCGTGAAGTCGCTCGGCGACGGCATCATGGCCACCTTCGAGGGCGCCGCCCACGGCATCGCCGCGGCCATCGAGCTCCAGACGAGGATCCGCGATCGCAACACCCGCCACCCGGCCATCGGCATCCGGGTCGGCGTGTCCACCGGCGATGTGAGCACGAGCGACGACGGCGACCACTCCGGAACGCCGGTGGTGGAGGCGGCCCGGCTGTGCGGCGCGGCAGAGCCGGGCCAGATCCTCATCGCCGATGTGGTGCGGGTGCTGGCCGGCAGCCGATCGACCGACGACCTCATCGACCTCGGCGCCAAGGAGTACAAGGGCCTGCCTGGCCCGCTCGTCACCTGGGAGGTGCGCTGGGACGCGGCGGCGACCCCCGTGGCCGACCTCCCGATGGCGCTGCGCTACGACGACGGCCTGCCCTTCGTCGGTCGCGTCCACGAGCGGACGAGGCTCGACGGAGCCTGGCAGCGCGCCCTCGACGGCCAGCTCACGGTGGTGCTGATCGCCGGGGAGCCGGGAGCGGGCAAGACGCGCCTCACGGCCGAGCTGGCCCAGTCGGCGCTGGCCACGGGCGCCACCCTCCTCTTCGGCTCCTGCGAGGAGGGCCTCGGGGTCCCGCACCAGCCGTTCGTGGAGTGCATCCGATCGCTGGTGGCTGGCGCGTCGCGACCCCGACTGGGTCCCCAGGCGGGCGAGCTGGCGCGGCTGGTGCCCGAGCTCACCGAGGTGGTCGCCGACCTGCCCGCGCCGCTGCGATCCGACCCCGAGACCGAGCGCTACCAGCTCTTCAACGCCGTCGTGGGCATGCTCGACGACCTGGCCGCCGACACCCCGGTGGTGATGATCCTCGACGACCTCCACTGGGCCACCCCACCGACCCTGCAGCTGCTCCGGCACATCGTGCGGTCCAAGCTGGGTGCCCCCGTGCTGATCGTGGGGACCTTCCGCAGCACCGACGTCGACGAGCAGCACCCGCTCACCGAGGCCATGGCCGACCTCCACCGGTCGGAGGCCGTCGAGCGCGTCGACCTCGTCGGCCTGGAGACGGGTTGCGTGCGCGACTACCTCGAGGCCATCGCCGGCTACGAGCTCGACGACCGAGCCGACGCTCTCGCCGCCCGGGTGCACGCCGAGACCGATGGCAACCCGTTCTTCATGCGCGAGGTGCTCCTCCACCTCGTCGAATCCGGCCACCTGTACGTGGTCGACGGCCAGTGGGAGGCCGACGACGCCTACCTCGACGCCGTTCCCGCCCGGGCCCGCGACGTCATCACCCAGCGCCTGGCTCGCCTCGGCGACGACGCCCGTGCCCTCCTGGCCCGGGCGGCGGTGGTGGGCCTCGACTTCCAGCTCGGCGTCCTGGCCCGCCTCACCGACCGCGATGGCGACCACATCTTCGACGCCATGGAGCGCGCCACCGCGGCGAGGCTGGTGCAGGAGGTCGGCGTCGACCGGTACCGCTTCACCCACGCCCTCGTGCGCTCCGCCCTGCTCGACGGCCTCAGCGCCAGCCGCCGGGCTCGCCTGCACCGCCAGGTGGCCGAGGCCCTCGAGGACACCACGCAGGGCTCCTCCGACGTCGTCGAGGACCTGGCCGACCACTGGGTGGCGGCCGGCGAGGCCGGCGATCCGGCCAAGGCCATCCGCTACCTCCGGCTCTCGGCCGAGCGGGCCGGCGACCAGCTGGCCCACGACGAAGCGGCCAACCTGCTGCGCCGCGCCCTCGACCTCGGCCGGAGCACTGGCACCGACGAGCGGACCGAGGCCCAGCTGCTGGCCGAGCTCGGGGCGGCCCAGCGGCGGGCGGGCGACCCCGGATCACGCGAGACGCTCCTCGAGGCGAGCCGCCTGGCGCACCGAGCCGGCGCCCTCGACGTCCTCGTGCGCTCCGTGCTGGAGAACGCCCGCACGGCCGCGGTGCTCGAGGTCGACGACGAGCGCCTGGCCCTGCTCGAGCTCACCCTCGACGCCATCGGCGACGAGCTCGTCCCCGAGCGGGCCCGGCTGCTCGCCTGCCTGGGCTTCGAGCTCTCCTTCACCCACGACCGGGAGCGGTGGACCGCGCTCATCGGCGAGGCCCTGGCCGTGGCCCGCGCCGCCGGGAACCTGGCCGACCTCGCCTTCGTGCTGTCCATGCGGGTGAGCGCCTTCCGGGGTCCCGACACCGCCACCGAACGGCTCGATGCCTGCGAGGAGATCGAGGCCATCAGCGCGCAGCTCGACGACCCGGCCATGCACTTCCTCGCTTCGTTCCGCCGAGCCCAGGTGCTGCTCGATGCCGGCGACACTCCCGCGTTCCGCACTGCGGTGGCCACGATGACCGAGCTCTCGGATCGGCTCGGACAGCCCCTGATGGCGTGGAACACGGCCCGCCGGCGCGCCGAGCTGGCCCTCCTCGAGGGCGACCTCGATGCGGCAGAGCAGCGCTCGGTCGAGATGCGCAAGATCGGGCTCGACCTCCAGCTCCCCAACGCAGAGCCCATCTACGTGAGCTTCGTCGCCAAGCTGTTCAACGTGATGGGTCGTCCGGATCGCTCCGTCGAGCTCTGGGCGGCCTGGGCCGACCGGATCCACCTGATCGGGTTCGGGTTCGGGTTGGCCCAGGCGCTGTTCCTCGCCGGCCGCCCGCAGGAGGCGGCGGAGCGATGGGAGCGGACGGCCATCGTCAGCCTGGCCGACCTGGAGCGCGACCCCTGGTGGCTCGAGACGGTCGGCATCGCCGCAGAGGTGGCGTGCGACCTCGGCGACCAGCGGCGCTCCGCTGTGCTGGCCGACGTCTTCGCCGGCCAGGACCACCGCCACATCATCACCTCGGGCGTGGGCGCCTTGTGCTCGAGCGACCACGCCTTCGGTGTGGCGCTCCTGGGGGCGGGCCACCTCGAACGAGCGGTCACCGCCCTGCGCAGTGCCGTCGACCACGGTCGAGAGGTCGAGGCTCCCCTCCTGGCCGCGGCCTCCGAGGTGCGCCTGGCACAGGCCCTGCGCCGCCGCGGCGAACCCGGCGATCAGGAGCAGGCCCGCACGCTCCTCGACGCCGCGGTGGCTACCGCGCACGAGCACGGGGCGGACGGTCTCCTGGCGGCGGCGGGCCGGGTCCCACCGACCACCACGGAGGGATCGCCATGAGCGCTCCGACCATCGGCACCGGCCGCTTCGAGCCAACGCTCTTGCAGGAGCTCCGCACCGTGGGCGACCCGCCCGCCGACGAGGTGGTGGAGGCCTACCTCGACGGCGAGCTGGGCGCCCACGACGGCCACCTCACCACCGCCCTCATCGCGCACGGCGCTCGCAGCACCAACGAGGAGTCCGCTCCACTCCGGGCCTTCGTCCAGGAGCGCCCCGTGTGGCCGGCCTGGGCCGATGCCGACCTGGTGGCCCGCGGCCAGGAGGTGTTCGCCGCGAACATCCCCCAGCTCGGGCTCGGCCTCTGGATGGCATCGATCCCCGCCGGCTATGCCGGCGCCCACGGCGCGGAGGTGCTGGTCCAGACCGGCCGTCTGGCCGGGTCCGACGCCAAGCGGCGCTTCCTCGAGACCGGCCAGTTCATCATCGACGTGATGAGCCCCGGAGGACTCGACCCTGGCGGGGCCGGGGCCAGCGACATCCGCCACGTCCGGCTGATGCACGCGTCGGCCCGCCACCTCCTCCGGCACCACGACGTCCCTGGCTCCCCCGTGTTCGACGTGGAGCGCCTCGGCATCCCCCTCAACCAGGAGGATCTCCTGGGCACGCTGTTCACGTTCTCCTTGATCGGGTTGCAGGTGCTCGAGCGCAGCGGGGTGCGGCTGCCGTCCGAGGATCAGGAGGCCTATGTGCATGCCTGGAACGTGGTCGGTCACGGCATGGGCATCCGCGACGACCTCCTCCCGCTGAACCGGGCCGACGCCCAGGTGGTGTTCGAGCGGATCCAGGCTCGGGCCTACGACGAGAGCGACGCCGGCCGGCTGCTCACCGCCGCCGCCATCGAGGTCATGCAGGACCTCCTCGGCCTTCGACTCCTCCGCGGGTTCCCGGCCGCCGGGATCCGGGAGTACCTCGGCAGAGACGTGGCGAAGCTGCTCGGCGTGCCCCGGGCCGACCTCACCCGGCTCCTGTTCGTGCCGGCGCGGGCGCTCAGCCGGGTCGGTGCGCGCATGGAGCGCGAGTCGCCTGCGGCCCAGCGCTTCAGCGCCGCCATCGGGCGCCGTCTCTTCAAGGGCTTCCTCGACTACGAGCGCCACGGCGAGCACCGGCCGGGGTTCGAGCTGAACGAGGCGCTGGCGGAGCAGCTGCGCATCGATCCGCGGTCCGCCACCGACGCGCCACACTGAGCCCATGCGCTTCTCCGGCCCCGACCACGTGGTGTTCGCCTCGCCCGATCCGGAGCGCTTCGTCGCCTGGTACCAGCAGGAGCTCGGTCTCGAGGTGCTGCGGCTCGAGGAGTGGCGTCGCCACGAGGTGCCCTTCGTGTCGCTGCGGGTCAGCCCCACCTTCCTCATCGACGTGTTCCGCGGGGAGCGGACGGGCGAGAACGTCGACCACCTCGCCCTCACGGTCACCGACGTCGACCTCGACGATCTGGCCACCTCCGGCCGCTTCGAGGTGGAGATGGGTCCAGCCGACCTCTACGGCGCCCGGGGCACCGGCCGCGGCCTCTACGTGCGCGACCCCGACGGCAACAAGATCGAGCTGCGCACCTACTGAGGCCGACCTCCCGACGAAGTCGGGACCTTGGACCCTGGAGCGGCGCTCGGGGGCGGCCGCACACTCAGCAACGTGACCAAGAGCATCGTCATCCTCGGCGGCGGCACCGGCGGCACGCTGACCGCGAACCGCCTGCGCAAGCGCTTCAAGGCCGACGAGCTCACGATCACCGTCGTCGACCAGGACCGCCGGCACGTGTACCAGCCGGGCTTGCTGTTCCGGCCGTTCGGCCTCGCCCAGGGCGAGGATCTCGTGCGACCCCGCGACGAGCAGCTGCGCAAGGGGGTGCGCTTCATCGAGCAGGGCATCGAACGGGTGGCCGTCGAGGAGCGCACCGTCGTGCTCGAGGGCGGCGACGAGCTGCCCTACGACGTCCTCGTGATCGCCACCGGCGCCCGGCTCGTCCCCGAGGAGACCGAGGGCCTCACCGGAGCGGGCTGGATGGAGAAGGTGTTCACCTTCTACGACCTGCCCGGCGCGACGGGCCTCGAGCGGGCGCTGCGCGACTTCGAGGGCGGGCGCATCGTCGTGAACATCATCGACCTGCCGATCAAGTGCCCGGTGGCGCCGCTGGAGTTCACCTTCCTGGCCGACTGGTACTTCCACGAGCGCGGCATCCGCGACCAGGTGCAGATCACGCTGGTCACCCCGCTCGACGCGGCTTTCACCAAGCCGCGGGCCGCATCGCTGCTCGGCGGGATGCTGGAGGAGAAGGGGATCGAGCTGGTCACCGAGTTCAACACCGGCGAGGTCGACGGGGAGGGCGGCCGGCTCGTCAGCTTCGACGAGCGAGAGATCCCCTTCGACCTCGCTGTGGTCATCCCCGTCCACTCCGGCGCCGAGTACGTGGGCCGCTCGCCCGGCCTCGGCGACGCCCTCGACTTCGTGGAGACCAACCCGCACACGCTGCAGTCGACGGTCGCACCGGAGATCTTCGCCATCGGTGATGCGGCGAACCTCCCGGCGTCGAAGGCGGGGTCGGTGAGCCACTTCGAGGGGGAGGTGCTGGTGGAGAACCTCACCCGGTTCCTCGCCGGGGAGGAGCTCGACGCCAGCTTCGACGGCCATGCCAACTGCTTCATCGAGACGGGCTTCGACAAGGCGCTGCTGATCGACTTCAACTACGAGCAGGAGCCGGTGGAGGGCCACTACCCAGGCCCGGTCGGTCTGCCGCTGCTCAAGGAGTCCCGGCTCAACCACCTCGGGAAGCTGATGTTCCAGTGGTTCTACTGGCACAGCCTCCTGCCGGGGCGAGACATCCCGGGCGTCAAGGCCGACATGCCCCGCGCCGGCAAGCACATCAACTGAGAGACCAGGAGAGATCGCCATGCCCACCGCCACCATCGCTGGCAACGAGGTCGAGCTCAACGAGGAGGGCTTCTTCGTCGACCCTGAGCAGTGGACCGAGGGAATGGTCCCCGAGCTGGCCGCCAAAGAGGAGATCGACGAGCTGGACGACAAGCACTGGCAGGTCATCCGGTTCATGCGCCAGGAGTACTTCGCCCATGGCACGGGCCCCACCGTGCGAGCGCTCGGCAAGACGTCCGGCGTGACGGTCAAGGAGCTCTACCAGCTCTTCCCCAAGGGCCCGGCCAAGGTCGCCGCTCGCATCGCCGGCATCCCCAAGCCCAAGGGCTGCATCTGATCGACACCCGTCGAGCCACGAGAACGGAACCGACATGGACCTGAGCACGCAGAAGATCTCGATCATCGTCTCGCAGGGATCCCTCGAGGGGATCTACCCCGCGCTGATCATGGCCAACGGGGCCCGCGCGGAGGGGATGGAGGCGAACCTGTTCTTCACCTTCTTCGGCCTCGACGCCATCCACCGGAAGCGCCACGACCACATCAAGGTGTCGACGGTTGGCAACCCGGGGCTGCACATGGCCACCTGGGCCGGTGGGCTCCCCGGGGTGTCGTCGGTGATGACCCACTACATGGAGCGCAAGATGGAAGCGCTCGACATCCCCTCGATCCCCGAGTTCATCGAGATGATCTCCGATACCGGTGCCGGCCTCTACGCCTGCCAGGCCAGTGTCGAGCTGTTCAAGCTCACGAAGGACGATCTCATCGAGCAGGTCGAGGGCATCATCACCGTGGG
>JBPPMN010000101.1:0-2427 GCA_051306055.1 Acidimicrobiales bacterium
CCCACCAATGCTGCGCCGCCCCCTCGCCCTCCTCCTCGCCCTCGTGGTCACCGTGCTGCTGACGGCCGCCCCGGCGACCGCGCAGGACACCGACGGCGACGCCGACGAAGAGCGGTTGCCCGGCACCACGCTGGAGGCCAACCAGCGCGACGAGGGCGGCGCGTCGCTGGTGCCGTGGGTGGTGGGCTCCGGAGTGGCGGCGATCGTGCTGATCGTCGGTGGGGGTCTCGTCGTGCAGCGCCGCACCCGCTGACGGCGAGCCGTCGGGGCGGCTGCTCGGGTCAGGCGACGGTGCGGGTGGCGGTGGCGGGCACTGCGGGTGCTCGGCGCGGGTGCTCGAGGCGGTGGGCCAGCCCCAGCACCAGCCAGTCCTCGCGCCGGCGGACCTCGAGCGAGGCCTGGGCGTTGGCCAGCGCCCGGTCGTTGCCCAGTGATCGCACGAACGTGGTGAGCGGGTTCACGCTGCGACCATCGCGCCGGGCTGTGACCTCGGGAACACGCAGAGGTGAGCGCCGTGTCGCCATCTGGTGAACGTTGTCTTTCGGGCCCGGCGGCGCCCGGACCATCGCGCCAGCGGGCTCGGTAGGATCCGACCCATGGCCGCGACGAGCACTGTCCGCACGGTCGCCGAGGTGATGAGCTCCCCGGCGGTCACTGCCCAGCCCTCCGAGACCATCGCGGAGGTGTCGAAGCGGATGTCGGAGGCCGAGAAGGGCAGCGTCGTGGTGGTCGACGGGCAACGGCCCATCGGCATCCTCACCGAGCGCGACCTGGTGCGCTTCAACGCCACGGGCGCCTCGGCGGCCGACACCAAGGTGAGCGAGTGGATGACCCAGCCGGTCGACTGCGCCTCGCCCGACCTGTCGGTGCAGGAGGCCTTCGCCGAGTTCGAGTCCAACGGCTACCGCCACCTGCCGGTGGTCGACGACGACACGCTCGTGGGCGTCGTGTCGCTGCGCTCGCTCATGTCGTTCGCCCAGATCCAGCCGGTGGTGCACCCCTCCAGCCTCGAGGCGCCCCCCGGGCTCGAGGGTGTGATCGTGGCCGAGACCGAGGTGGGCGACGTGCGAGGCCTCGAGGGCTTCTACCACTACCGCCAGTACAACGCCGTGGAGCTGGCCGACAAGCTCCCCCTCGAAGACGTGTGGCACCTGCTGATCGACGGCCACCTGCCGTCGGCGGCCGAGCGCGAGGCCTTCGCCGCCGAGGTGAAGCCGCTGCGGGTCGTGCCGGAGAGCGTGGCCGAGCTGCTGCCCGCCATCGCCGCCTCCAGCAAGACCGTGATGGAGGGGGTGCGCTCCGCCATGTCGATGGTGGGGGCGGCCGAGGGCTACCAGCCCACCCTCGACATCGACGATGCCGAGCGCCGCCGCAACGCACTGCAGATGTGCGCGGTGATGCCGTCGCTGATCATGGCCATCTACCGGCTCCAGAACGGCCTCGAGGTGATCGAACCCCGACAGGACCTCGGCTACGGCGCCAACTACCTGTGGATGCTCACCGGCGAGGACTTCGACCCCGACAAGGGTCGGGCCGTGGAGCAGTACCAGATCACCACCATCGACCACGGCTTCAACGCCTCCACCTTCACCGCCCGGGTGATCACCTCGTCGGGCGCCGACGTGGCCGCCGCGGTGGTGGGCGGGATGGGCGCCCTGTCGGGCCCACTCCACGGTGGCGCTCCGTCTCGGGCGCTGGCCCTGCTCGAAGCCATCGGCACCGCGGACAACGCCCGGCCCTACCTGGTCGACCACGTCACGCGCGGCGAGAAGATCATGGGCTTCGGCCACCGCGTCTACAAGACCGACGACCCCCGCTCCACCTTCCTGCGCGGCGTGGCCGAGCGGATCCAGGCCGACAAGATCGAGTTCGCCAAGGTGGTGGAGCAGACCGTCGTCGACGTGCTGGCCGAGCTGAAGCCGGGGCGTGACCTCTACGCCAACGTGGAGTTCTACGCCGGCGTGGTGATGGACCACTGCGGACTGCCGCCCGAGCTGTTCACCCCCACGTTCGCGTCGAGTCGGGTGATCGGGTGGTGCGCCAACATCCTCGAGCAGGCCGCCGACAACCGCATCATCCGCCCGTCGGCCCGCTACGTCGGTCCGCCCCCGCCCCAGCCGGTGCCCGACCCCTGAGATGATGCGTGCTCCGGGCGTCGCTTCGCTCCTGCCTCCCCACGTGCCTCCCGGCGACCGGCAAAGCCGGCTCGCCTTCGGCCGGTGACCATGGCCGTCTCGATCGCGATCGCCACGGCCGCCGACGCCGAAGAGGTCGCCGCGGCCCTCGAGCACCTCGTGCCCCAGCTGTCGCGCTCCAACCCGCCGCCCTCGCTCGACGCAGTGCGGGCCATGCTGGCCCACGACGCCGTCACCCAGTTCCTGGCTCGCGGCGACGAGGGCACCATCGTGGGCGTGGCCACGATCGCCA
>JBPPMN010000112.1:0-9836 GCA_051306055.1 Acidimicrobiales bacterium
GACAGGTTGTCGAGCCCGGCCGCCGTCATGGCCAGCAGCGTCGGCGTGCGGGTGTAGATGGGCAGGATGCCCGAGGCGATCTGCACCCGCTCGGTGCGGGCGGCCAGGTAGCCCATGGTGGAGACGGCGTCGAAGCTGTAGGCCTCCGCCACCCAGATCTGGTCGAGGCCGCCCTGCTCCATGGCGATGACCTGCTCGGCCGCCTCCTTGATGCCGCCGGCGTAGTTCAGCTGGGTGGACAGCTTCATGGGTGGTTCCCCCTGGGTGGTTGCTGGTCGGGTCGATCGCTGGTGTCGTCGGAGGTGGGTCGAGGTCGTCGGCCGGTCAGCCGCCGTGGCGGGCTCGAGCGGCCTTGGCCCGCTCCAGGAGGTGCACCGGCACGCCGAACGGGTTGTCGGCGCCGGCGGCGCCGGCGGCCGCGCCGTCGTCGGCCGCGTCGGCATCGGCGGCCTCCTCCGCCACCTCCTCCACCCGCTCGTCGACCGGCACCCAGCCCTTCGGGTCGACGATGTGGCGGCCGTCGAGGAGACCCTGTTGCACGCCGTTCTCGAACAGCACCCGGTAGCGGATCCAGGACACGCCCGAGACCTGCAGCACCTTGCCGGGCATGCCGGCCGGCACGCCGGGGAGGTCGACCCAGGCCCGCACCTTGCCATGGCGCTTGAGGTCGATCGGGGTGAGCACGGCTGACATGGCGACAGTCTGGCCCGCTCGGGGCACCGGGAATAAGTAGCCAGGCTACTTAGTTAGGTGAAATGATGTCTTCCGTGCCCCCCGAGACCAGCTCCCCCCAGCCCGACCTCGACGCCACCGTCGAGCTGGCCGGGCAGCTGCGCCTCTCCGTGACCCGCCTCGCCCGCGTGCTGCGCCAGACCGCCGACACCGACCTCTCCCCCACCCAGGGCTCGGTCCTGGCCACCGTGTCGAGCCACGGCCCGCTGACCCTCGGTGAGCTGGCCGAGCGGGAGCGGGTGGCCTCGCCCACCATCACCAAGGTGATCGGGCTCCTCCACGAGAAGGGGCTGGTCGACAAGGCCACCGACCCCGACGATCGCCGCTTCGTGCGCGTGGCCCTCACCCCCGCCGGCGAGGATCTGCTCGAGCGCACGCGGGCCCGCAAGAACGCCTGGCTGGCCCGCCAGCTGGCCCAGCTCACCGACGACGAGCAGGCCCGGCTGGCCGCCGCCACCGAGGTCCTCGACCGGCTCACCACGCAGGGCACGTTGCGATGACCCGCGTCAGGGCCTTCGGCGCCGACACCTTCCGCTCGCTGCGCAGCCACAACTTCCGCCTGTTCTTCGGCGGCCAGATCATCAGCCAGACCGGCACCTGGATGCAGATGGTGGCCATCGGCTTGCTGGTGCTCGACCTCACCGACAGCGGCGTGGCCGTCGGGCTCGTCACCGCAGCGCAGTTCATCCCCATCCTCGTGCTCGGCGCCTGGGCCGGCCTGCTGTCCGATCGCAGCGACCGCCACCGACTGCTCCTGCTCATGAACGCCATCGGTGCCGTCGTGGCGGCCGCCTTCGCACTGCTCGTCCTGACCGACAGCGCCGCGCTGTGGTCGATCTTCCTGCTCACGTTCGCGGCGGGCACCGTCACCGCCCTCGAGAACCCCACACGGCGCGCCTTCGTGACCGACCTCGTCGACGAGACCGACGTGCCCAACGCCGTCGGCCTCAACAGCACGCTCATGACCGGCTCCCGGGTGATCGGGCCCGCGGTGGCCGGCGCCCTCATCGCCGGCCCGGGCATCGGCTGGTGCTTCGCCGTCAACGCCCTGTCCTACCTCCCGCAGCTGTGGCTGTTCGCCCGCATGGACCGCAGTCGCTTCCGCTCCCTCGAGCGCGTGGCCAAGGCCAAGGGCCAGCTCCGCGAGGGCTTCCGCTACGTGTGGGCCTCCAGCGACCTGCGCCTCCCGCTGCTGCTGGTGGCGGCCGTGGGCACCCTGGCGTTCAACTTCTCGGTGATCCTGCCGCTGTTCGCCACCCGCGACCTC
The DNA here is from genome assembly GCA_051306055.1 of Acidimicrobiales bacterium. Taxonomy (GTDB): domain Bacteria; phylum Actinomycetota; class Acidimicrobiia; order Acidimicrobiales; family VFJN01; genus VFJN01. The sequence goes on from JBPPMN010000112.1 coordinate 2,000, forward strand.
GGCGGGGGCCCCGCCACCTACACCACGCTCTTCTCGATCATGAGCGTCGGCTCGGTGTTCGGAGCACTGGCCATCGCCCGGCGCACCCACGCCGACACCCGATTCCTCGCTCGGGGCACGCTGGCCCTGGCCGTGTCGATGTTCGCGCTGGCCGCGGCCCCCTCCACCGCCATGGCGGCCCTGCTGGTGCTGCCGGTCGGCGTCACCAGCGTGATGGTCATCTCCGGATCCAACGCCGTCGTGCAGCTCAGCGCGGCCCCCGCCATGCGAGGACGGGTGCTGGCGCTGCTGGCGGTCGTCTTCCTGGGCTCGACCCCCATCGGCGGCCCCATCGCGGGCGTGGTGTCCGAGAGCTTCGGCGCCCGCTGGGCCCTGGCCATGGGCGCCCTCACCTGCCTCCTGGCAGCGATCTTCACCCTCCGCGCCCTCGGCCGCCTCCCCGAGCCCGCGCCCGTCGCGATCGACGAGGCCGAGATCGACCCCGACGTAGGCGTCGACATGGCCCCGGTCGTGGTCGCACCCGGCCGCTGACCCAGCGCGGGTCGTGCGCTCACCGGCACCCCTCACCCCTCAGCGCACGACCCAGGTCCATCGTGGGCCGCCCCCTCCACGCCGACCGTCCCTCGCCGAACCCAAGGGCGCAGCGGCGGCCGGCCAGCGCGGTCGAACGCCCCACGCCGAAGCAACTGGTGACCGGGTCGGGGCCGTCCCCCACCAGCGGCGTGCGCCCACAGGTGATCGTGCGCCAACAGGCACCAGCGACCCCGTAGCGCACAGCCCCAACCAGCCAGCGCCGTGCGCTCAGGGGTAATCGTGCGCCGACGTGCACCAGTCACCCATCAGCGCACGATTCTTCCAGCAGTCGACCACCGGCGACCCCGGCGTGGGGCCCACGCAGCCACCCGGCCCGCCGTCGCCGCGCCCTTGCCCTCCACCCACCCAGCGATGTGCAGCCACAGGTGATCGTGCGCCCACGGGCCTCAGATGCTCCTGGTTGCACGATTCCGCTCAGCCAGCACCATGCAGCCACGAGTGATCGTGCGCTCGGGGGCACCAGGGGCCCGTGGGCGCACGACTCGCCTCAGCGCTTGCGGCGGCTGGAGCGCTTGCGGCGGCGGTTGCTGCGACGGGCTCGGTCGATGAGGTCGAGGACCGCTTGCTCGAGCTCCTCGGGGATGCCGCCCGCCAGCTCCTCCGGGTCCGTGCCGGCGAGGGCGTCCTGCACCGTGTCGTCGGCCTCGAAGCGCTCCACCACGCGGGGGTCGATGTAGGCCGACCGGGCCACGGCCGGCGTGTTGCCGAGGTGCTCCGCCACGTCCTTCACCACACCGGCCACCGCCCGCTTCTGCGCGGAGTCGGACTCTCCTGGCTCGGTACCGGCCAGGCCGGCGGCGGCCAGGACAGTGCCCACCCAGGTGCGGAAGTCCTTGGCTGTGAAGTCGTCGCCGATGTGGGCCTGCAGGTACTCGTTGATGTCCGACGACCTCACGTCGACCCAGCCGCGGGATCCGTCCTTCCAGGCCAGCAGCTCGTCGTCGGCCGGTGCCCGGCGGCGGCGCAGCGTGGTGATGACCGCCCGCACCTCGTCGTCGACCACCTGGCACTCCCGGTGCTGGCCGCTCTTGGCGTCGTAGTCGAACTCGAGGCGGTGGCCGCGCACCCGCACGTGGTGCTTGCGCAGCGTGGCCAGGCCGTAGGTGTCGTTCTCCTCGGCGTAGGTCTCCCCGCCGATGCGGAAGAAGCCGAGCTCCAGCAGCCGCACCGCGGCGGCCAGCACCCGCTCCTTGGGCATGCCGTCGAGGGCCAGGTCGGCCGCCACCTGCTCGCGCAGGGCAGGCAGCCGACGGGCGAAGCGCAGCACCCGGTCGTGCTTCTCCTGGTCGCGCTGGACCCGCCACTCGTCGTGGTAGCGGTACTGGCGGCGATCCTTGGCGTCGACGCCGGTGGCCTGGATGTGGCCGAGCGGGTCCGAGCAGATCCACACGTCCGTCCAGGCCGGCGGGATGGCCAGCGCCTTGATCCGCTCGACCACCTCGGGATCCTCGATGCGCACGCCGTCGTCGTCGGCGTAGGTGAAGCCCGTCCCCGCCCCCTTGCGGCGGATGCCGGGGCCGTTGCAGTCGATCTCGCACACGGTCACAGACCGGGCGTACCCGCCCCCGACGGGCGCCAGCCCAACTAGCTCCTGCGAGCCTCCGCCCAGGTCTGGCCCTGCTCGGCGTCGGCGTCGTGGGGCAGGCCCAGCACCCGCTCGGCCACGATGTTGCGCTGCACCTCGCCGGTGCCGCCGCCGACGGTGAGAGCGGGGGCGAAGAGGAAGCCGTAGTGCCACATCGCCGGGTCGCTCCCGAGCGGGCCACCGGTGGAGAGCATCCCGGCCGGCCCGGCCAGGTCCTTGGCCAGGCCCATGATCCGCTGACCGTGCTCGTCGGCCAGGATCTTGCGGATCGACGCTTCGGCGCCCGGCGGCTCGCCCTTGATGCGGGCCGTGACGGTCCGTAGCCGGATCAGCCGCAGCAGCTCGTGCTCGATCCAGAGCCCGGCCAGCTCCTGGCGCAGCACGGGGTCGGTCGCTCCGCCGGCGGCGCGGACCACGTCGAGCAGGTCTTCGGCCGTCGGCCCCGCTCCCCAGAGCGCGCCGCCCGACGAGAGCGAGACCCGCTCGTTGCCCAGCGTCACCTTGGCCAGCCCCCAGCCCCGGTTGACCTCGCCCACGAGGTTCTCGGCCGGCAGCCGAACCTCGTCGAGGAAGACCTCGTTGAAGGTGTGCGAGCCGGTCATCTCGATGATGGGGCGGATCTCCACGCCAGGCGCGTCCATGGGGCAGATGAAGTACGAGATGCCCTCGTGCTTCGGTGCGTCGGGCTCGGTGCGCGCGATGAGGATGCCGTGGGAGCTGAACTGGGCCAGCGAGGTCCAGATCTTCTGGCCGGTGACCACCCACTCGTCGCCGTCGCGCACGGCCCGCGTGGCCAGCGAGGCGAGGTCGGAGCCCGAGCCCGGCTCGCTGAAGAGCTGGCACCAGATCTCCTCGGCGGCCAGCAGCGGGAACAAGTAGCGCTCCTTCTGGGCGTCGGTGCCGCCGTGGAGGATGGTGGGACCGGCCCAGCCGATGCCGATCGTGTTCGAGGGCCGGGTCACGCCCGCAGCCTTCAGCTCCTCGTCGATGAGGATCTGGTGGATGGGATCGGCGTCGAGCCCCCACGGCCGCGGCCAGTGGGGGGCCACGTAGCCGGCCTCGGCCAGCTGGCGACCGGTGGGCGACGGGTGCTCGGCCAGCCAGGTGCGCACCTCGGCGCGGCGGGGGTCGTCGTCGCCAGGCAGCTCGAAGTCCATGTCGGCAACGTAGCCGCCGCACGCGTACGACTTGACCGATCGGTCAAGAAGGTCAACGGCGGGCTAGCATCGTCGCTCGACCTGAACCGAACGAAACCGAATGAGGGGGAGCACGATGCCCGGTTGGAACTTCGCGGACGTCTGGGAGACGGTGGCACAGCAGGTGCCCGACGCCGCCGCCCAGGTGCAGGGCGACCGCCGGGTCACGTGGGCCGACTTCGACCGGCGGGCCAACGGCATCGCCCAGGCGCTGCTGGATGCCGGCGTGCAGGAGCAGGACAAGGTCGCCCAGTACCTCTACAACGGCCCCGAGTACCTCGAGTCGGTGTTCGCCACCTTCAAGGCCGGCCTGGCCCCCATCAACACCAACTACCGCTACCTCGACGACGAGCTGCTGTACCTGTGGGACAACGGCGACGTGGTGGCCGTGGTGTTCCACGGCACCTTCGCCGACCGCATCGAGAACATCCGCGACCGCCTGCCGCTGGTGAAGCTGTGGCTCTGGGTCGACGACGGCGCCGGCCCGATGCCCGAGTGGGCCACGCCCTACGAGGCGGCCGCCGAGGCCGGCACCCCCGAGCCCGTGTCGGGGCCCTGGGGCCGCGACGGCGACCACCTCCTGCTGCTCTACACGGGCGGCACCACCGGGATGCCCAAGGGCGTGATGTGGCGGCAGGACGACCTGTTCCGCACCTTGGTGGGCACGTTCGTCCCCACGGTGCGCGACAGCGACCCCGACATGGCCCTCATCCGCGACGCCGTGCAGGGCCCCGGCCTGGTCGGCCTGCCCGCCTGCCCGCTGATGCACGGCACCGGGTGCTTCACCCAGCTGATCGTGCTGTCGGGCGGCGGCTGCACGGTGACGCTCGAGGAGCGGCACCTCGACATCGAGGAGATGTTCACCACCATCGAGCGCGAGGGCGTCAACACGATCGCCATCGTGGGCGACTCCTTCGCCCGGCCCATGGTGCGGGCCCTCGACGACAACCCCGGCAAGTGGGACATCTCCAGCCTGATGATCATCTCCAGCTCCGGGGTGATGTTCAGCGAGCCGGCCAAGCAGGGCCTCCTCGCCCACCACCCGGGCATGATGATCATCGACGCCTTCTCGAGCTCCGAGGCCGTCGGGATGGGCCAGTCGGTGAGCACCGCGGCCGGCACCAGCACCACAGCCAAGTTCACCGTCGGCGAGCACACCAAGGTGATCACCGACGACGGCCGCGAGGTGCAGCCCGGCTCGGGCGAGACCGGTCGGGTCGCGGTGGGCGGCTGGCAGCCCATCGGCTACTACAAGGACGAGGCGAAGTCGGCCGCCACCTTCATCCAGTTCGAGGGCAAGCGGTACTCCGTGCCAGGCGACTACGCCACGGTCGAGGCCGATGGCTCGCTCACCCTGCTCGGGCGGGGTTCGGTGTGCATCAACACCGGCGGGGAGAAGGTGTTCCCCGAGGAGGTCGAGGAGGCGCTCAAGACCCACGAGTCCGTGATCGACGCCGTGGCCGTCGGTGTCCCCGACGAGAAGTTCGGCGAGGCCATCACCGCCGTGGTCGAGCTCACGCCGGGCTCGCCCTTCGACGAGGGTGCGATCGTCGCCCACGTGAAGAGCAAGCTGGCCTCCTACAAGGCCCCGAAGCGGGTGCTCACGATCGACACGATCGGCCGAGCCCCCAACGGCAAGGTCGACTACAAGCGCCTCAAGGGCTGGGCCGCCGACCAGGTCGGTGTGGCACGGCCGTGAACGACGCCCCCATCCCCGAGAAGCCCACCGCCCTGCGGGTCGGCTACCACCAGGAGCTCGACGACATCGACCAGAAGGTGGTGCGCCTGTTCGCGCTCGTCACCGAGGCCGTGGCGGCCGCCAACGAAGCCCTCATGGGCGGCGACAGCGAAGCTCTGGCCACGGTGCGCACGGGTGAGGCCGCCATCGACGACCTCATGGTCGACATCGAAGCCGACATCGAGCGCCTGCTGGTGCTCCAGCAGCCGGTGGCCAGCGAGCTCCGCTACGCGCTGGCGATCATCCGGATCGTGCCCGAGCTCGAGCGCTCGGGCGACCTGGCCGAGCACATCGCCAAGCGGGCCGGGACCGGCCTCGTGGCCCAGCTCACCCCCACGGCCCGGGGGATGCTGGAGCGGATGGGCACGGTGGCGGCCGAGCTGTGGCGGGCGGCCGCCGACGCCTTCGTCGACCGCGACCCCACCGCCGGGGAGGTGCTCGAGGCGGCCGACGACGAGCTCGACGACCTCCACTCCGACCTCACCTCGGAGCTGCTGTCGGGCGGCGTGCCCACCACCGTCGCCGCCGATGCCACCCTCGTGGCCCGCTTCTACGAGCGGCTCGGCGACCACGCCGTGCACATCACCACCCGGGTGGCCCGCGCCGTCGCCTGAGCACGCGGCACCCGAACCGGTCTCCGGCAGGGCACAATGGGCCCCATGCGCAGCTCCAACCCCGCCCTGAGCGACAAGGTCTTCGAGAAGGCCCATACCACCTCCGCCGCCACCGAGGCCGGGTGGGCGGCCCCCACCCCCCAGCAGCTGGAGGAGCAGTACAACGCTCCGGCCTACGAGCGCCCGGTGGCCGGCGGCGTCGACGGCATGACCGTCAGCGGCACGATCTGGGCCACCGCCGCCCTGCTCGTCCTGCTGATCGGCGCCGGCGTCTTCGGCTGGAACAGCGTCGACGCCACGCTCGACACCGTCTCGTTCCCCGGATGGCTCTTCCCGGTGATGCTCGGCGGCCTCGGCGTGGCCATCCTCACCATCTTCAAGCCGGAGCTGGCCCGCTTCACCGGCCCCGTGTACGCCCTGCTCCAGGGCGCCTTCGTGGGCGCCATCTCCGCCGTCTACAACACCGCCTACGACGGCATCGTGCTCCAGGCCGTCGGCCTCACCATCGGCGTGTTCGCGGTGATGCTCTTCCTCTTCGCCACCCGCATCATCAAGGTGACCGACAAGCTCCGCATGGGGATCGTGGCCGCCACCGGCGCCATCTTCCTCGTGTACATGGTGAACATCGTGCTCAGCTTCTTCGACGCCAGCGTGCCCTTCCTGCACGACACCGGCCCGCTGGGCATCGGCATCAGCCTCGTCATCGTGGGCGTGGCGGCGTTCAACCTCCTGCTCGACTTCGACTTCGTCGAGCGCGGCGTGGCCGCCCAGCTCGACCGCAAGATGGAGTGGTACGCCGCCTTCGGCCTGCTCGTCACCATCGTGTGGCTCTACCTGGAGCTGCTGCGCCTGCTGGCCAAGCTCCAGGGCCGCGACTGATCCGCAGAGGTCGAGCTCGGCACCACGATTCGGACACCTCTGATCACCGCGCGTACGCTCGCCGACGTCCTCATTCCGCAACGACGCGCAGGAGCACGGCATGGCTGATCTCGGGTTCGACGGCAAGGTGGCGATCATCACGGGTGCCGGCGGTGGCCTCGGCCGCTCCCACGCCCTCGACCTCGCCAAGCGAGGTGCGCTCATCGTCGTCAACGACCTCGGTGGCGCCAGCGACGGCACCGGCTCATCGGAGACCGCCGCCCAGAAGGTGGTCGACGAGATCACCGCCGCCGGTGGCGAGGCCGTGGCCAACTACGACAGCGTGGCCACACCCGAGGGCGGCGCCAACATCGTGCAGACCGCCGTCGACACGTTCGGGCGGATCGACATCATCATCAACAACGCCGGCATCCTGCGCGACACGTCGTTCAAGAACATGACCCCCGACCAGCTCAACCCGGTGCTCGACGTGCACCTCCGGGGCGCCTTCTACGTCACCCAGCCGGCCTGGCAGATCATGCGCGACCAGGGCTACGGCCGCATCATCAACACCTCGTCCGGCGCCGGCATCTTCGGCAACTTCGGCCAGACCAACTACGGCGCCGCCAAGATGGGCCTGGTCGGCTTCACCCGGGTGCTCGCCGTCGAGGGAGCCAAGAACAACATCAAGGCCAACGCCATCGCGCCCGTCGCCAAGACCCGCATGACCGAGGAGCTGCTCGGCCCAGCCGCCGACAAGCTGGCCCCGGAGCTGGTCACCCCCGTGGTCACCTACCTGGCCCACGAGGACTGCCCGGTGAGCGGCGAGGTGTACTCCGTGGGCGGTGGCCGCGTGGCCCGTGTCTTCGTGGGCGTCACCCCCGGCCACTTCGACGCCGAGCTCTCCCCGGAGGCCGTGCGCGACAACTTCGACAAGATCCGCGACGAGAGCGGCTACGAGGTCCCCGGCAACCTCAACGAAGAGATGATGCTGGCCTTCAAGGCGCTGAGCTAGGGGCTGAGGGAAGCCGGTCGGCCCGAGCAGGGTCGACCCAGAGCACCAGCGGCCCGAAGCTGACCTCGACCATCTCGGGGCGCTCCGGGAGCGGACCCGACCAGAGCCGGTCGCCCACGATCGCGCAGGGATCGAAGCCCAGGTCTTCCAGCGCTCCGCTGGCGTTGGCCACGTCGACGTGCTCGATCTCCCCCTCCCACCCAGCGCGGTCCAGGCCCGCCCACAGCAGGTACTCGA
>JBPPMN010000129.1:0-6831 GCA_051306055.1 Acidimicrobiales bacterium
GCTGGTGGAGGGGGTGATGGGCGACGACGAGGTGCGCCTGCGGGTGCTGCGCGAAGCGCGCGACCTGGTGGTGAACGTCCTCGACTGCTCCAAGCCGATCATCTCCGCCGTGCACGGCCCCGCGGTCGGGGCCGGCCTGGTGGCGGCGCTGCTGGCCGACATCTCGATCGTCGGCCGCACGGCCAAGATCATCGACGGGCACACCCGACTCGGCGTGGCGGCCGGCGACCACGCCGCTGTGTGCTGGCCGCTGCTGTGCGGCATGGCCAAGGCCAAGTACCTGCTGCTCACCTGCGACCCGCTCTCGGGCGAGGAGGCGGAGCGCATCGGGCTCGTGTCGCTGTGCGTCGACGACGATCAGGTGCAGGCCCGGGCCCTTGAGGTGGCTGAGCAGCTGGCCGCCGGAGCCCAGTCGGCCATCCGCTGGACCAAGCACACCCTCAACCACTGGTACCGCGCCCAGCTCCCGGCCTTCGACGCGTCGCTGGCGTATGAGTTCCTCGGCTTCGGCCTCCCCGACGCCCGCGAAGGCCTGGCCAGCCACCAGGAGAAGCGCCCGCCCCACTTCACCGGCCCCACCTGAGCGGGTCAGGCGGTGGCGGGGGTGAAGCGGAGGATGGCCTGGGGGACCTTGCCGTCGGTGGGGGCGCCGTCGTCGGCGACGGGGACGAACGTGGCGGTCACCGCCATCCCGACTTCGACCGATGACGGGTCGTCGGTGACGATGTTGGTGAGGATGCGAGGACCCTCGGCCAGCTCCACGTAGGCGCCCACGTAGGGGGTGGCCTTGGCCCACGGGCCCATGGCCTTGTGCAGGATGGCCCGGGCGTAGACGGTGCCGTGGCCGCTCATCTCGGTCCAGGTGACGTCGTCGCTGCCGCACACCGGGCACCACGAGCGCGGGTACCAGATGTGGTGGCCGCAGGCATCGCACACCGGCAGGACCAGTCGGCCCTCGGCGGTGGCTTCCCAGTACGGCGCCGCCTCCTTGTTGAACGGCGGCCGGTGGGCCGGGAGGTCAGCTCGTCCGGTCATCGCGACCACGCTCCGAGCACGAGGGTGGCGCTGCCGTGGCGGGTGGACAGGGCGCCGCCGGTGCCGTGGGCCAGGGCCAGCTCGCAGCCGGGCACCTGCACGGCGGGATGGGCCTCACCCCGGAGCTGGCGGACGGCCTCGATCACCTTGGTCATGCCGCCGCGGTTGGCGGGGTGGTTGTTGCACAGCCCACCTCCGTCGGTGTTGAAGGGCAGGCGGCCGCCCGGGCTGCGCAGGGCGCCGTCGGCGACGAAGGCGCCGCCCTTGCCCTTCTCGCAGAAGCCGAGGTCTTCCAGGGCGATGAGCACGGTGATGGTGAACGAGTCGTAGATGGAGGCGTACTGGATGTCGTCGGGGGTGATGCCCGCCTCCGCGAACGCGGCGGGCCCGCTCCAGCGGGCGGCGGAGTAGGTGAGGTCGATGCGGCCGGCGTCGCCGTGCTTGATGGCCTCGCCGTGGCCGAGCACGCTGGCGCCCGACCGCCCCAGCTCGCGAGCGACGTCGGGATGGACGACCACCAGCGCGCCGCCGCCGTCGGTGACGACGCAGCAATCGAGGCGATGGAGCGGGTCGGCCACCATCGGCGAGTCGAGCACCTGCTCCACGGTGACGACGTCGCGCAGCAGGGCGTCGGGGTTGTGCTGGGCGTGCTCCGACGCCGCCACCTTGATCCACGCCAGCTGCTCGCTCGTGGTGCCGAACTCGTACATGTGGCGCGAGGCCGACAGGGCGTAGTTGGACACCGGGGCGAAGATCCCGGCCTGCTCGAAGCCGGCTTCAGGGCTGTCCTGGATCCGCTGTGCGCCACCCGGCATGGCGCCGCCGGTGCGGGGCCGGCCGGCGAGGGTGATGAGCGCCACCCGGCACTTGCCTGCCGCGATGGCGGCGGCGGCGTGGCCCACGTGGGCGAGGTAGGAGCTGCCGCCGGTCTCCGTGGAGTCGACGTAGCGGGGGGCCAGACCGAGGTACTCCGACATCGAGACGGGGCCGAAGCCGGGGGCGGTGGAGTCGCAGAAGAACCCGTCGACGTCGGCGAGGGTGAGGCCGGCGTCGGCCAGCGCCCCGGCGGCCACCTCGTGGTGGATCTGGGGGATCGTGCGGTCGGGGATCTCGCGGCGCGGGTGCTCGTAGGCACCGACGATGATCGCCTCCCCCCGGATCGACATGAGGGGCAGCCTGCCCGCTGGCCCGGGGCGCGCTCAAGCCGCGCCCGGATCAAGGCTCCTTGGACTCGAAGGTGGCCAGGCCCGAGGCGGCCACCTCGGCCTCGACGGGGTCGAGGGCGTCGGGCACCTGTCGCACGTAGTGGTCGAGGAAGGCGATCACCACCCGGTCGACGAGCTCGCCCTCGGTGAACAGGAACGACGAGTGGTCGCCGTCGGGCAGGCGGAGGTAGTGGGCCGGCCCGGGGGCCTCGTCGAAGAGCGAGTCGCTCCCGCTCACCGGGACGACGGCATCCTCGGCCCCGTGGATGGCCAGGAACGGCACTCGGCCCAGGTCGTCGAACTCGCCGTCGGGGAACGCCAGGCGGATGCCGGAGATCTGGATGGCTGCGTCGAGCCGCTCGTCGGCGCAGCAGGAGTTGAGGCTGACGCCGAGGGTGGTGATGGCGCCGAGCGAGTGCCCGGCCGCGGCCAGCTGCTCCGGATCGATGGTGTCGGCCAGCGGGTCGTCGGCCGGGAGGTCGAGGAGCTCGTCGAGCACGAAGCTCACGTCGGCGGGCTGGTGCACGTAGTCGGAGATCTGGCCGCCCGGGCCGCTGGAGCGCGGGTAGGTGGGGGCCGCCACGACGTAGCCCGCCCGGGCCCACTCGCGGAGGCGGCCCTCGTAGACAGGGCCGGTGGCCGTGACGCCGTGGGTGAAGACCACCAACGGGAAGGAACCGGTCGCCGCCGGTGCGTCGTCGACCGGCGAGGTCTCCGTGGGCACGTCGCCCGAGGCGGGGTAGAGCACCAGCACGTCGAACGCCCGCTGGGGCTCCTCGGGGAGGTCGCGGGCGGGGTCGGCGGCGCTGGGCCGCGTGGTGTCGACCAGCTCGATGGTGCGGCGACCGACCGCGAAGGGCCCCTCGGTGGCAAGGGCGAGCGTGGTGGTGGTTGCCGCCGAGGTGGTGGTGACGTCGCCCCCGGTCGTGGGCGGCGCCGGGGTGCTGGTGTCGGTGGTCGAGCAGGCCGAGGTTCCCACCGCGACCACGAGCACGAGGGACGCTAAGCGACGCATGCCGACACCGTAGGCAGCGGGCGCGCCCAGCAGCCTGCGCCCCGAGTTCGCCCCAGGGCCGCACCAGGGCCATCGGTGGTTCACCGGCTCCTGGGATGGTGTCGGCATGCATCGTCTCCACCCCCGCTCTGATGGCGCCGCGCAGGGTGGTCCTGCTGTGAGCGTCCCGACCGGCGGTACCGTTGCTGCAGTGACCCCGCAGCCCTCCTCCGACACCGAGGCCGTGCCCTTCGACGGCTTCGCCGTGGATCCCACCGCCCTCGATCGCAGCATCCGCTTCGACGTGGTGTTCAACGTGCGCGACCTGGGCGGCCTGCCCACCAGCGACGGCCGCCGGGTACGAGCCGGCCTCGTCTTCCGGGCCGACGGCGTGCAGCGCCTGGCCGGCGACGACCTCGAGCGGGCGCGCCAGCTGGGCCTGCGCACCGTCATCGACCTCCGCACCGCCGGGGAGATCGATCGAGGCGGCCGCTTCCCCGTGGAGCACCACCCGGTCGACTGGCACCACCTGCCCGTGCTGCAGCGCATGTGGTCCGACGACGACCTCGTCGCCACCACCGGTGCCGCCGACTTCCTGCGCGACCGCTACGTCGACATGCTCGCCGAGGGCGGGGCCTCGATCGCCCGGGCCGTCGAGGTGGTGGCCGAGGGCGCGCCGGCGCTGTTCCACTGCGCGGCGGGCAAGGACCGCACCGGGGTCGTGGCGGCCGTGCTGCTCGGCCTGCTCGGCGTGCCCGACCATGAGATCGCGGCCGACTACCACGCCACCGCCGGCGCCATGGCGGCCTTCGTCGACTGGCTCACCCTCGAGTTCCCCGGCGCCGTCGACTCCATGACCAGCCAGCCGCCCGAGTACCTCGAGGCGCCGATGGAGGCCATGGCCGGGTTCCTCGAGGTGGTGGCCGACCGCCACGGCTCCATGGCGGGCCTGGCCGACCACCTGGGCGTGGCCGACGGCACCGTCGACCGCCTCCGCACGAACCTCCTCGACTGACCCGGCCCTCAGGTCGAGCCGAAGGTGACGTCGCCGACGCGGGCGGCGTAGCCGGCGTCGCCCAGCGCCGCCAACACGCGCTGCACGTGGTCGTGGTCGTAGGTCTCCACGACCACCTCGAGCTCGGTGGAGCGGGCGGGCACGTCGAGGAACATGCGCTGGTGGAGGATCTCCACGATGTTGGCGCCGGCTTCCCCCACCACGGTGGTGACCTTCCCGAGCACGCCCGGCTGGTCGGGGATCTCCACCTGGAGCCGGCTGAGGCGGCCGGAGCGGATCAGCCCTCGCATGATCACCGACGCCAGCAGGCGCGGGTCGACGTTGCCCCCCGACCGCACCACCCCCACGTGGCGCCCCGCCAGGACCCCCGGGTGCTGGAGCAGGGCGGCGACGCCGGCGGCGCCGGCGCCCTCGACCACGACCTTCTCGATCTCGAGGAGCAGGTTCATGGCCTCCTCCACCGAGGTGTCGGAGACGGTGAGGATCCGGTCGACCAGCTCCCGCACGAGACGGGTGGTGAGCTGGCCGGGTGCGGGCACCGCGATGCCCTCGGCGATGGTGGGACCGCCCACGGCCAGGTCCTCCCCGGTGGTGGCGGCCAGCAGCGCCGGCCATCGCTCGCTCTGGGCGCCCACGATCACCATGTCGGGACGCAGCGCCCGGGCCGCCACCGCCATGCCGGCCAGCAGGCCGCCACCCCCGGCCGGCACCACCAGCGCGTCGAGCTCCGGGTGGTCCTCCAGCAGCTCGAGGGCCACCGTGCCCTGGCCCGCCACCACGGCGGGGTCGTCGTAGGGCGGGACGAAGGTGCGCCCCTCGGCCTCGATGATGCGGTGGCACTCGGCGGTGGCCTCGGCCAGCCCCTCGCCGTAGAGGACCACCCGTGCCCCCAGCACCTCGGTGCGCTGCACCTTCACGAACGGGGTCTGGGCCGGCATCACGATCGTGGCGTCGATGCCGAGGCGGGTGGCGTGGCGGGCCACCGCCTGGGCGTGGTTGCCGGCCGACATGGCCACGACCCCGTGGCGGCGCTCGTCGGGGGTGAGCGACAGCAGCTTGTTGAGAGCGCCGCGCTCCTTGAAGGCGGCGGTGAACTGCAGGTTCTCGAACTTGCAGACCACGTCGACCCCGAGCAGCTCGGACAGGGTGTCGGACCGAGCGCTGGGCGTGCGCTCCACCGCACCCGCGATGCGCTCGGCCGCCGCCCGCACGTCGTCGAGGGTGACGGTGGCAGCAGCGTCGGAGGTCACGGCCTCCAGGCTCCCACGGTCTCGACGTGGAGGCCCTCGAGCTGCGGCGTGGCCCCCGTCCCCGGGATGTCGGGCACCGCCACCAGCCCGTCGTGGGGGAGCCGCGGATCGGCCAGGTCGGGATCGAACCGGCCGCGGGGGTCGAGGTCGGGCGGCAGGGTCATCCCCGGCAGGGCGGCGGCGGCGAGGTTGGCGGCTCGGCCCAACCCGGTCTCCAGCATGCCCCCCACCCACAGGCCGAGGCCCAGCTCGACACAGCGGTCGTGCACCGCGCGGGCCGCGATCCAGCCGCTGACCCGCGCCGGCTTGAGGCACACCACCGAGCAGGCGCCGAGCGCGGCGACCGTCTCCACCGCGCCCAGGGAGGTGATCGGCTCGTCGAGGCAGATCGGCGTGGCGAGGGCTTCGGCCAGCCGAGCGTGCCCGACCAGGTCGTCGGGGTGGAGGGGCTGCTCGAGGCAGGCCAGACCGATCTCGTCGAGGGCCAGGAGCTCGCGATGGTCGGGTGCGTGGTCGGCTCGGAACGAGCCGTTGGCGTCGGCCTGCAGCACCACGTCGGGCCCGACGTGCTGGCGCAGCGCCGCCAGCGGCTCGGCCGCCGAGCCCGGGGCGATCTTCACCCGCAGCCGTGCCGCTCCGGCGGCCAGAGCAGCGTTGGCTTCGGCCAGCAGCGCGTCCGGGTCGCCGTGGTGCAGGCCGAGTGCGGCGCCGGGCGCCACCGTGCTGTGGGTGGCACCGAGCCAGTCGGCCAGGGGCCGCTCGGAGGTGCGGAGCTGGGCGTCGAGCACGGCCAGCTCGATCGCGGCCCGGGCCATCTCGTGGCCCCGCACGCCGGCCAGGACCTGCCCCAGGGCGATGGCGTCGCCGGGCCCGGTCAGCAGCCGTGGCACCAGCTCGTCCCGGAGGACCACCTCGGCGGCGGCCACGAACTCCGGCCCGTAGGTGGGGTGCACCTCGACCGCGCACTCGGCCCACCCCTCAGCGTCGGCCGTCCTCACCCGCACGAGCAGCACTGCTCGGTCCTGCCGTGACCCGGCGGCGCTGCGCAGCGGCACGGCCAACGGGAGGTGGACCCGCAGCACGGCCACCTCCTCCACCGACACCGGCGGCAGCGGCTCGAGCGGTGGCAGGGCGGTCACCCGGCCATCATGCCGCCTGGCCCCGCCCGGCGGAGGTCCCGGTAGCCTTGGCCGGGTGACCGACGTGACCTCTCGCTCCCACGGCGTGCTGAAGGCCAACGACCCGTGCTGGTGCGGGAGCGGCAAGAAGTTCAAGCGCTGCCACAAGGCGGCCGCCGCCAACGTGCGGCCCGGCCGTCTCTGACCCACCCGC
>JBPPMN010000172.1:0-4521 GCA_051306055.1 Acidimicrobiales bacterium
GCGAGGTCATGGGCGCTGATGGGGTCGAGGAGGTCGACGGCCGGTGGACCGGCGAGCAGGCCCTGGCACGCTTGGGCCATGGCCACCATGTCGGCGGAGTCGAAGTGGGCACGCTGGTCTTCGGGACGCTCCCACTTCTGGACGACGACGAAGCGGTCCGGATGGGCAGACGACAGGGCCAGGTCGATGTTGCGGCACCCCTGGTGGCCCCGGCTCAGCACGACGTAGCGGGCCAGGACGGACTGCAGTCGCTCGGGGTCGACCGCGTCGAACGACATCGTGACCATGACGAGATCCACCTCCTCAGCCATCGTCGTGCTCCTCCATCGGACCGCCCCCGCCGTTGCCCTGCTGAGCAGGGCCTTCGCCATCTTCGATTGGATCATCGTCCCAGGGGTTGGCACCCTTGACCAGATCGGTATCGTAAATCCGTACCTGCCGGAGCCTAGGGCGCCTTTCACCGGCAACCGCCCCCACTGTCGAGCAAGAAGGTCACTGTGCCCAAGGAGCGCGTAGAGCGGGACGAGGAAGACCTCGTCCGCCTGTACCTCACGGACATCGGTCAGTACCCGCTGCTGACCAAGGACGACGAGGTCCGCCTGGCCCAGGCCATCGAGGCCGGCAACGAGGCACGGGCCGAGCTCGAGGCGCTGGGCAAGGACGTCACCCCCGCCCGCAAGCGCGAGCTGCGCCGCACGTCACGCGAGGGCGAGAACGCCGAGCGCACCTTCGTGCAGTCGAACCTCCGCTTGGTGGTGTCGATCGCCAAGAAGTACCAGGCCTCCGGCCTCCCCCTGCTCGACCTCATCCAGGAGGGCAACCTCGGCCTGATGCACGCCGTCGAGAAGTTCGACTGGCGCAAGGGCTTCAAGTTCTCCACCTACGCCACCTGGTGGATCCGCCAGGCCATCACCCGCGGCATCGCCAACACCGGCCGCACCATCCGCCTCCCCGTCCACGCCGGCGACACCCTCGCCCGCCTCCAGAAGGCCCGGGCCCGGCTCGAGCTGAAGATGGGCCGGCCGGCCACCCTCGCCGAGCTCTCGGCCGAGGTCGAGATGCCAGAAGACAAGGTCACCGAGGCGCTGCGCTTCGCCGCCGAGCCGCTGTCGCTCTCCGAGCCCCTGCGTGAAGACGGCGACGCCGAGCTGGGCGACGTCGTGGAAGACCGCTCCGCTGAGTCGCCCTTCGAGGTGGCGGCCACCGCGCTGCTCCCCGAGGAGATCAACCGCCTCCTGGCCCCGCTCGACGACCGCGAGCGCGAGATCCTCAAGCTGCGCTTCGGCCTCGACCGTGGCGAGCCCCGCACCCTCGAAGAGGTCGGCGAGCACTTCAAACTCACCCGGGAGCGGATCCGTCAGATCGAGGCCCGCGCCATGTCGAAGCTGCGCCACCCCAGCAGCGACACCGGCGCCCGCGACCTCCTCGCCGTCTGACCACCGCGGCGCGCCACCGCGGCGCGCCACCGCCGCCGCGCTCGATGCGGCGCTACCCTGCGGACATGAAGAAGCTCCTGCTGCTCATCGTGTTCGCTGCGCTGGCCTCCATCGCCGCCAAGAAGGTTCGGGAGCTCTAGCCGCCGCTTCTGCCTCGACCACGGCTCGCCGCCACAGCCACCACAGGGTCCCCGCCGCCGCCGCCGCGGCCAGCGCTCCCCCGCCCACGGCCGCGTGCTTCGGCGCCGGCATCGGCACCCGCTCGCGCAGCGGCACCTCGAGGCGGAACTGCTCCACCATCCAGCCTCGCTCCCGGGCCACCCGCGCCAGCTCTCGATCGGGGTTCACGGCCACCGGGTGCCCCACCGCCGCCAGCATCGGCACGTCGGTGGCGGAGTCGGAGTAGGCCCAGCAGTGGTCGAGGTCGAGATCGTCGCGCTCGGCCACCTCCCGCAGCGCCACCACCTTCTCATCGGCGTACACGTAGCGCTCGGTGCGGCCGCTGTAGCGGCCCTCATCGTCGAGCTCGGCGCGCGTGGCGATGGCCTCGTCGACGCCGAGGAGCTGGGCGATCGGCGCCACCACCTCCTCGGGTGATGCCGACACGATGAACACCTTGTGACCCCACCGCTGATGCGCCCGGATGCGGTCGAGCGCCTCGTCGTAGACGATCGGCTCGATCACGTCGGTCAGGGTCTCGCGCACGATCTGGGAGATCTCTGCCTGGTCCCACCCGCGCGTGAGGCGCAGCACGGACTCCCGCAGCTTCTCCAGCTTCTCCGGGGTCGCCCCCACCTGGGCGTAGACCAGCTGCCCCCAGGCCGCCTTCAGCATGAGGCGACGCGGCAGCATCCCGGCGCGGTGCAGCGGGCCGCTGAAGGCCACCATCGAGGCCTTCGCGATGACGGTCTTGTCGAGATCGAAGAAGGCCGCGATCCGCGGCGGCTCCATCGGGGCGTCGACGGGGTCGGGCACGGGGCCGAGGCTAGTGACCCGGGGGGGGAGCGAACTGGCCCTTGTCCGGGCCGGTGTGCCGCCCTACCGTCGGGCGGGCGACGGGTCCTGGGCCCTCGCCGACTTCCCCCGAACGCTGCTGTGCCGCGGCTCTGCTGCGGCTGCGCCCTCGGAGGTCGTCATGCTCATCGCCTGCTGGTCGTCGAAGGGCGGCTCGGGGACCACGGTCGTCGCCGCCACCCTCGGTCTGCTGTTCGCTCGCCGCACCGGCGGTGCGGTGCTGGCCGACCTGGCCGGCGACGTCCCCGCCGCCCTCGGCCTGCCCGAACCCGCCACACCGGGGCTGGCGGAGTGGCTCCACGCCGGACCCGAGGTGCCGCCCGACGCGCTGGCCCGCCTCGAGCAGGAGGCCGCTCCTGGCCTGGCGCTGCTCCACCGCGGCTCCGGAGTCCTCCCTCCCGAGCGAGCCGACGTCCTCGCCGCCCTGCTGGCCGCCGATCACCGTCCGATGGTGGTCGACTGCGGCGCCCTCGCCGACGACACCGCCCTCACCGTCGCCGCCGGCGCCACCCGCTCCGTGCTCGTCACCCGTGCCTGCTTCCTGTCGCTGCGCCGGGCCCTCACGGCACCCGTGCGACCATCGGAAGTGGTGCTGCTGCACGAGCCGGGCCGCTCGCTGTCACGGCGCGACGTGGAGGACTGCCTCGGCGCACCGGTGGTGGCGGAGGTGGCCGTCGACCCGCTCGTGGCCCGAGCCGTCGACGCCGGCCTGCTGGCCAGCCGCCTCCCCCGCTCGCTGGCCCGGGAGCTCGACCGTGCAGCCTGAGGTGGGCCACGGCGCGGTGGTCGAGGCCATCCACCGCCGCCTCGTCGACCAGGCGGGCGATGCGCTGCCCGATCGCGAGCGCGTGGCCGCGGAGGTGCGCCAGCGCCACCCGCTCCTGCCCGGTGGGATCGTCGACCACGTCGCCGCCGCCGTGGCGGCACGCTCCACGGGGCTGGGCCCCCTCACCCCGCTCCTCGCCGATGCCGCCGTCACCGAGGTGATGGTCAACGGTGACGGCCGGGTGTGGGTCGAGAGAGGCGGCCACCTCCACGCCACCGAGCTCACGCTGCCCCGCCACGAGGTCGACCTCCTGGTGGAGCGCATCGTGGCCCCGCTCGGCCTGCGAGCCGACCGGTCGAGCCCCATCGCCGACGCCCGCCTCCCCGACGGCTCACGGGTCAACGTGGTGGTGCCTCCCCTGGCCGTCGACGGTCCCCTGGTCACCATCCGCCGCTTCGGGGTGCGAGCCATCCCGCTGGCCGCGCTCTGCCCGCCCGGGGTCGAGAACCTCCTGGCCTGGGCCGTCGGGGCGAAGAGCAACATCGTGGTGAGCGGAGGCACCGGCGCCGGCAAGACCACCGTGCTCAACGCCCTCACCGCGGTGCTGCCCGGAGGCGAGCGCATCGTCACGGTGGAGGACACCGCGGAGCTCCGGTTGGCCGCCGACCACGTGGTGCGGCTGGAGGCCCGCCCGGCCTCCGCGGAGGGGCTGGGCGCCACCACCATCCGCCAGCTGGTCCGCAACGCGCTGCGCATGCGCCCGGATCGCATCGTGGTCGGCGAGGTCCGCGGGCCCGAGGCCCTCGACATGCTCTGGGCGATGAACACCGGCCACGAAGGGTCGATGTCCACCTGCCACGCCAACTCACCGGTCGACGCCCTGCGCCGCCTCGAGGTGATGGTGCTGTCGGCGGGGCTGGACCTCCCGATCTCGGCGGTGCGCGACCAGCTCACTGCCGCCGTCGATCTGGTGGTGCAGGTGGCGAGGCTGGCCGACGGGCGTCGCTCCGTCGTGGCCGTGGGCGAGGTGGTCGACCTTCCGGGGGCCGGCGAGCGGGTGCGGCTCCTCGCCGGGCCCACCGGCCTCCACGACCTGCCGCGGCGAGTCCCGCGTGCCCACGGCGCCCCCGCCCCCGACCCGGGGTGGTGCCGATGACGACCGTCCTGGTCGCGGCATCGGTCGCGCTGGCGCTCCTCGCGGGCACGGCAGCTCCGCTGGCCCCCGCTGGCCGGGCGGCGCCCCCTCGGTCGAGCTCGGCCGGCACCGGGCAGCAGGTGGCCGAGCCGAGGTCGGGCCTCCACCCG
>JBPPMN010000188.1:0-6812 GCA_051306055.1 Acidimicrobiales bacterium
CCATGCAGGCCATCGTCCACGATGCCTACGGCTCGGCCGACGTGCTGCGGCTGACCGAGCTGCCGGTGCCCGAGATCGGCCCCGACGAGGTGCTGGTGGAGGTGCGCTCCGCCGGGATCGACCGGGGCACCTGGCACCTGATGACGGGGCGGCCCTACTTCATCCGGGCCATGGGGTTCTCGATGGGCTTCGGGCTCCGGCGACCCCGCCAGCGGGTGCCGGGGCTCGACGTGGCCGGCACCGTGACGGCGGTGGGCGCCTCGGTGACCCGCTTCTCCCCCGGCGACGAGGTGTTCGGGATCGCCAAGGGCTCGCTGGCCCAGTACGGGGCAGCCAAGGAGCACAAGCTCTCGCTCAAGCCGGCCGGGCTCAGCTTCGAGCAGGCTGCGGTGGTGCCCATCTCGGGGCTCACCGCCATCCAGGCACTGCGGGCCGCCGGTGAGGTGGGGACCGGACACCACGTGCTGATCCTCGGCGCCTCGGGCGGCGTCGGCACCTACGCCGTCCAGCTGGCCAAGTCCTTCGGCGCCGAGGTCACCGGAGTGTCCCGCACCGACAAGACCGATCTCGTGGCGGATCTGGGCGCCGACCACGTGCTCGACCACACCCGCGACCCGATCGCCGACGGCTCCGTGCGCTACGACGTCATCCTCGACATCGCCGGCAACCTGCCGCTCTCCCAGCTGCGCCGCGCGCTCACCGACCGGGGCACGCTCGTGGTGGTGGGCAACGAGCAGGGTGGCCGGATCACCGGCGGCTTCGGCCGCACGCTGCGGGCCCCGCTGGTGTCGCTGTTCGTCCGTCAGCGCCTCACCATGCTGGTCAGCAAGGAGGACTACGCCGACCTCGAGGTGCTCCGCCCGCTGCTGGAGTCGGGCCAGGTCGTGCCCGCCCTCGACCGCACCTACCCGCTCGCCCAGGCGGCCGACGCCATGCGCCGCCTCGATTCGGGAGACGTGCGAGGCAAGCTGGCCATCACCGTCTGACGGAGGTCGCACCACACCGGGTCAGCCCCCGGGCGGCTGGGCGAGCTCCCGGGCCAGGGCGGCCTGGATCTCGCCGTGGCGCACCAGGAAGGTGCGCTCGTCGAGGCGCTTGCGGCGGAGCCACCCGGTCACCTCGTCGTTGCACTTGCTGGCGTTGCAGGAACGGCAAGCCGGAGCGATGTTGGCCAGGGTGTAGCGACCGCCGCGCGACAGCGCCAGGACGCAGTCGCGCTGCAGCGGACGGTCGGCGGCGCCGCAGTAGGCGCACCCGCCCCACGCCGAGGTGAGAGCGCTCCACTGCTCGTCGGTGAGGTCGTGCTCGACCCGGCCCATCCGCCGCTGGCGCTTCCGGGACGCACGCGCCTTGCGACTCCGGTCGACCGCCACGACCGGAGCGTACCGATGCCACGAGACGCGCCGAGGGACCGCATGGGCCACCGTGGCTACGCTGCCGCCGATGACCGACGCCGACCCGCTGCGCAGCGACCTGGCCGCGACCGGTCCAGTGCCGCCGCTCTTCGCGCTGTCCACGGTCGTGTACGCCGAGCGGGGCGACGAGATCCTCCTCCTGCAGCGGGCCGAGGGCTCGGCCATGGCCGGCCAGTGGTTCCTCCCGGGCGGGATGGTGGAGGCCGGCGAGACCCCGGAGCAGGGCGCCCGCCGAGAGCTCGTCGAGGAGTCAGGCCTCGAGATCGACGGGCCGCTGGAGCTGGTCGGCTGCTACCTCATGCAGGTCTACGGCTACGACACCCTGCAGCTGTCCTACCGGGGCCGCGTGGCCGAGGGCCGAGAGGCCGCCATCAGCCACGAGCACGACGGCGCCCGCTGGGTGCGGGCCGCCGACATGCAGGCCCTGCTCTCCGACGAGACCATCGAGGCCATGGCCCAGGGCGACGAGCGCATCACCACCCTCCTGCGCAACATCCGCACCGACCTCGACCACTACCGCGCCCGGATCACCTGACCGCTCGAGCCGACCTCAGCCGAGGGCGCGGCTCATCCGGTCGACCCAGTGCGCGCTGATGAGCGCAGGCGAGGGATGCGGGATGTCGGCCGCCTCGACCAGCCATCGCCGCATGTTGGCCTCGGTGATGTCGTCCCAGCTCGAGATCGGGACGGCCCGGACATCGTCGAAGAGCGGGTCGAGGGACGACGTGGGCACGAGCACGACCTGCCCGAGCGCAAGCCCCTCCCAGGTGCGGTGCGCGTCGAGGCCGTTGCCGTGGGGGCTGGCCGAGAAGGCGTGCTGCCCGCGCCGGCGCCAGATCTCCGATCGGGGCCGCGGAGGGTCGGCGACGACGTGGGCCAGCGACCGCAGACCAGCGGCGATCTGGTGGCGGGGCTCGAGGAGCCGCGCCCCGAGCCGTGGAGGCTGGGCGTTGGTGGACCAGCCGAAGTCGATGTACAGCCGCTGGTCGCGGTCGGTGAGGGGCGGCAGCGCCTCGCTGATGTCGCGCAGCAGCGCCTCCTGGGCGGCGGGCGTGGCCACCTCCTCACCCCACATCGGACGTTCGCTGAGGGTGTGCAGGTCGAGCCCGATGGGCACGGGCGAGATCCGCTCCCCCGGCCGCGAGCCGTCGTGGTTCTGGGTGTACCAGCGCACCAGGTGCGGACACTGCAGCAGTGCCGTCGCCACCTCCGGCGAGGCCGAGGGCACTGAGCTGTCGGAGTCACCGGTGACCAGCACGAACGTCCCCCGGATGAGCGGCAGCACCTGCGCCACGAAGGCCGAGAGCCAGGAGCCTCGCACCCACACCAGCTCCCCACCCCCGATGTCGGCGTACTGGTCGGGATCCGCGATCAGGTCGGGGGTGCCGCGCTCGACGTCCTGCCCGGCGAGCGTCGGATCGGGGACGTAGCCCCGCCCGTCGGGGAACTCGTCGGGGATCCGCCGGTCGCAGCGTGCCGCGATGCCCTTGTTCCACACCGCTGTGGGGAGGGGTGCCGCCCGCTGGGGATCAGCGGCCACCCGAGCTCCACGGTCGATCCAGTGGCCGCGGGAGGCGGATGGCGCTCGATCGCTGCACAGGGGCAGGGTCGCACATCGTGTCGCCCCAGGTCGCGGTCACCCTCCTCACATGAGCGAACCGCCGAAGATCTGCCAGGCCAGCACCGACTTCGCTCCCAGGCTGAGGACCAGGTAGGCCTTCTCGCCGAAGGCGTACTCGGTCCAGGGCCCGACGGCCCGGTACTGCAGCCACTGGTTCACGCCGAAGCTGAAGAAGAACAGGAGCTGGGCCACCACGATCCCGTACACGAACGTGGGCACGGTGTCGGACCCGATCACGTTGACGGCGATGGCCAGCCACGGGGCGACACCGGCCACGGTGCCGAACCAGAACGGCACCATCGTGGTGTGCGCCCGGCCAGGCGGGTTGGCCCGCTCTTGGAGCCAGCCGAAGAGGATCATCGCGACGTTGGCACCGGCGATCGCGACCAGAGCGGTGACCTCGGTGATCCCGGTGTAGGTGGCGATCAGCAGGACCATGAGGGTGGCGCTGAACGAGTACTCGACCCAGCGGGCCCGGTTGATGCCGTCGCGCAGGTCGTCTTCGTAGCGGCCGCGCAGCACGGTGCCGGTGAGCAGGTGGTCGAGCGCGGCGAGGCCGAGGAACACCGCCACGGCCAGCCCGATGCGCACGTCGATCAGCGCTTCGGGCGCCGGCGGCACGCTGCCGGGTGGGCCCTGCGGGAAGGTCGAGGTGACGGTGACGGCGAAGTCGCTGGCCAGCACCAGCATGGCGACCGCCTGGCCCACGTGGAGCGCGGCGAGAGCGAGGTTCCAGCGCCGGAGCCCCGCGAGGCGCTCGGGCGTCAGGTCAGGCGTGGTGGCGTGCCGGGTCGTCATGTGCGGACGGTACCCAGGGGGCGCCGCGCCGAGTCAGCGCCTGGTGCACGCGCAGGTGGGCCCCGAGACGCCCCGGGGCCCTCCCTGCTGGTGCTGGATCAGCTGCAGCCGCTGGTGCTGCCGCAGCTCGGGCAGGCGTGGCAGGAGCCGGCCCGCTGCATCTGGACGCCGCACTGCATGCAGTAGGGGGCGTCGCTGTGCTTCGCCTTGGCCGGGATGGCCGGGTTGGGCTTGGCCACGCCTTCGTCGGTGACGCCGGCCCGCTCCAGGAGGCTGAGCTCCTTGGGCGCGTCGGGGGCCGACAGGAGCGGGCTGTTGGTGTCGAGGCTGGGCGGGTCGGGCTGGATCTCGGTGCCCTGGCGGGTCTCGGTGACCGTCTCCTCCACGCCGGGCAGCGTGGGCTGGGTGCGCTCGCCGGTGGTGAGGATGTTGAGCTCGGTGCGCTCCTCGAGCGAGAGGTAGTCGACCGCCAGGCGGCGGAAGATGTAGTCGAGGATGGAGCTGGCGATCCGCAGGTCGGGGTCGTCGGTCATGCCGGCGGGCTCGAAGCGGGTGTTGGCGAACGCCTCCACCAGCGTGCGCAGCGGCACGCCGTACTGCAGGGCGTAGCTGAGCGAGATGGACAGGGAGTCCATGACACCGGCCAGGGTGGAGCCCTGCTTGGCGACCTTGAGGAACACCTCGCCGGGGCGACCGTCGGCGTACTCGCCGACGGTGACGAAGCCCTTGCAGTCGGCCACCCGGAACTCGAAGGTCTTCGAGGACCGGTTGCGGGGCAGCTTCTCGCGGGTGGGGGTCTTGACGACCTTCTCCACGATCTTCTCGACCACGACCTCACGCTCGACGATCTCGGGCACGAGCGCCTCGGGCGCCACCGCCTTCTTGGCCATGGAGAGCGGCTGACCGACCTTGCAGTTGTCTCGGTAGATGGCGATGGCCTTCACGCCGAGCTTCCAGGCCTCGATGTGGAGCTGCTCGACGTCTTCGACGGTGGCGTCCTCGGGCATGTTGACCGTCTTGGAGATGGCGCCCGAGATGAACGGCTGCACCGCCGCCATCATCCGGACGTGGCCCATGTAGTGGATCGAGTTGTCGCCCATGGAGCAGGCGAACACCGAGACGTGCTCGGCAGCCAGGTGCGGGGCGCCGAGGATGCTCTTCTCCTCGTCGATGTAGGAGACGATGTCGGTGATCTGCTCGTCGGTGTACCCGAGCTGGGTGAGGGCCCGCGGGATGGTCTGGTTGACGATGGTCATGGTGCCGCCGCCCACCAGCTTCTTCATCTTCACCAGGCCGAGGTCGGGCTCGATGCCGGTGGTGTCGCAGTCCATCATCAGCCCGATGGTGCCGGTGGGCGCCAGCACCGACGCCTGCGAGTTGCGCACGCCGAACAGCTCGCCCAGCTCGCAGGCCTCGTCCCAGCTCTGCTGGGCGGCCGACAACAGCTCGGCGGGGACCATCTCCTCGTCGACGCGAGCCACGGCCTCACGGTGCATGTTGAGCACCTTCTGCATGTGCTCCTTGTTGTCGGTGTAGCCGGCGAAGGGCCCCATGCGGCTGGCGGTGCGGGCCGAGGTGGCGTAGGCGTGCCCGGTCATCAGCGCGGTGATGGCTGCGGCCCAGGCCCGGCCATCGTCGGAGTCGTAGGCGTGACCGAGGGCCATGAGCAGGGCGCCGATGTTGGCGTAGCCGATGCCGAGCTGGCGGAACTTGCGGGAGTTCTCGGCGATGGGCTCGGTGGGGTAGTCGGCCCGGCCCACCAGGATCTCCTGGGCGGTGAAGATCACCGACACCGAGTCGCGGAAGCCGTCGACGTCGAACGTGTCGTCGGGCTGGAGGAACTTGAGCAGGTTGAGGCTGGCCAGGTTGCACGCCGAGTTGTCGAGGTGCATGTACTCCGAGCACGGGTTCGAGCCGTTGATCCGGTCCGTGTTGGCGCAGGTGTGCCACCGGTTGATCGTGGTGTCGTACTGCATGCCGGGATCGGCGCACTCCCACGCCGCCTGAGAGAACTGACGCATCAGGTCCCGGGCCTTGACCGTGCGCACGATCGAGCCGTCGGTGCGGGCAATCAGATTCCAGTTCCTGTCGTCGACGACCGCCTGCATGAACTCGTCGGTGACCCGGACCGAGTTGTTGGCGTTCTGGTACTGGACCGACGCCATGTCGACGCCGTCGAGGCTCATGTCGAAGCCGTTCTCCTGGAGGACGCGGATCTTGCGCTCCTCCCGCGCCTTGACCCAGATGAACTCCTCCACGTCGGGGTGGGACACGTCGAGGATGACCATCTTGGCGGCGCGGTGGGTCTTGCCCCCGCTCTTGATGGTGCCGGCCGAGGCGTCGGCGCCCCGCATGAAGCTGACCGGGCCCGAGGCGGTGCCGCCGCCCTTGAGGTGCTCGACCGACGAGCGGATCTTGGACAGGTTGACCCCGGAGCCCGAGCCGCCCTTGAAGATCGTGCCCTCCTCCCGGGACCAGTTGAGGATCGAGTCCATGGCGTCGTCGACGGCCAGGATGAAGCAGGCGCTGGCCTGCTGGGGCACCCCGGGGACGCCGATGTTGAACCAGACCGGCGAGTTGAACGCGGCCTTCTGGGTGACCAGGAGGTGCTTCAGCTCGGCCCGGAAGGTGTCGGCCTCGTCCTCGTCGACGAAGTAGCCGCCCTCGGTCCCCCAGGTGGTGATGGTGTCGGCCACCCGGTCGATGACGTGGCGCAGCGAGCTCTCCCGCTCGGGCCCGCCCAGGGTGCCCCGGAAGTACTTCTGGGCCACGATGTTGGTGGCGTTCACCGACCAGTCGGTGGGGAACTCGACCCCGGGCTGCTCGAAGGCGACGCTGCCGTCGGCCCAGTTGGTGATGCGGGCGTCGCGACGGTCCCACTCCACCTCGTCGTAGGGGTGGACGTCAGCCCGGGTGAAGTGGCGGCGGATGCCGATGCCGGTCTGCTCGGGGGCGAGGGCCATGGGGACTCCTGGGGT
>JBPPMN010000193.1:0-13546 GCA_051306055.1 Acidimicrobiales bacterium
GTGCGCGACGGCAAGGCCTCCGCCATGATCTCCGCTGGCAACACGGGTGCCACGATGGCGTCAGCTCTGCTGCGGATGGGTCGCATCAAGGGCGTGTCCCGCCCGGCGATCGCCACGCCGATCCCCGTGCCGGGCAGCGACCCCACGATCCTCTTGGACGCCGGCGCCAACGCCGAGTGCCAGGCCGACTGGCTCCTGCAGTTCGCCCAGATGGGCACCGTTTTCGCCCGCACCCGCTACGGCATCGAGCGGCCCCGGGTGGGCCTCCTCTCGATCGGCGAGGAGGCATCGAAGGGCACGCCGCTGGTGAAGGAGGCTCACGCGCTCCTTGAGGCCTCGGAGGCGCTCACCGCCGCGGGCGGCACGTTCGTGGGCAACGTCGAGGGACGCGACGTGATGACCCCCGACGTCGATGTCGTCGTCACCGACGGCTTCACCGGCAACGTGGTGCTGAAGACGCTCGAGGGCGGGATGCGCACGCTGGTGGCCGCCATCTTCGAGGCCTTCGGCACCAGTCCCGAGACCCAGGCCGCCAGCGAGGTGCTGGTGCCGGCCCTGCTGCCGCTCTACAGCACGCTCGATCCCGACAACACCGGCGGCGCCATGCTGCTCGGCGTCGACGGCCTCTGCCTGATCAGCCATGGTTCGTCATCGGCGACGGCCATCGTGAACGCCGTGCGGGTGGCCAAGGAGCTCCTCGACGCCGAGATCGTCGACAACCTCCGAGCTGCCGTCGCCTGACCACCGGCTCGGATACGGTCGGCCGATGCGCACACCAGGGGTGGAGATCGCGACCGGCCGGGTGGAGGGCGCCCCCTCCCGGGGGGTCCTCCGGTTCAAGGGGATCCCCTACGCCGCCCCGCCGGTGGGCGACCTGCGGTTCGCGCCACCCGAGCCGGTGGCCCCGTGGACCGGCGTGCTCGAGGCGACGGGCCGCCCGCCGGTGGCACCGCAGCCGGTCGGCGCCATGGAGGCGATGGCCGGCGCAGCCAACCTGCCGCCGCAGTCGGAGGCCGACTGCCTCACCCTCAACGTGTGGACCGAGTCGTTGGAGGGTCGCCGGCCGGTGATGGTGTGGATCCACGGCGGGGGCTTCACGAGCGGCACCGGATCCACGCCCTGGTACGACGGCGTGCGCCTTGCCCAGCGGGGCGTGGTGGTGGTCACGATCAACTACCGCCTCGGCGCCCTGGGCTTCCTCCACCTGGAGGGCATCGGTGGGGAGCGCTTCGCGGGGTCGGCCAACGCCGGGTTGCTCGACCAGGCCCTCGCCCTTCGCTGGGTGGCCGACAACATCGCCGCCTTCGGCGGCGACCCCGACCAGGTGACCATCTTCGGGGAGTCGGCGGGCGCCATGAGCGTGGCCACCCACCTCGGGCTGCCGGCCTCGGCAGGGCTGTTCCGCACCGCCATCGCCCAGTCGGGTGCCGCATCGCACGTGCAGGAGGCCGAGCAGGGGGAGCGGCGGGCCGCCGCGGTGCTGGAGGCGCTGGGTGTGACCGACCCGGCCGCGCTGCGCGACCTGCCCGTGGAGGCCCTCGTGGAGGTCACCACCACGGTGGGCGGCCGCAGCCGCATCGAGGCCGGCCTGCCGTTCTGCCCGACCGTCGACGGCACCACGCTGCCGACGCGCCCGCTCGATGCCGTGATGGCCGGCTCCGCTGCCGGCGTGACGCTCGTGGCCGGCTGGAACGCCGAGGAGATGCGGCTGTTCACGGCCATGGACCCCCGCCTCAAGGAGGCCGGCGTCGACCGCCTCCAGGCCCTGGTGGCGCGGCACCTGCCCGAAGGCGCCGACGTGGCGGCCGCCATGGCCGCCTACCAGGAGGCTGCGGGCCCGGAGGCCACCGCCGGAGAGGTGGCCGAGGCGGTGCTCACCGACTCGGTGTTCCGCATCCCCGCCATCCGGCTCCTCGAGGCGCAGGCGCCCCACGCGCCGGCCACGCACGCGTATGAGTTCCGCTACCGCTCGCCCGGGTTCGGAGCCGCCCACGCCGTGGAGATCCCCTTCGCGTTCGACAACCTCGACGCCCCTGGGGCCAGCTTCTTCGCCGGCGAGCCCACCGACGCCATGCGCTCGCTGGCCACCGCGATGGCCGACGCCTGGGTGGCCACCGCCACCGCCGGCTCCCCGGGGCACGACTGGCCCGCCTACGACACCGCCGAGCGGCAGACCCGGATCCTCGACCTGGAGTGCTCCGTCGAGTCGGATCCCGGCGCCACGACCCGCCAGCACTGGGGCTGACGCCGCCCCGGCCGCCCGTCAGCCGGCTCGTCGGCGCCGGAGGACCACGACGAGCACGACCACCACGACCCCGCCGGCCAGCAGGCCGGCCAGCCGCGGGCCGACCGACTCGTCGTCGGAGGGTGATCGACCGGCGCCCTCGGCCGCGGTGGGCAGCGGTGCCCCGGCCTCGGTGCTGGACGGTGCGAGGGTGGAGGAGGAGGTCGGGGCCACCGCCCGGTCCAGGTCGACGCGGTGCACCGGCACCTCCCGACCCTCGCCGATGGTGAGGTAGGCGTCGCCGGTGGCCGTGAAGGCCACCGCCTCGCCCTGCGGCTCGTCGGCCTGCGGCGCCCGGCACGGCACCGCCGCGAAGGCGGCCGACAGCGGCTGGCCGGCCGGTCGCTCGAAGGCCAGCACCGCCCGATAGGTGCGCACCAGCACCTGCTCGCCACCGGGAGCGGCGTCGGCACCGGTGACCATGGTGCCGGGCAGGCCACCGCCGAGGGCCAGGTCGATCGGCACCTGGAACCCGCCGACGTCGGTGGCCGTCACCGGCTCATCGGCGCCGAGGCGGTCGGCGGGCACCAGCAGCACGCGGCTGGCGCCGAGGAGGTCCTTCGTGAGGAGCAGCACGTCGCCGGTGTCGGGGTCGACCACGAGCGCCTCCACGTCGGCGGGCCCGTCGGGGTAGCTCACCTCCGTGGTGTCGACGAGCTCGAGCGTGCCCCCGGTGCCGTCGGGGGCGGCCGCCGGCTCGGCCACCCGGTGGATGGCCACGACCGGTCGCTGGGCCTCGTTGTCGCCCACGTCGCCCACGAAGAGCACCGGCGCACCCGCCTCCGGGCCGGGGCCGACGGCCAGGTCCTCCCAGTCGACGGCGGTCGCGCCCGGCACGGCGTAGGCACCGAGGGCGGCGCCGTCGGGGCCGAGGGCGTGCAGCACGGCCTCGGCCCCGGAGTCGTTGTGGGCCCACAGCACCCCGGCGTGGGCCCGGCTGGCGGCCAGGCCCGACACCTCGACGAGGGCTTGGTCGCCCACGGCACCGGCCACGGCCACCGCCCCGAAGCCCTCGCAGGCGCTGCCCGGGACCGCCGTGGCGGGGGCCGGGGGCGCGAACGTGCAGGTCAGGACCACCGCGACGACGGCCAGGCCCGGGCCGACGGGCACACGACCACGACGGCGGGACATGCCGGCACCCTGGCTGACGCCCCCTCGAGGGTCAACCATCCCCCTCCGGGCGTGCACAAGCGCACAAACTGTCGCGCCCGGTATGCTCCGCCGGTTCCCCCCCACCCGCCGAGCACAGGGAGTGCCACCGTGCCCGCCGAGACCCACGTCGAAGGACAACCCATGGACCGCCAGCAGGTGTTCGAGCTCATCCGCGATCGGCTCGCCGACATCCTCGAGATCGAGCCCTCCGGCATCACCGAAGGGGCCAGCTTCGCCGACGACCTCGAGGCCGACTCGTTGGCCCTCATCGAGCTGGTGGAAGCCCTGGAGGAGGAGCTCAGCGAGCGCTCCGTGGGCTTTCGCATCGACGACGAGGACCTCGAAGACCTCAAGACGGTGCGCGACGCCGTCGACTACGTCGTCGGCCGGCTGTAAGGGCGTCGTCATCTCCCTCCCGGTACCCGGCCTGGCGAAGCTGGTCGAGCGCCTCGGCCTCGACCTCCCTCCCGACCTCCTGGCGCCGGCGCTGGTCCACCGGTCGTGGTGCGCCGAGCACCCCGGCCACCCCTCCAACGAGCGGTTGGAGTTCCTGGGCGACTCCGTGCTCGGGGTGGTCGTGACCGACCACGTGTACCGCACGCACGCCGACCTGGCCGAGGGCGACCTCACGGAGATCCGCAAGACCGTCGTGAACTCGGTGGCCCTGGCCGAGGTGGCCGAGGAGCTGGGCGTGGGCGACCACCTCCTGCTCGGCAAGGGTGAGGAGCTCTCGGGCGGGCGGGAGAAGCCGTCGATCCTGGCCGACGCCATGGAGGCCATCATCGGTGCCGTCTACCTGGCCGAGGGCTTCGACGGCGCCACCACCTTCGTGCTGCGCACCTTCGGCGCCCGCCTGGCCAGCGCCCAGACCGACGGCGCCGACCACAAGAGCCGCCTCCAGGAGCTCTCGGCGCAGCTGTTCGCACTTCCCCCGCGCTACCTGGTCGAGGCCACCGGCCCCGACCACGCCCGCACGTTCTACGTCACCGCCACCATCGCCGAGCAGGCCTATGGGCACGGCGAGGGCCGATCCAAGAAGCAGGCCGAGCAGGCCGCCGCCCGGGCCGCCGTGGAGGCCCTGGCCGACCATCCGCAACCCACACTGAGGGAGACCCACCATGGCTGAGCTGCCCGAGCTGGAGACGCTCCGGCGCGAGCTGGAGAAGGAGTCGGTGGGCAAGCGCTTCAAGTCCCCCGACGTCGTGGGCGCCAAGCCCACCAAGCGCAACGGCACCAAGGCGGTGTTCCAGAGCCGCCTCGAGGGCGCCAAGGTGAAGTCGGTCGACCGACGGGGCCCGTTCCTGGTGGCCAACCTCGACAACGGCGAGCTCCTCGTGATCGAGCTCGGAGCCACCGGACAGCTCGAGAAGGCCACACCGAAGTCCACCGCGCCCAAGGGCACGCTCATCACCTTCGCCTTCACGCAGGGGGGCCAGATCCGCCTGGTCGACCCCGCCGGAGCGGCCCAGGCCTTCGTGGTGGCCAGCGACGCCGTGAAGGAGGACCTCCCGGAGCTGGCTGCGGGCGGGCTCGACCCCGTGGCCGACCCCGTGTCGTGGACCTCGTTCGCCCGGGCCCTCCTGGCCCGCAACCAGAAGCTCAAGGCCCTCCTGATGGACCCCGAGGTCGTGATGGGCATCGGTCCCATCTACAGCGACGAGATCCTCTGGGAGGCCGGGCTGCGCTACGACCGCATCTCCAGCGAGGTGTCGTCGCAGGAGATCCGTCGCCTGTTCCGCGCCCTGGTGGAGACCCTCCACGAGGCCGTGAAGCACCGCGGCACCACGGTCGACGAGCACCCCTTCGTCGACCTCTACGGCAAGCCCGGCGGCTACCAGGACCACCTCAAGGTCTACGGCCGCGAAGGGGAGCCGTGCCGACGCTGCCGAGCCCCGGTGGCCAAGGCCCGGTTCTCGAACCGGCCGGTGTTCTTCTGCGAGGACTGCCAGGTCTGACCCGGAGGTGGGGCTGAGCGACCGCGCCCCGCGCGCCCAGATCGTGGTGGCGGCCATGTGCTTCGGCACCACCGGCACCGCCCAGGCCCTGTGGCGCCCCGACGACGTGAGCACGGTGGCGGTGGGCTCCGCCCGCATCGTCATCGGGGCGCTGCTGCTCGTGCTCGTGGCGGGCCGGGCCCTCGGGGCGGTGTTCACGCGCTCGAGCAGCCCCGTGCTGCTGGCCGGCGGTGTGGGCGTCGCCATCTACCAGCTGTCGTTCTTCGCGGCGGTCGACCGCACCGGCGTGGCGGTGGGCACGGTGGTGGCCATCGGCTCCGGACCCGCCATGGCGGGACTGCTGGGCCGGCTCGTGAACCACGAGCGGCTCACCGCTCGCTGGGCCGTGGCCACCGGCCTCACGGTGGTCGGCGTCGCCCTCCTGGGGCTCGGCGCCGGCGGTGCCGCCGACCTCGACCTGGTGGGGGTGGGCCTGGCCGTGATCGCCGGGGCCGGCTACGCCACCTATGCCGTGCTGGCCAAGCGGCTGCTGCTGGCCGGCCACGGCCCGGAGCCGGTGATGGCCGCCACCTTCGGGGTGGGCGCGGTGCTGCTCCTCCCGCCGCTGCTCGGATCAGGGGTGGGGTGGCTGGGTGCGCCGCAGGGCCTCCTGCTGGCCCTCTACCTCGGTGCCGTGCCGACCGCCCTGGCCTACGTCCTGTTCGCCCGCGGGCTGCGGTCGGTGGCCACCGGCGAGGCGGCCACCCTCACCTTGGCCGAGCCCCTCACGGCCACCGCGCTGGGGGTGCTGGTGCTGGCCGAGCGGCCGTCGGGGGTCGCCATCGCGGGCGCCGCCGTGGTGCTGGCGGGGCTCCTGGTGCTGGCCGGCCCCACCCGCGACCGAGGCGAGCCGGTGCACCCCGAGCCGGTGCTGTGACGATGCACGGGCGCCCGGCGCCGCAGCACTAGCGTCGAGGGTCGGATGTTCCTCAAGACGCTCACCCTGAAGGGCTTCAAGTCCTTCGCCGACACCACCGCCCTCGACCTCGAGCCGGGCGTCACGGTGGTGGTCGGCCCCAACGGCTCCGGCAAGTCCAACGTGGTCGACGCCATCGGCTGGGTGCTCGGTGCCCAGGCGCCCTCGGCGGTGCGGTCGCAGAAGATGGACGACGTCATCTTCGCCGGCACCGCCAAGCGGCCGGCCCTGGGCCGGGCCGAGGTGGGCCTCACCATCGACAACTCCGCCGGCCTGCTGCCGATCGACTTCTCCGAGGTCTCGATCACCCGCACGCTGTTCCGCACCGGCGACAGCGAGTACGCCATCAACGGGGTCCCCTGCCGCCTGCTCGACATCCAGGAGCTCCTGTCCGACACCGGCGTGGGCCGCCAGCAGCACGTGATCGTGAGCCAGGGCCAGATCGACGCCGTGCTCAACGCCCGTCCGGAGGAGCGCCGCCTCATCATCGAGGAGGCGGCCGGCGTCCTGAAGTTCCGCAAGCGCAAGGAGAAGGCCGAGCGTCGCCTGGCCGCCACCGAGGGCAACCTCAACCGCCTCGGCGACCTGCTGCGCGAGGTGCGTCGCCAGCTCCGCCCCCTCGAGCGCCAGGCCGATGCCGCCCGCCGCCACGGCGACCTCGTGGCCGAGCTCCGGGCCCTGCACCTGTTCCTGGCCGGCCGGGAGCTCACCACCCTGCGCCGGCGACTGAGCGATGGCGGCGCCGCCCGCGCCGAGCTGGCCACCGAGGACAACCTGCTGCGCAAGACGCTGGCCGAGCTCGACACCGCCGTGCTCGCCGCGGAGTCCGAGCTGGGCCACGCCGGCGGCGACGACCTCGGCGACGCCCTGGTGCGCTTCGAGTCGCTGCGGGAGAAGGCGCGCGGCCTGGCCGCCGTGCTCACCGAACGGCGCCGCGGCATCGACCGGGAGCGGGGCGCCTTCGTCGACCAGGCGGTCATCGCCACCCTCGAGGCCGAGGCGTCGCGCCTGGCCACCGAGCTGGCCGACGCCGAGGGCGAGGCGGAGGCGCTCGTCCCCCAGACCGAGGAGCTGGCTCGAGCGGAGGGCGCTCTGGCCGAGGCCCGCACCACCTTCGAGCAGGAGTGGGCGGCGGGCGTCCCCGCCCCCTCCGGCCGAGCGGCCGAGGCCCGTGGTGAGCTGGCGGCCCTGCGCTCCGGGGTGGAGCGCGGCGAAGCCGAGCTGGCGCGCGCCAGCAGCCGCCTGGCCACCCTGGAGGAGAAGCTGGCCCGGCTGCAGGCCGAGGCCGACCGGCTGCGCGCCGAGGCCACCGAGGCCGAGACCGCCGAAGGGCCCCTGGTGGAGCGCCTCGCCGCCGCCGAGGAGCAGCGAGCCACCGCTGAGGCCCAGGTGGCCGACGCCGAGGCGGCGCTCCGCTCCGCCGATGGCGACCGCCATGCCTGGACCGCCCGCGCTGAGGCCCTGAGCCTGGCCCTCGACCAGGCGCGGTCGCGCGCCGGGGGCGAGCGCCTGGCCTCCGTGGCCGGGGTGGTGGGCACGCTCCTCGATCTCGTGGAGATCGATCCGGGCTGGGAGGCGGCCGTCGAGGCCGCGGCCGGCGAGGCCCTCACCGCCGTGGTGGTCGACGGCGTCGACACCGCTCGCGCCGCCCTGGCCGCCCTCCACGCCGAGGGCGACGACGCCGCCGTGGGTGGAGCCGTGCTGGCGCTCGGTGCGTCACGGGCCAGCGCCACCGCGCCGGCCATCGGCGAGCCGGTGCGCCGCCACGTGCGGGCCGCCCGGGCCGACGTCGAAGCGCTGCTCGACGCCCTCCTCGGTGCGTCGGTGGCTGTCGACGGCGGCTGGACCGCAGCCCTCGACGCCGCCCTCGCCCACCCCGACGCCGTGGTGGTCACCCGCGAGGGCGGCCGGTTCGGCCCGTCGGGCTGGCGGGTCGTCACCGCCGCCACAGGCGCCACCGGTGCCGCGCTGGAGGAGGCGCGCGAAAGGGCCGAGGAGGCCACCGCCGCCGCCTCCCACGCCGAGGCCAGCCTCCACGGCGCCCGCTCCCTGCTCGACGAGGCCCGCCAGGCGGAGGCCGCGCTCTCGCGCCAGCTCGACGAGCACGACGGCCGCCTCTCCGCCGCCACCGACGGCCTCCAGCGGGTCGAGGCCGACCGCCGCGACGCCGCCACCGAGGTGGAGGGGCTGCGCACCCACGCCACCGAGCTGAGCGAGCGCCTGGCCAGGGAGCAGGCCCGGGTGGCCGAGCTCGAGCTCACCTTGCCCCTGCTCGAGGCCGAGGAGGCCGACACCGCTGAGCGCGCCAAGGCCATGGCGGGCGCCAAGGCCCACCTCGAGGAGCGGGCCGCCGCGGTGGGCGCCCTGCGGGCCGATCTCGACGTGCGGGCCGCCGGCCTCACCGAGCGCCGTGAGTACCTCCGCACGCGCCGCCAGGAGGTGGAGGCCCGCCTCGAGGGCTCGATGGAGGCCCGACGCGAGGCCGAGGTGCGCCGGGTCGACCTCGACGCCAAGCAGGCCGCCGTCGACCACCTCGCCGCGCTGGTGACCGACCGCCTCGGCATCGTCGAGACCGAGCTGGCCGGGCTGAGGGAGCGCCGCCGTCGCCAGAGCGAGGCCCAGCGGGAGGCTGCCACCCGCCTCGACGAGCTCCGTCAGCAGCGGGCCGAGGCCGAGCGTCGCCTGGAAGCCACCCGTGAGCGGGCTCGCCGGGCCGAGCTCGACGAGGCCGAGGTGAAGCTGCGGCTGGAGACCGCGGTGGAGGCCCTGCGCCGCGACCTCGAGGTGGAGCCCGAGGTGGCCATGGCCGCCGAGGCGCCCGAGATGTCCGAGGGCACCACGCCCACCGCCCGGGCCCGGGAGCTGGAGCGCGAGCTCCGGCTGATGGGGCCCATCAACCCGCTGGCGCTGGAGGAGTACGACGCCCTGCAGGAGCGTCACACGTTCCTGCAGGAGCAGCTCGACGACGTCAAGGGGAGCCGGCGCGACCTCTCGAAGGTGATCAAGGCCATCGACGCCGAGATCGTCGACGTGTTCGCCGGGGCCTTCGCCGACGTGAGCCAGAACTTCGAGTCGCTGTTCCAGACGCTCTTCCCCGGCGGGCAGGGCCGCCTGCGGCTCACCGATCCCGACGACCTGCTCAACACGGGCATCGAGGTGGAGGCCAAGCCCTCGGGCAAGAACGTGCGCAAGCTGTCGCTGCTGTCGGGTGGCGAGCGGTCCCTCACCGCCCTGGCCTTCCTCTTCGCCGTGTTCCGCAGCCGGCCCTCGCCCTTCTACGTGATGGACGAGGTCGAGGCGGCCCTCGACGATGTCAACCTCCACCGCTTCCTCGACCTCGTGCACGAGTTCCGGCAGGAGGCCCAGCTGCTGATCGTGAGCCACCAGAAGCGCACGATGGAGGCGGCCGACGTGCTCTACGGCGTCACCATGCAGCCTGGTGGGAGCAGCAAGGTCGTGAGCGAGAAGGTCACCACCGTCGCCTGACCCACGGCGACTGGGTCAGCACTCGGCGTCGAGGTAGCGCAGGAGCCGGTCGGCGGCCTCCACGTAGGTCTGCTGGGCGTCGCGGTAGGCGCGGCTGTCGACCTCGACGGGGTCGTAGCCGGCGCGGTCGAGGAGCTCGGACAGCTCGTCGGCGGCCTCGGCGTAGTCGCGCGCCGCGCCCCGGGGCTCGGGTGGGGCCACCTCCACCAGCTCGTCGGCGCGGGCGGTGAGGGCGGCGAAGGCCGCCTCGATCTGGTCGCCGGTGGCCACGTCGCCGAAGGCCTGGAAGGGGTCGTTGGCGGTGAGGCGGTCGAGGCGCTGGCAGAACGCGGCCTGGTCGCCGTCGTCGCCCGGACCGCTGTCCTGGCAGCCGGCCAGGCCCAACGCCACCGCCACCAGGACCACCGGGATCGTGCGCACGGCTGCCGACGGTACCCATCGCGCCCTCTACGCTGCCCATCGTCATGGAACCCGTGCTGATCGTCATCGCCCTCCTCGTCGTGCTGCTGCTGGGGGGCGTCGGCCTCGTCGTCGTCCGTCGCCGGGAGGACACCCTCGAGGCGCCGCCGGCCGCACCGGCGCCCACGGTCGAGGCGCCGCCGGAGGCCCCCGCCCCGGCCGATGTCGAAGCCCCGGTCGTCGTGGAGGAGCCGCCTGCTGCCGAGGTGGAGGCCCCGCCGGCGGTCCGGCCGACCTTCCGGGACCGCCTCTCCAAGGCCCGGGGCACGTTGTCGGGCTACGTCGGCTCGGTGCTGGCGCGCGAGGGGATCGACCAGGGCACCTGGGACGACCTCGAAGAGGCGCTCATCCGGGCCGACGTCGGCGT
Source organism: Acidimicrobiales bacterium (assembly GCA_051306055.1). GTDB lineage: Bacteria > Actinomycetota > Acidimicrobiia > Acidimicrobiales > VFJN01 > VFJN01. The sequence continues at coordinate 10,659 of JBPPMN010000193.1, forward strand.
GGCCACCACCACCGACATCCTCGACCGCCTCCGGGCCACGGTGGCCGAGCGCTCGATCACCGACCCCGCCGTGCTCCTCGAGGCGCTCAAGGACCAGCTGAAGGCCGACCTGGCCACCGGCGACCGCACCCTGCACCTCGAGGCGGTGCCCGGCTCGCCCGACGTGTGGCTCTTCGTGGGCGTCAACGGCGTCGGCAAGACCACCACCATCGGCAAGGTGGGCAAGCGCCAGGCCGCTGAGGGGCACACCATCGTGATGGCCGCCGGCGACACCTTCCGGGCCGCCGCCGCCGAGCAGCTGCAGACCTGGGCGGAGCGGGCTGGGGCCGACCTGGTGCGAGGCGCCGAGGGCGGCGACCCGAGCTCCATCATCTTCGACGCCGTGCAGCGAGCCGCAGCCAAGGGGGCCGACCTGGTGCTGGCCGACACCGCCGGTCGCCTCCACACCAAGGTCAACCTGATGGAGGAGCTGCGCAAGGTGCGCCGGGTGGCCGACCGCGACCCCGGCAACGTCACCGAGGTGCTCCTGGTGCTCGACGCCACCACCGGCCAGAACGGCCTCACCCAGGCCCAGCAGTTCACCGATGCGGTGGAGCTCACCGGCGTGGTGCTCACCAAGCTCGACGGCTCGGCCAAGGGCGGCATCGCTCTGGCCATCCAGCACTCGCTGGGCATCCCCATCAAGCTGGTGGGCCTGGGCGAGACGGCTGACGACCTGGTCGACTTCGACCCCGACGAGTTCGTCGACGCCCTGTTCGCCACCAGCTGAGGCGCCCGTCGGCTGCCGTCGGCGGCCTCGTCCACTTCGTCCCGTTCAGTCAGCGGCACCGGCCGCAACCGAGGTCTACGCTCGCGGCCATGTTCACGTTGATCCGCCTGATCTTCCTGCCCGCCAAGGTGGGCGTCGGCACCACCAAGCTGGGCATGAAGGCGGGCTACCGCACCGGCCGCCTGCTCGGCTACCGCCGGATCTTCGTGTTCGGCGCTGGTGTCGCGGTGGGCCTGCTGCTGGCGCCCGTCACCGGCGAGCAGGCGCGGGCCAGGCTGCGGGCGGTCCTCGACGAGCGCCGCGGCGGTCGGGGCGACCTGGCCGAGCGGGTGCGCTACGAGCTGTCGCACTCGCCCCGCACGTGGCACCTGCCCCAACCCCAGGTCGAGGTGGTCGGGGGACGGGCCACCCTTCGGGGCGAGGTGCCCCACGAGACCGGTCGGGCCGACCTGGAGCGCACCGCAGCGGCGGTGGCCGGCGTGGTCGACATCGACAACCAGCTGGCCATCGGTGCGGCCCCGGGAACCAACGGCCACCACTAGGACGTCCTAGCGGCCAGACCGAGCGAACAGGACAGGCCCATGGACGATCGCACCGAGCACCACCACCCCCAGGAGCCGCCTGAGGCGCTTCCCCTCGCCGCCTCCTCCACGGTGGTGCGCACCCGCCGGCCCACCGCGCTGTGGGCCGTCCTGGCCGCGGTCGCGGTGACCGTGGGCGCGGTGGCCATCAACGCCGGTGGCGACGACGCCCGACCGGCGCTCCCGGTCACGCTGGGCGGCAGCGGCGGGTTCGCCGAGGCGGCCACGGCAGACTCCTCGATGCTGGCCTGGATCTCCTACGTCGCCGGCGACGGCCTGCCGGCCCTGGGCGGGGAGGCGGCCGCCTACCGGCTCGACGGCGCCGTGACGGAGGCCGACGTGCGCGACCTCGCCTCGGCCCTCGGGCTCGACGCCCCCGTGCAGCGCTCCGGCGGCGGCTGGTCCGTGGTCGACGACGAGGGCACCCTCGAGGTCACTGAGGCGCTGGGCGGCCAGTGGCACCACTACTCGTCAGTCGGGACGGGCGACGCTGGCGTGTCGCAGAGCGATGGCAGCCGCGGGAGCGGGAGCTCGGGCTGCGATCCCGTGGGAGAAGACGTCAGCTGCACCGCCACCACCTTCGTGACCGCCGACGACGTCGTCGAGGAGACCACCGGCGGGGACGACCCCGACATCGACGAGTGCGCCGCCAACGACGGTCCCGCAGAGTGCGTCACCGGCGAGTGCAATGTCGCAGGTCTCTGTGCCGTCGAGGAGGATCCGGGCTGCACCCCCGAGGAGTGCGGCCTGGTCGACCCCGTGCCCCTGCCGGAGCCGCGGCCGTCCGTGCCGCCGGCGCCCCCCGTCGACCTGCCCTCCGAGGCCGACGCCCGGCAGACCGCCCTCGACCTGCTCACCCTCACCGGGCTGGCCGTCGGCGACGCCATCGTGACCGTCGACGGCCCGTACGACGCCTGGTACGTCACGGTCGAGCCCCGGGTCGACGGTCTCGCCTCGGGCCTGCTGGCCAGCGTGTCGGTCGGACCCGATGCCGCCATCCTCAGCGCCAACGGCTTCCTCGCCACCCCCGAGCGGCTGGGCGACTACCCGATCCTCGACACCCGCGGGGCCATCGACCGCGCCAACGCCGGGTTCGACGAGATCCACAGCGGGATCGGCCCCGACACGGGGACCATCGAGATCGACGACGGGTTCGGCGGCGACGTGGAGGTCGGCGGCGACGGGAGCACCGGCGCCTCCGACACGGCCACCGGTGGCGACATCGCCACCTGCGAGGCCCTCACCCCCGAGTGCGGGTACCCGGGAGTGCACACGTGCGAGGTCCGGCCCGACGGCCAGGAGATCTGCGAGGTCACCTCGTGCCCGCCGGTCACCACCGTCCCCGGCCAGAAGCCGTCGCCCACCCTCTGCCCGCCCACCGGCGGCATCGACATCATCTGCCGCGACCTCGCGCCGCCGGCAGGCTCGGCCACCGACGGCACCGGCAACGACGGCTCCACCGGCACCGGCGACACCACCACCGGCTCGGTTGACCTGCCTCTCGACACGGTCTGCGAGCCGGGTGTCGACCCCGGGAC
>JBPPMN010000205.1:0-3165 GCA_051306055.1 Acidimicrobiales bacterium
CCGGTGGGGTTGGAGGGCGACACGAACATGAGCGCCTTGGTGCGCTCGGTCACGGCGGCATCGAGCTGCTCGACGGTGACGCGGAAGCCGGTGGTCTCGTCGGTCTGGAGCACCACCGGCACACCGCCGGCCAGCTGGATGGGCTCGGGATAGGTGGTCCAGTACGGCGCCGGGAGGAGCACCTCGTCGCCCGGATCGAGCAGGGTGGCGAAGGTGTTGTAGACGGCGTGCTTGCCACCGTTGGTCACCAGCACCTGGCCGGCCGACACCTCGAGGCCGGAGTCGCGCATCGTCTTGACGGCGATCGCCTCCTTGAGCTCGGGGAGTCCGCCGGCGGGGCTGTACTTGTGGTTCTTGGGGTCGCGGCAGGCCTCGATGGCGGCCTCGACGATGGCCGCCGGCGTGGGGAAGTCGGGTTCGCCGGCGCCGAAGCCGATCACCGGCTCGCCGGCCGCCTTCAGCGCCTTCGCCTTGGCGTCGACGGCAAGGGTGGCCGACTCCGCGATGGCGGCGATGCGGCGGGAGACGCGACGGGCGGGATCAGGGGTGGCCAACAGGGTGCTCCTTGCTCAGACGGCACCGCCCATGGTGGCACGCCTAGGAAGGACCTCCCATCCGAGATCGGCCCGCAGTATCGTCCCCGCATGCAGATCTCCAAGATGGTGGCGGGTTCGGCGGCAGCAGTGCTGTTCGGCACGGGGATGGCCCTGTCGGCCAGCCCGGCCAGCTCGGCCCCGGTCACCGAGACGTTCGAGTTCACCGGCGACATCGAGCCGTGGGTGGTGCCGGCTGACGTGTGCGAGGTCACCATCGTGGCCAACGGCGCCGAGGGCGGCGATGCCGGCGGCGACATCATGGCGGGGCGCGGCGGCCGCACCACCGCCACGATCGCCGTGACGCCCGGCGAGACCCTCCACGTCGTGGTCGGCGGCACTGCTGACGGTTCGAACGGCGGCTTCAACGGCGGCGGCGACGGCGGCGTGGGCTTCAACGGTGGCATCGGCCGCGGCGGCGGCGGGGCCACCGACGTGCGCCGTGGCGGCACCGACCTGGAAGATCGGATCCTCGTAGCTGGTGGTGGTGGTGGCCGCGCCAATGGGAGCTTTGGTGACGGGGGCGACGGCGGCGGCACCGAGGGCCTTCCCGGCGGCGCCGACGGCGGCGGTGGGGGCGGCACCCAGACAGCGGGGGGCGCGGCCCTCGGCGGCTCCGCCACGGCCGGCACGCTTGGCCAGGGCGGCGACGGCGGCGACGGCGGGCCCGCCGCCGGCACCACCAACATCGTGGGCGGAGGTGGCGGCGGCGGCTACTACGGCGGCGGCGGCGGTGCCGCCCTCGGTGAGGACGACCTCGACGCGGGCGGTGGCGGCGGTGGATCGGGCTTCGGTCCCCCAGGCGCCGTGCTCGAGACCGGCGTGTGGGGCAACGTGCCCGACAGCGCCTCGATCGACGGGCAGCTCGACATCACCTACGACGCCGAGGCCGGCACCTGCCCGGTCGAGCCCGTGCCGGAGGTGCCGACGCCCCCGGCGGCCCGGCCGGTGGCGGCCGACCCCAGCTTCACCGGCTGATCGCTGTCGCTCGCCGGGGCGCGCGTCCGCGAACATGGCCCGGTGAGCTCCCCCACTCCTGACATCACCATCCCCGCCGACCTCCTGCCCGGCGACGGCCGCTTCGGCTGCGGTCCCTCCAAGGTGCGTCCCGAGGCGGTCGCCGCCCTGGCCGAGGCTGGCTCCGACTACCTCGGTACCTCGCACCGCCAGGCCCGTGTGCAGTTCGAGGTGGGGGCGCTGCGCAATGGTCTGGCCGAGCTGTTCGCCCTGCCCGACGGCTACGAGGTGCTCCTGGGCAACGGCGGCACCACGTCGTTCTGGGACGCCGCCAGCTTCGGGCTGATCGACGCCCGCAGCCAGCACCTGCGCTTCGGGGAGTTCTCCTCGAAGTTCGCCGAGGTCACGGCGGCGGCCCCCCACCTGCGGGAGCCGGCCAACCTCTTCGCCGAGCCCGGCACCCACCCCTTGCCGGTGGCCGACCGCGAGGTCGATGCCTACTGCCTCACCCACAACGAGACCTCCACCGGCGTGGCCATGCCGCTGCAGCGACCGGAGGGGGCCGAAGGCCTCGTGCTGGTCGACGCCACCTCGGCCGCAGGCGGCCTGCGCTTCGATCCCAACGAGGTCGACGTGTACTACTTCGCCCCCCAGAAGTGCCTGGCCAGCGACGGCGGCCTGTGGCTGGCTGCCGCCTCGCCGGCCGCCATCGAGCGCATCGAGCGGCTGGCCGCCTCCGACCGCTGGATGCCCGCCTCGCTCGATCTGGGCATCGCACTGGAGAACAGCCGCAAGGACCAGACCTACAACACCCCCGCGCTGGCCACCATCTTCCTGGCCAACCAGCAGGTCGACTGGATCAACCAGAACGGCGGGCTCCACTGGGCGGCGTCGCGCTGCGACCAGTCGGCCGAGGCCATCTACGGGTGGGCCGAGGCATCGGGCTACGCCACGCCCTTCGTCGCCGACCCCGACCAGCGCAGCCACGTGGTGGCCACCATCGACCTCGACGCCGCTGTGGTCGACGCCAACGTGGTGGCCAGGGTCCTGCGGGCCAACGGCATCGTCGACACCGAGAGCTACCGCAAGCTGGGCCGCAACCAGCTGCGGGTGGCGCTGTTCCCGGCCATCGAGCCCGACGACGTCGCCGCCCTGACGCGCTGCATCGACCACGTCGTGGAGGCCCTGTCGGCCTGATGGCCCCGCTGCCGGGGCCCGTCGCCTTCTTCGACGGCGAATGCAACGTGTGCGACTGGTCGGTGCGCTTCCTGCTGGCCCACGACCGCCGCGGCGAGCTGCACTACGCATCGCTCCAGGGAGAGACGGCGGCGGCGCTGATCGCGCAGCGGCCCGACTTCCCGCACGACATCGACACCGTGGTGGTGGCCGAGCCGCTGCCGTCGGGCGAGGTCCGCCTCCACACCGAGTCCGACGGTGTGATCCGGGCGCTCCAGCTGGTGGGCGGCGCGCGATGGCGGGCCCGGATCCTCGAGGTGGTGCCGCGCCCGCTGCGCGACCTCGGGTACCGGCTGTTCGCTCGCAACCGGTACCGCCTCTTCGGCCGCAAGGACGGCTGCGCCCTCCCCACCCCGGCGCAGCACTCCCTCCTCCTCCC
>JBPPMN010000244.1:0-9735 GCA_051306055.1 Acidimicrobiales bacterium
AGCCCGACCCCCGCGAGCTTGGACAGCGTGTAGCTCGGATCGGCGGCCCACCCGATGAGCCCCGCCACCGACGCCGTGGCGACGATGCCGCCGCCCTCCATGACCTGCGCCGCCGCACGCGCGCCGTACACGACGCCGCGCACGTTGACCCCCAGCACCCGGTCGAGCTGCTCGTCGGTGAGGGCGCGCAGGTCGCCCTCGCCGGTCATCAGACCGGCGTTGAGGTGGGCGATGTCGAGTCGGCCCTCGGTGCCCACCACCTCGGCGACGGCGGCGGACCACGCGGAGGGGTCGCTGACGTCGAGGGGCACGAAGCGCCCGCCGACCGCGCCGGCGACCTCCCGTCCCGCCTCGTCCTGCACGTCCGCGACCACGACGCGTGCGCCCTCCTCGGCGAGGAGGGCGGCGGTGGCCGCGCCGATCCCCGAGGCGCCGCCGGTGACGAGGGCGACGACCCCGTCGAGGTCGGCGAAGGTCGGGGCCGTCACGCCGCGTCGGCGAGGGCGTGGAACTCGGCGAGGATGTCGGCACCGCCGTCGTGGCGCAGGCACCAGTGCTCGACCTCGCCGAGCACCGCCGCGCGGGTCTGGGCCCGGCCGGCGCCGAGGGACTGCTCGAGGCCGTGGTCCCAGAGCCGCCCGATCATGTCGGTGCCGGCGTGCTTCTCGCCACCGGTGCCGATCCACGTGCGGTCGCGCATCTCGGTGAGGGCCGTCTTGAGGTAGCCGACGTGGGGGGTCTCGTCGGCACGGATGAACGACACGAGGTCGGCGGCGCGCCCGTCGCCCGCGACGAGGTCGGTGTCGGACAGCCACGTCTCGGCCCAGGCGAAGGTGTGGAAGGCCTGCACCTCGATGAACAGCACCCGGATCATGAGGTTGGCGATGAGCTCGAGGTTCACGTCGATGTCGCCGGGCAGGGCCCGGTCGAGGTCGAGGCCGTTGGGGCCCGATCCGGGCTGCCCGAACCCCATGCGGGCCAGCATGGCGTCGATGTCGACCTTGGCCGTGGGCGCCTCGAAGGCGATGTCCCGGGCGGCGAACCACATGTCCTTGTGACCGGCCTCCTCCTCCCACCCGGCCTCGTCGCGCCCGTGGGCCTCGAACAAGCCGCGGCCGAGGTGGTCGATGGCGGTGCCGGCGATCGACTCGTCGAAGTGGCGCTGCATGTCACCGGGCTGCAGGAACCGGATGTTGGCACCGAACCCCTCGACGGTGCCGATCCGGGTGAGGGTGGCGATCAGCGGCTCGGGGACGCCGGCGCGGATCAGGTGGCGAGCCTGGGCGACGTTGGGCATGTGCTCGGGCCAGGTGTCGAGTGGCACGTGCAGCGTCTCGGTGCCGAAGGTGGCGGCGTTCTGCTCCTGCCACGCCTCGATGGCGGGCACGCGGTGCTTGGTGCGCGGCGACACGTAGGTGCCGTCGTCGTCGAACCCGCCGTGGCAGCGAACGCCGCCCTCGACCAGCGGTTCGGCCATCTGGTGGTCGGACAGCAGCTCGGCCTCGGTGAAGTTGACCTGTGCGGTGGTCATCGGTGCCCCCTGTGGAACCGTCGGTGCTGAACCCAACTGTATACTCGTGGGTATACACCGGCAAGGGGCTGGCCGGAGGGGAACCTCAGCTCCGATAGGGGAGCAGGAGGGAGTGGTCGGTGTCGGGACCGTGCCGCAGCCGTGAGGCCACCACCGAGCGGGCCCGCCAGCGCCGGTGCCAGGCCGGGTCGGCGGCCGCAGCCAGGTCCTCGAGGTGCGGCTGGTTGGCCTCCCACAGCGAGCACACCGAGTGCAGCATCGCCGTGTCGTTGATGCCGAGGGGTCCCTGCGCGCTCACGTCGAGCAGGTCGCACAGCGCCTGCGTGTCGTCGGCAGCCGCGGTCAGCTGGTCGGCCTGGGGGCTGGTCGGATCGACCTCGCCCCGAGCGTGCTCGATCAGCTCCAGCATGGCCCGGGTCCACTCCCGCATGCCCGCGACGTACGACGCAGCATCGGTAGCGCCGACCTCGGTCGCGAGCTCGTCGAAGGCCGGCCGGGCACGATGCTCCCGATCACGGGCGGCGAGGGCGCGATCCGAGCGAGACGCCACCAGGCCGCCGGCGGCCAGCGTGGCGGACAGCGCCACCAGCAGGACCGCCTGCTCGATCGAGAAGGCGCTGTGGCCGCTCAGCGCCACCACCAGGTTGACCACGGCCACCAAGGCGGCACCGACGAGCCAGGGAGCCATGCGCTCACCGGGCAGCGGCATGGGTGGAGCGAGCCGGCCGGTCGGGGCGGCGTCCGCACTCTGGTCGATGGTGGCGTGCCTCATGTCGGTCCCATCGGCAGCCTCGCCTCCCGACCCAATGGCCCCACCGGATCATCTCGCGCGTGGCCAGGGCGCGCAGCGGGACAACACTTGCTCAACGCTGGCCGTTCCGGCTCCAGACGACTTGTCCTGCTTCCGACCATCAGGACGTGCCCCACTCCCTACGAGGTCCCGCTCCCGCCCGGCCCATGGCCACCGTGATCCCGATCGCGCCCGAAGCCCGCCGTGCCGCTCGTCTGGCCATGGCCGACGAGCGGGCGGTGCGGATGCTGGAGAGTCGCTACGGCACCGGGTGGATCTCGCTCCCCCCCCGGACGGGCCGTCCTGCTGCCGCCGCCGAGGCCCTGCTGCGCCGAGCGCCCGCCGCCATCGACCCCACCCGCTGGGGTCCTGGGCCGCTCCTCCAGCGTGCGCACCTGCTCGAAGCGGCCGCTCGCACCACGGGTGAAGCGGTCACCGACGACGCCGAGGTGCTGGGCGAGGCACTCCACATCGACCTGACCGCGCTGCCGCTGCACCAGCTGCTCGACATCGCGGGAGCGGTGGTCGACCTCAGCACCGCCCCTGCCGCCGCCTCGGCGTGGGGCCATCCCGACGCGGCCCGGATCGCCGAGCTCGTGCTCGAGTCGGTCGGTGCCGACCTCCGGACGGCCAAGCGCCTGCAGCACGATGTCTACGAGGCCTGCACCGAGGCGGTGTGGTCGGTGCCCGTGGCCGTCCTGCATGGTGGTCGCGCCCGCTGGCGGCTCCTGTCGCGCCGGCGGCTGCGTCGTCACCTCGCCGCTGTCAGCCGGTCGGGGCGCCCCCCCGGCCGGCTGGCCGAGGCCGCCGACCTGGTGCTCGAAGCCCGCGCTGCCCGCGGGCGCGTCGCTTCCATGGCCAGCCTCCTGTCGGGCAACCTGGGCGAGCTCGATCGCGGGCCGAACACCGAGGTCGACGACGCCCTCGACGCTCTCGTGGCCGTGCGCCGCCTGCAGGCGACCCTCGGCGAAGCGCTCGACACAGACCGCCTGTGCCGCCTGCTGCAGGCCCACGCCTTCCACACCCCCGAGGTGTTCCGGCCGGCCACCAGCCTGCGCTCGACGCTCCAGGCGTGGGTGCGGCAGGTGACCATGAACGGCGGGCACGAGCCGCTCCAGCCGACCTCGCGAGACCTCGTCCCGTGGGCCGACGGCCTGACCGCCGGCCTCCCTGCTCTCGAGGCCGGCCTGCGGGCCACCAGCGGGCACGGGCTGCGACCCGTGAGCGCCCATGCCCTGGTCGATGACCTCCTCCTGCGTGAGCACCTCGACGACCTCGAGGAGCACCTCGGCCGGGCCGAGGGCGACGGCCAGCGGGTGGTGTCGTGAACCGCCTCGTCGTCGTCGCCGTCGCCGCCGTCGTGGCCCTCGGATCCGGCTTCGGTCTGCTCCGCTACGTGGGCGACGCAGAGGACCGCGCGGCCGCCGCCGTGGAGCCCGCCACCGTGCTCATGGCCACCGCCGACCTCGTCGACGGCACCAGCTTCGACCAGGCCTGGGAGGCCGGCACGATCGTGGCGGCGGAGACCCTGCAGGCCAGCCGGCCCGCCACCGCGGTGAGCGACCCGGCCCTGCTCGCTGGGGCGGTCGCCGACGGTGACCTGCTGGCCGGCCAGATCGTGGTGGAGGGCACCTTCGTCGACCCCGACGACCGGGAGCGCCCCCCGGGGCCGCCCACCTTCGCCGCCGACCTGCCCGAAGGCACCGTTGCGGTGTCGTTCGATGCCGGTGGAGCTGCCGCGGTGTCGGACCTGATCCGGCCCGGCGACCGGGTGAACCTCCTCGTGCAGGTGCCCAACGCCTCCGCTCTCGGGCTGCCCGACTCCGGTGGCCCGGCCATCGTCCACGTGTTCCAAGACCTCCAGGTGCTGGCCATCGGTGCCTCGGTGATCTCCACCGAGCTGCCCGAGGACGGCGAGGCGGCGCCCGTGGTCGCCGCCGGCGGCAGCTACACGGTGGCCGTGGCGCCGGCCGACGCCGCCCGCCTCTTGTTGCTCACCCGTCAGTTCGAGGTGCTCCTGGCCCTCGTGGGACCCGGCACCGAGCCCTCGACGCAGGTGCCGATCGGAGCGCTCGACGCCCTTCCCGACACCCTCACCGCCGAGGACGCCATCGAGGGGACGAAGCGGTGAGCCAGCTCCGACAGCGGATCCTGGCGGCTCGCCACGAGCTCGGCGCCGAAGACGAGCCGCTGGCCCCTGCTCCCGGGGACACCGGCGTGGCACCCGTCGCCGACGTGGCACCGGTGGCCGACATCATGCTGCCCACGGTGCCGCCTCCTCCGCCGGAGCCTCGCGCCAGCCTCCCGCCCGACGTGCACGCCGACGTGCACCGGCGCGTCGTGCGAGACCTCGGTCCGCTCCTCTTCGACGACACCGTCCGCGACGACGAGCTCGAGGTGCGCCTGCGTGAGGTGATCGCGGTCGCGTTCGCCGACGCCGGCATCGCCGCTGATGGCCCGCTCTACGAGCAGTTCGCCAACGACATCCGCAACGACGTCGTGGGCTACGGACCGATCGACGACCTGCTGAGCGACGACTCCGTCACCGAGGTGATGGTGAACGGGCCCGACATCGTGTTCGTCGAGCGCGAGGGCAAGGTCATCGAGGTGGCCTCGGGCTTCGTCGACGGCGAGCACGTCCGCCGTGTCATCGACAAGATCGTGTCGCACGTGGGTCGCCGCATCGACGAGTCGTCGCCCATGGTCGACGCCCGCCTCCCCGATGGCTCGCGCGTCAACGCCATCATCCCCCCGCTGGCCATCGAGGGCCCCTTCCTCACCATCCGGAAGTTCGCCTCCGACCCGTTCATGGCGGCCGACCTCGTGCGCTTCGGCACCCTCGACGAGCGCAGCGTGCGCTTCCTGCGGGCCTGCATCGAAGGTCGGCTCAACATCCTCGTGTCCGGCGGCACCGGCACCGGCAAGACCACGCTGCTCAACGTGATGTCGTCGTTCATCCCGAACGGCGAGCGCATCGTGACGGTGGAGGACGCCAAGGAGCTCCAGCTGCACCAGCGCCACGTGCTGTGCATGGAGACCCGCCCCGCGAACGTGGAGCGGGCCGGTGAGGTGACCATCCGGGACCTGGTGCGCAACAGCCTCCGCATGCGACCCGATCGGATCGTGGTGGGAGAGTGCCGTGGCGGCGAGGCCCTCGACATGCTCCAGGCCATGAACACGGGCCACGACGGCTCGATGACCACCGTGCACTCCAACAGCCCCCGCGACGCTCTCAGCCGCGTGGAGACCCTCACGCTGATGGCTGGCTTCGACCTGCCCATCCGAGCCATCAGGGAGCAGATGGCCTCGGCGGTCGACCTGATCGTGCAGCTCACCCGACTCCGCGACGGCACCCGCCGGGTGACCCACATCACCGAGGTCGACGGGATGGAGGGCGACAAGATCACCCTCCAGGACATCTTCCTCTTCGACTTCCACGCCGGCGTCGACGCCAACGGCCGCCACCAAGGGAGGCTCGAGCCCACGGGGGTGCGGCCCGGCTTCTCGGAGAAGCTCGAGGACACCGGCATCGACATGGGAGCGGGGATGTTCGAGGAGGTCGACCGGGACCTGCGCGACCGGATGGCCGACCTGCGATGACGTTCCCCGGCGAACCTCTCGTCGTCGCCCTGCTGCTGGGCGTCATGGTGGGTCTCGGCGTGGTCGTGGCCGTGGTCCTCAAGCTCGGCGCCGAGCGCACTGCAGCCGTCGCCGTGGCGGCCACGTCCGACCGCTCGGCCGCTCGTCGCGGCGACCAGCGCACCCGCCGCCTCGACGACGCCCTCGACCGGTCACCGCTGCTGCGGCGGGCGGTGGAGGTCACCGCCGACCTCGCCGAGCGGCGGGGGGCGCTGGGCTCGGTGGAGCGCCAGCTGCGGGCGGCTGACGTGCCCGTGCGTCCGGCCGAGATGATCCTGAGCCACCTGGCCGCCACGGTGCTCATGCCCATCGCCGTGCTGCTCTTCACCCGGTCGGCCCCGATGGCCATCGGGACGTTCTTCGTGGTGCTGGGCGGCGGGCCCTTCCTGCTGCGGTCCATGGTCAAGCGTCGCCGCAAGAAGTTCGAGGCCCAGCTGCCCGACGCCCTCACCAGCCTGTCGGGCTCCTTGCGAGCCGGGCGGTCGGTGGGTCAGGCGATGGAGGCCATCTCCCGCGAGGTGCCCGACCCGATGGGCCGGGAGCTGCGCAAGGTGGTGGCCGAGGTGCGCCTGGGCCGCACGCTGCAGGCCACGCTCAACGACGCCGCCGAGCGCGTCGGCAGCGACGACTTCCGTTGGGCGGTGCTGGCCATGCAGATCCAGGCGGAGGTGGGCGGCAACCTGGCTGAGCTCCTGGACCAGGTGGCCGGCACGATGCGGGAGCGGTCGCGCATGCGAGGCGAGGTGAAGGCCCTCACCGCAGAGGGACGGGCTTCCGCCATGATGCTGGTGATCATGGTGCCGGCCCTGGGGCTGGTGATGGCAGTGATGAACCCGACCTACATGGCGCCGCTGTTCAGCACCTCCACGGGGCGCATCATGCTCGGCGTCTGCCTCGTGATGATCGGCGGCGGCTACGCCTGGATGAACAGCATGGTGAAGATCGATGTCTGAGCTCGCGCAGAGCGACCTCGGTGCGCTCCTCGCGATCGTGGTCGCCCTCGGTCTCGGTGGCCTGCTGCTCACGGTGGGGTTCCTGCTGGTCGACCGCATCGGCCTCCGGTCCAAGCTGCGGGCGATCGACGACCTCTACAAGCTGGTCGACGTCCGCGACCAGGAGCTGATGCTCCCGTTCACCGACCGGATGGCCGCGCCCGTGATGGGCGGCCTGTCCAAGCTGGGCTGGCGGTTCTCGCCGGCTGGCAGGGTGGATGGGATCCGCTCGATGCTGCGGCGGGCCGGGCGTCCGGAGGCTGATACCGATCGCTACCTCGCGATGCGGGTGCTCACCATCATCGCCTCACCCTTCGTGGCCTACGTCGCCTGGACGCTGGCGGCCAGCCTGGGCGGGATGCTGCGGCTGGTGTGCACAGGCTTGGCGGTGGCCTGCTGCACCGTCCTCCCCAGCCGGAAGCTTCGGAGCCAGGTCGAGTCGCGCGAAGAGGCGATCCTGCGCCAGCTCCCCGACATCATGGACCTGCTGGTGATCTGCATGGAGGCTGGCCTCGGGTTCACCTCAGCCGTCTCACGGACGGTGGCCAACATCGACGGTGAGATGTCCGATGAGTTTGCGATGGCGTTGGGCGAGATGCGCGCGGGCGCCACGCGCGCCGATGCCCTGAGCGGTCTGGCCGAGCGCGTGCAGATCCCCGCCGTGCAGTCCTTCGTGATGGCCATCCGCCAGGCCGATCAGTTCGGGATCTCGGTGAGCAGCGTGCTGCGCGACCAGGCCGAGGACATGCGCATCGCCCGGAAGCAGATCGCGCAGGAGAAGGCCCAGAAGGCCCCCGTGAAGATGCTGGTGCCGATGGTGTTCTGCATCTTCCCGCCCATGTTCATCGTGGTGATCGGCCCAGCCGCCCTGGGCATGGCCGGAAGCGGCATGTGATGGCCGTGCGCCGGAACCTCCGACAGCGTCGCCTCGGCGGCGGCGGCGGCGACGACGGCGTCGTGGTGGTCGAGTTCGCGCTGGTGCTCCCCGTCCTGATGGTGCTCCTCCTCGGCATGGTCAGCGGCGCCACTGCCTGGAACCAGAACCTGTCGCTGGGCCACGCGGCGCGGGTGTCGGCCCGTCAGGCCTCCACCCTCCCGCTCCCGACGGCGCCCACCACCGCCTCCATCGAGGCCTGGCTCGACGGCATCGCCGACGCGGCGGTGCAGGCGAGCACCGGAGAGCTGGCCCCCGGTGACGGGCGCACGGTGTGCGTGGCCTATGTGCACCCCGACGGGGTCACCCCGCTGAGCACGCTCAGCCGGACGTTGGGGCCCACCGGCACCCGCACGTCGGCGGCTCTGCCGTGCTTCGCCGACGACCAGCCCGACTCGAAGCGCCGGGTGCAGGTGGTGGCCGCCCGCACCGGTGTGCTCGACACCGGCTTCTACCGCCAGACCCTCGACCTGCGCCAGCAGGTCGTCTACGCCTACGAGGCCCACGTTGGCCTCTGACCGCCGCCTCCGGAGCGCTCGCGACGACCGTGGGGTCGTCGTGGTGCTGGTGGCTGCGGTGATGGGCGCCATCCTCGTGATGGTCGCCCTCGTGCTCGACCTCGGCGGCGCCCGGCGCGACCGCGAGGTCGACCAGATCGCCGCTGACGCGGCCGCACTGGCGGCGGTGGGAGATCTCGGCGACGGCGGTGCCGACGCTTCGTCAGCCTGCGAGGCCGCTTGGAGCCTGGTGAGCGGGAACCTGCCCGCCGGCGCCACCGTGTCCGAGCCGTCGTGCGAGACGTTCGACGCCGTCTGCTCGCCGACCACCGCTCGCGAGGTGGTCGTCACCAGCGGAGAGCACCGGATCACCTTCACCCACCCGGTACCGGATGGCCACGACCTCCTCGCCGGTCAGGATCCGGGCGCGCTCGACGGTCCGCCGTGCGACCGCTTCGGCGTGCGGGTGGAGCAGGACCGGGCCAACCTGTGGGCGGCCGGACAGGTCGAGCTCGACGTGTCGGCGGTGGGTCGACTGGTGCGGGGGCGCGGCAACGTGGACGCACCCCTCATCCTGCTCGAGCCGTCGGCTTGCGAAGCCCTTCGGGTGGGCGGGACAGGGACGCTCCAGGTGGAGATGTCCGACGGTCGACCCGGCTACATCGCCGTCGACTCCGACGGGAGCGGGTGCAGCAACCCGAAGAAGGTCATCTACCGCCTCGACGGCAGTCCGACCGTGCGGGCCGGCGCCATCGCCATGTGGGCCCTTGCGGGTACGCGCCTCGACGCCGCCTACAGCCCCACCGCCGTGGACCCCGTCCCCACTGCCGCCTCGGCCCCGGTGGGGCGCACGGGCATGGACTGGCGCTACGACTGCGATCCCTCCGCCGGGTGCCCGGGCACCGGTCCAGCCCACATCACCGAGCTCGAGGCCACCTGGGGCACCGGCGGCCGACCCGAGGGGTTCACGGGGTGGAAGGCCAGCGGCCGCAGCTGCAACCTCAGCGGCACCACCGCGGTGCCGGCGGGGGACTGGTACATCGACTGCGGCACGGGTGGCCTGTCGTCGAGCGGCAGCCTCACGTTCCAGGGCGGCAACATCGTGAGCCAGGGCCCGATCGAGGCCACCGGCAGCGGCGGGCTGCGGGTGAACTGCCCCGACGCCAACCCGCACGACACCCTCACCTCCGGCGCCTGCGTCGCCCCTTCGGCGCCGAGCGTCGTCGTGCTGCGCTCCGGCGACCTCGTGGCCGGCAGCCGCCTGGAGCTGCACCAGACCTTCGTGTACCTGGCCACCGGCGAGCTCGACCTCGACCTCACCGGCTCGGACACGGTGCTCTGGACCGCACCCG
>JBPPMN010000250.1:0-3613 GCA_051306055.1 Acidimicrobiales bacterium
GCTCAGGACCCCCGATCGGCCGATCTCAGACGGTGGTGCGGGTGCGGCGGACCACGGCCAGCCCAGCGGCGGCGGCGGCGAACAGCGCCAGGGCCACGGGGGTGCCGGAGTCGATGCCGGTGCGGGGCAGCGGAGCCTGGGGCTCAGCGGGCGGCGGCTCCTGGCGGGGGATCTCCTGGGCCAGCACTGCGTTGGCCCCGGCGGCCGCTTGGCCCACGCCGAGCTGCAGCACGCCGTCGAGCACGCTGAGGCCGAGGATCTCGGCCTCGATGCCGCGGGTGCCGTCGCCATAGGTGAAGCCGTAGCCCTCGAGGCCGGCAGCGTCGAGCTCGTTGACCCCGCCAGCGCTGAAGCACAGGAGGGCGGCCAGCGGGCTGTCGGGGCAGGCCAGCTGGTCGACGGTGACGTTGACCAGGTCCTCGACCTGCGTGTCGAGGCCGGTGAGGAGGGCGAGCACCTGGTCGAAGATGGGGCCGAGGATCTCGCCGAGCTCCGGCGGGAGCTGGGCGAGGAGCGCCTCGTCGACCTGACCGATGAGGGCGGTGAGCACGACCTCGAGGCCGGTGAGGTCGACGCTGAGGAAGGCGGCCTGACCGTCGAGGGTGACCTCGCCGGTGGCCGGATCGGCCACCGCGCTGGCGAACGCATCGCCCACCACCACGGTGGCCAGCGGGCCGATGCCGGGCAGCAGGTCGGGGAACAGCTCGACCGTGACGCCCTGGGACGTGGCCAGCGACGACACCTCGGTGGCCAGGCTCGAGGTGGGGGCCACCTCGATGGTGTCGACGGTGCCGGAGTTCTGGAGGTCGGCCAGCACCAGGTCGACGACGCCGGCGACGGTCTCGTCGAGCAGGAGGGCGTCGAGCAGGGGGTCGAGCCCGGCCAGCAGCTGCTCGAGCAGGGGGGTCAGCACGTCGGCGGCCAGCTGGTCGACCAGCTCGGAGTCGAGCACCTCGAGCACGATCTCGTCGGAGGCGGAGCTCGCCTCGGGCGAGCCGTCGACGACGCCGGCGCTGGTGTTCACGCAGGAGATGTCGAGGCCGGCGAGGTTGATCGGAGCCGGCAGGTCTTCGGAGAGGATGCAGTCCTGGCCCGTCACGACAGCGCCGCTGGACTCGACGGGCGCGCCGGGGGTGGAGAACAGCGGCGTGGTGACGGCCTGGCCGTCGGCCGCGGCCAGCGGCTCGGAGCTGACCGCCGCGCTGGTGCCCGAGAAGGTGAGCTCCTGCTCGGCCAGGCTGATGAACAGCGCGGCAGCCGAGGCGCCGGCACCGTAGGACTCGAACTCAGCGTCCTGGGCTGCGGCCGGGGGGACGACGAAGAGGGCGGTGACGGCCCCGACGGCCAGGATGGCCATGGATCGCTTGAACATGTGGTCCTCCAGGGGGCCGCTCGGTCCCCGACTTGGTTGCAACGTGTGGGCTGGATCGAAAGGGTACGACCCGGAAGGCCGGCGAGAGTGCACCCCTGTGGGTTTCGCCGACAACTCGGTTCGCCGCCCCGACCAGGGGATCCTCCCACGAAGCGGGAGTATCAGCTCAATCTTGTGCTGGTTCTTCTGCTTTGCGCCGATATCGACGCTCCGTGGGGTTTCGGCAACCGGGGCGAGCGGCTTGAGCAGGAGGTCAGGGCAGCGCCTCGTTGCGCATCGACGCCGACACCTCGATGGTGCGGTCGGCGAGCAGGCGCCCGACCAGCGGGACCTCGGTGGGGGCCCGGTAGGTGACGGCGACGGTGACCTGGCGGTCGTGGACCGCGAGCTCCACGTGCAGGCGATCGGGATCGAGGCCTCCGGCCTCGGCGGCGGCCCGGCGAGCCGCCGCCGAGGTGGGGTCCACAGCGGCGGCCCGAGCGGCCTCCCTCGCTGCGTGGGTGACCAGCACGGCGTCGCGCGCCAGGAGGCCCACCTGCAGGACCGCAAGGAGCAGGAGCACGACGACGGGCAGGAGCAGGGCCAGCTCCACGGAGGCCTGACCCCGCTCCTGGCGGCGGCGGGGCACCGGTCAGGAGACCTGCGAGAGGACCTGATCGATCACGGAGTTGAGGAGCCGGGTGACGCGGTCGGTCTTGGTGGCCCAGGCGACGAGCAGCAGGGCCACACCGGCCGCCCCGAGCAGCACGAGGGCGTACTCGGCCGTCGATTGACCACGGTCGCCGGCCAGCCGGCGGCGGGTGCGGGTGTGGAGGGCGAGGGCGAGGGTCTGGAGGGACACGAGGGTCCGGAGCATGGGTTGACCTCCGATGGGTCGTTGGTGCCGCGGTGCGGCGGGTCAGGTGGGCAGCGACCGGAGCGACGCTGCGAGCAGGGGGACGACGGTGAGGACGGCGAAGGCCGGGAGGATGCAGACCACCAGGGGGCCCAGCAGGCGCACGGGCACCCGGCGAGCCTGCTGCTCGGCATGGCGACGGCGGTCGAGACGGAGCTCGAGCTGGAGCCGCTCCAGCCCGGGAGTGAGCGGGACGCCGTAGCGCAGGTGGTCGACCAGCACGTGGGCCAGAGCGAGGGCCCGGTCGCCCAGAGGCGCCAGGGAGGTCACGAGGGCATCGGCTCGGGCCACCCCCTGCGCCGTGCTGTCGGCCGCCACCTGCAGGGCAGGGCCGACCGGGGCCGAGCAGTGGCGGGCCACCTGTGGGTGGGCCAGCGGCAGCGACAGGCCGGCGCCCAGTGCGAGCAGGAGGAGGTCGACGGCCTCGGGCAGTGCGGCGCGGGTGGCCCGCTGGTGGTCGCGGGCAGCCCGGTGTCGCCGCAGGTGCCGAAGGCCGAGGGCGGCGAGGGGTGGTGCGACGACGAGGGGCGGTGCCAGCACGCCGAGGGCCACGGCCAGGCCGGCCAGGCGCCGCCACTGCGGGGCGGACGCCGACCGCCGGGGCATGCGGCGGCGTGGTGGGGCGGTGGGCAGACGGGTGAGGGGCCTTGCGCCCATGCCGCGCAGGGCGGCGAAGGTGGCCAGACCGGCGCCGGCGCCGAGGAGGACGGCCTTCACAGCGGGCTCCGCACGATGCGGCCCATCCAGGCTGCGCCCACGCCGAGGAGGCCGCCACCGAGGGCGAGGCAGGCCACACCGACGGGGTTGGTGCAGAGGAACGACACCACCGCCGGCTCGATGGTGGCCACCAGGGCGGTGAAGCCGAGCGGTGCCGTGGCCAGCACCGCCGCCGACGCTCGGGCCTGCGTGGCCAGCCCCTGCACCTCGGCGGCCAGCTCGCGCCGCTCGCGCAGCGTGGCGGCCACGCCGTCGACCGCACGGGCGATCTCGCCGCCCGCGCCGGCGCCGAGGGTGAGCACGGCCACCACGAGGCGCACGTCGTCGGAGGCTCCGACGTCTCGTCGCCAGCCCTCGAGCGCCATCTCGACGCCCATCCCGCCCTGCAGGCGGCGGGCCACCGCGCGGAGGTCGCGGCCGAGCGGGTCGGCGGTCTCCGCAGCCAGGCCCGCGAGGGCAGCACCCGGTGCCTGGCCCGCTCGAAGGCTGGCCGCGAGCCGCTCGAGGGCTTCGGGCAGCTGCCCATCCCGACGGGCCCGCTCCCTGTGCCGCCCCACCCAACGGCCGGCCCGGGCGGCCACGGCGGCCGGGTGGAGGCCCGACCTCGGCTCGGCCGCCTGCTGCTGTCT
>JBPPMN010000272.1:0-4086 GCA_051306055.1 Acidimicrobiales bacterium
GACCGCCGGGAGCGACCGGGCCTCGGTGGCGGTGTCGGCCGCCGTGGCCGAGTCCCTCCCACGCCGCCTGGCCCGGTCGCTCCCGGCGGTCAGCCACCAGGCGACCCGGACGGCCGGGTGCAGGGTGCGCCACGGGGTGTGGGAGGTGGTGACCAACGGTCGCCGGCCGCTGGCCAGGCGGGCCACCAGCGCAGGCAGGGGGCCGTGCACGTGCACCGCGTCGAAGCGCTCATCGGCCACCAGGGCGGCCAGGCGGCGCGCGGCCCGCCACCCGATCCGGTCGCTGCCCCCGAGGGCGTGCACCGTCACCCCGGCCTCGTGCAGGAGGAAGGTGAGGCCGTCCCGGGCGCCGTTCACCACGGCCACCTCGACGTGCTCGCCGGCCGCGGTGAGCCCGGTGGCCAGGTCGACCACGATGCGCTCGATGCCGCCGATGTCGAGGCCCTTCACCACCAGCAGCACCCGCCGCGGGGTGTCGTCCGGGGTGCTCACGGGGTGCGGCCCAGCAGCCTCGAGCCCCGGCGCAGCTGCTGGACGAGGCTGCGGTTGCGCTGACCCCGGTGGCGCAGGGCGTGGGCGGTGACGCCGGTGAGGAACAGGGCCCGGTCGACCGGCCCGAGGGCGGGGAGGATGCTGCGGGCGGCCGCCGTCCACCCGGTGGAGGGCACGGTCTCCACCAGGGCCAGCGCCTCGGCCACGTGCGGCGGGGGCACCACAGCGCGGGCCCAGGTCACCGCCGGGTGCTGCGGGTCGAGGCCCGTCTCCGCGGCGGCCCGCTCGATGGCAGCTGCCAGCACGGCCTCGCCGTCGGCGGGACGGGCCAGGGCGACGGCCGCCTCCCAGTCGACCTCCGTGACGGCGAGGAGGTGCCCGACGTCGCGCAGCAGGCGCAGCTGCGGACCCCTCGAGAGCGTGGCGGCGTAGGCCGAGGCCAGGAGGCGGGCCGGGGCCGTGAGGGCGCGCACCTCTCGACCGCCGAGGTCGACGGGGTCGTGGCCCAGGGCCAGCAGGGTGCCGTGGTCGAGGCGCACGCCGAAGTAGGTCTCGGCGATGGCGGCGTGGAGGTCGAGCTCGATGCCCTCCGGGGAGCGCAGCACGATGGTGCGGGCGAAGCGGCGCTCCCACCAGCGAGCCGAGTCGGGCTCCGAGCGCACGAAGCCGTCTTCCTCGAGGGCCCGTACCGCACCCAGCAGGTGACGGCGGGCCACCAGGAGGTCGACGTCGACGAAGCTGCGCAGCGCCGGGTCGGGGTAGTCGAGGTGGGCGGCCGCCGGTCCCTTCAGGATCCAGGGGGCGATGCCGGCCCGCTCGAGGGCGTCGACGGCTCCCAGCGCCATGGCCTCGCAGGCCAGGGCCCGGTGCTGGGCCTCGAGGTGCTGGGCGCGGGCCTGGTCGGCGGCGGCGTCGGGGAGGGCGATGGCGCCGGCGGCGACGGCCGCCACCAGGGCACCGTCGAGGCGCTCGTTGCGGGCCCAGGGCAGCAGGGCGCCGGCCGCCGGGTCGTCGAGGACGACCGGGGCCAGCGGTTCGTGGCGCAACCCCCACCCGGTCACCACGGCCCGGGCCCGCTCCCGCTGGTCGCCGTCTCCGGTCACGGCTCGAGGGGTGCGATCAGGTCGCGCTCCAGCAGCAGCGCCAGCGCGTCGTCGAGCGGTGCGTCGAGGTCGGGCAGGGCGGCGGCCAGGTCGGCCTTGAGCTCGTCGGCCGTGGCCGGCTCGTCGAGGCAGAGCCACAGCAGCGCCGCCGCGCCGGCAGCCTCGGCGGCGCCGGAGTCGGAGCGGTCCGCGGCGTGCCGGAGCGCGATGCGCTCACCGACCAGGCGCCAGAGCACCTCGGGGTTGCGGGCGTAGCGCACGCCCGGGGGGTGGGTCAGACCGAGGTGGTCGTGCGGCGGCGCTTGGACACCAGCACGAAGGCGGTGCCGGCCAGCAGCGCCACGGCGGCCATCACGAGCAGGGGCTCGGGATCGGAGCCGGTGGTGGGCAGCGGGCCGTCGGTGCCGCCATCGCCGGGCGGCGGGACCTGGGCGCCGGAGGAGACGGTGACGTCGGTGGTCTGGATGTTGCCCTGCGCGTCGCACACCGCGGAGATGATGGCGTCGCCCTCGGTGGCGTCGGCCGGGATGGTGACCACGCTCTCGAACTCGCCGCTGGAGTCGGTGGTGACCGTGCCGAGCGTCCAGGAGTCGCCGTTGCTGAGCTCGAGGGTCGTCTCGAAGTCGGGCTGGAAGCCGGTGCCGTTCACGGTGACGGCGTCGCCAGGAGCGAAGGTGGACGGGTTCACGGTGACCACGCAGTTGGCGTAGTCCGAAGCGCCGCCGCCGGCAGACGCAGGGGCCAGCGGTCCCGCCACCGCCAACACACCGAGAAGAAGCGCCGAGAGCGCCAAGACCTTGCGAAGCATGTGCTGTTCCCGTCCTCGTGTGAGTCGCCCGCGATCACGTGGTTCGCTCGATTGTGCCACACAGGGCCTGAGAGACCAGCCCTATCGCACGAACCGGACGCCCAGCGTGCTGGCGCCGTCGTCCTCCGACGCCAGCGTCCGGGCCTGCTGCGGCGGACCGGTCCAACCCGGCGGCGCGTCCACGGAGGCCACCACACGGTCGGGCACCACGGCGGGTTGGCGCCCCACCAGCAGCCGGTACCGCTCGCCGGGCGGGAGGGTGCCCTCGAAGGCAGCCACCACCGTCGTCTCCTGGCCGGCGGGGATCTCCAGGAAGACCGACACCGAGTAGAGGCCCTGCTCGCGGCTGATGTTCACCGGCAGCGGGGTGCCGGTGGCGTCGGTGACGCCCGTGGGGCGGTGCGGCGAGTACACCACCACCTCGAGCTCGTTCTCCCCGGGGGCGGTGGGGCCGGTGGCCTCGCCGATGATGTAGTCGCTCACCCCGGTGGCCGGGGCCTGGTTCGTGATGGTGACGGTGGCGGTGGCGCTCAGCGCGCCGGTCCCGGGGTCGTAGGTGGCCTCGTAGGTGAGCGAGCGCCGCATGAACCAGTCGATCTTGTTCTCGCCCGCGTTCTGGGTGACCAGCTGCACGAAGTCGGCACCGTCGGGGCGGGCGCCCAAGGTGCCGTCGGCGCCGATGCGCTCGAACAGGGCCTGTGGCTCCGGTTCGGGGCTCCACAGGCGCAGGTGGCCGCCGGTCACCTGGGGGCCGAGCACCGCAGCGATCTGGGAGACGGGAGGGAGCGAGCCGGAGGTGAGGGCATCGACGACGGCGTCGATCACGTTGCTCTGGAAGGTGTCGATCTCCTCGAGGCTGAGGCGGTCGTAGTGCTCGAAGAGCAGCACCCGGGCGGCGTTTTCGGCGGTGAGGGGCTCGGGCCAGGGGGCGACGGTGACCGGGCCGGTGAGCTCGAGGAGGGCGGCGATGGCGTAGGGGTCGAGCACGATCACGCCGTCGACCGGTCCGCCGCCCTCGGTGAGCGGGAAGGCCGAGGCGATGCCCTGGCCGAAGGTGGGGATGTCGGGGGTGGCGCTGAGGTTCTGCCAGAAGCGACCCACCCGGAAGCCGCCGTAGGCGTTGCGGTAGATCGGGGGCAGGGCGGCCAGCTGGGCCACGGGATCGGTGAGGCGGTTGAGCTCGCTGGCGGGGAGGCTGCGGACCAGCTCGATCTCGCCATTGGAGGTGCGCAGCTCGGCGTAGTCCCCGGCGAAGCCGCCGGCCCCGCGCTGCTCGGAGGGGGTGAGGACGGCCACCATCCAGCGCCGGTCGCCGTCCGCACCGAGCAGGGCCGGGGCCAGGCGGGTGGCCTCGGCCGCAACCTCGATGCTGTCGGTGGCCTCCTCGATGCGCTCGGCCACCTCCTCCGCCCCGTTGCGCACCTCGGCCAGGAGCAGTGGCGAGTCGGCCTCGGCCAGTCGCTCGCTCGACCGGCGCAGGGTCTCCAGAGCCGGGGCGAGCTCGGAGCTCACCTGGCGGGCCGCCTCCACCGGGAAGCGCCCGTCCACCACGAGGAGGTCGTCGGCCCCGGCCCGCTCGGCCACCGCCACCGCGGTGGACGACAGGTCGCCGCCGACATCGGCGAGGGTCTGGGCGTTGCGCAGGTTGGGGGCGATGCCCGGCACCACCTCACCGAGGCGCAC
>JBPPMN010000355.1:0-13183 GCA_051306055.1 Acidimicrobiales bacterium
CGGGTGATGTACTCCGGGTTCGGCCTGGCCCCGCCTGATCCCGCCCTGGCCCAGGCGGCGCGCGCCCGCCTCGGTGAGATCCGGGAGGCCGCTCCGGTGAACGTGTCGCAGTAGCGACCCCCGCATCGAGCCGCCCCGCATCAACAGATCATCAAGACGGCACCACGGGCTGTAGGCGGTCACGGCGGCCGCCGACACCCAGGGCAACCACCGTGCCATTGGGAGAGCCGTGATCGTCCTGCTCCAGATCGTCCTGCTGCTGATCACCGTCGCCCTCGTCGTCGAGGTGCGCCGCGACCGCCAGCGCCGCGCTGCCCAGCGAGCCACCCAGCACTGGGTGGAGGCCATTCGCGACGCCCCCGCGCACGGCTCCTTGCCCACCCTCGGCCGTCCCCAGCCTGAGGTGTTGCACCCACGAGGGTCGGAACGAGGGCTCTCCGCCCGCTGACGGTCGACCGGGCGGCGGCCGACGAGCAGCGACCGCTACCGTCCGGCCATGCAGCTGACGCCCCGCTACGACGACCCATCGTTCCTCCGGTTCGAGCTGCCCCTGGGCGACCCTGCTGGGGTGATGACGGGCCAGCGCCGCCGCCTGACCGCCCTGCTGGGCGAGCTCGACGAAGCGCAGTGGGCGGTGGCCAGCCGATGCGACGGGTGGTCGGTGCAGGACGTGGCGGCCCACCTCGTGAGCACCAACCAGTTCTGGGCCTTCTCGCTCGGCTCCGCCCTGGCCGGGCAGCCCACCCGATTCCTGAGCACGTTCGATCCGGTGAGCTCACCGATGGACCTCGTGGAGGCGGTGCGCGCCCAGAGCTCCGCCGAGGTGCTCGACCAGCTCGTCGCCACCAACGACGCCCTGGCTGAGGCCGTCACCGGGCTCGACGCCGAGGGCTGGGACACGATCGGCGAGGCCCCGCCGGGTCACGTGCCGCTGCGGGCGGTGGTCCTGCACGCGCTGTGGGACTGCTGGGTCCACGAGCGCGACATCGCGCTCCCGCTGGGGCTCACGCCCATCGAGGATGCCGATGAGATTGCCGCCATCCTCGGGTACGCCGCGGCGCTCGGTCCCGCCTTCGGGATCACCCGGGGGACCACCCGCCAGGGTGCCATCAGCATCGACACCGTCGACCCCAGCGTGCGCGTCGTGGTCGAGGTCGGCGCCTCGTTGCTGGTGCGCTCCGGCGATGCACCGGAGGACGCCCTGCGCCTCGGGGGTGCGGCTGTCGAGCTCCTGGAGGCGCTGAGCGTCCGCGGGCCCTTCCCGTGCCCGGTGCCCGACGAGCATTGCTGGCTCGTCACCGGCCTCACCGAGGTGTTCGACCAGGCCTGAGGCCGGACCTGGCCCGATCGGCTCAGCCGCCGGGGCTCGTGAACCGGCGCATGAACTCCCAGGCGTCGCGGGTGGCATCGATGTCGAAGGTCGTCGGCCCCACGATGTCGCCGATCGACCGGCTGAACTCGCTCGACGGCCAGGAGTGCCCGCCGTCGATCACGATGTAGAGCTCCACGTCGGCGCCCGGGGGGCAGTCGTAGACACGGTGGACCACCTCGTCGGTGAGCTCGGTGTCGACGGGCTCGGGCTCGCAGCCGTTGCGGGCGGCGAAGGCGGCCACGTTGGCCGGGTACCCCTCGCCGTCGAGATCCACGGGGGCCGCCGTGGTGGTCGGGCCGGTGTCGGGCTCCCCCACCCCGGGGATGGCCGACACGTCGACACCCCCGTTGAACAGCAGGATCGGATCCGCGGTGCCGTGGAAGGACACGATCGGCACCGGCCGGCTCGGCGCGCAGCCATCGGGATCCGTGATCCCGGCGACGGGTGCTGCGGCGGCCAGCACGTCGGCCCGCTGGCACAGCAGCGCGGAGGTGAACATGGCCCCGTTGGAGAGCCCGGTGGCGTAGACCCGCGCCTCGTCGATGCAGAGCTGGGAGGCCACCTGCTCCAGGACGGCGTCGAAGTAGGCCAGGTCACCGTTGGTGGCGGGATCGAGGCTCGTCCTCCAGCCCAGGGGGTCGCCCGTGCCGTGCGGGAACACGGCGACGAACCCGTCCTCCTCGGCCACGCTCGAGTACTGGGACATGCGCGCGTGGACCTCTGCGCCTTCCAGCAGCCCGTGGAAGTCGAGCACCACCGGCAACGGCTCGGAGCCGTCGTGCTCCGAGGGCACGGTCAGGAGGTAGCGACGGTCGGCGCCCTCGACGGTGAGGGTGCGCTCCTCCTCCACCACCGCACCGGCGGCCAGCGCCGCCGAGCCGCACCCCGCCGAGGGGCGAGGCTCCGCCTCGGTGGCCGACGCGCTGGTGGTGGCCGAGGTGCTGGTGGTGGTCGTCGTCGGCTCGGCGGCATCCTCGTCGGCGCCGGCGCAGGCGGCGGCCACCACCGCCAGCAGGCCGACGCAGGCCAGGGGTCGCACCCAGGCCTGGTACGGGCCATGCCGCCACGGGCTCGACCGTCGCATCCAGCACCGATCCACCATCTTCGCTCCCGTCGTCGACCAGTGGCCGCAGGTCCGACCGCGGCGTTCGCGCCATCCTCGCACCGGCGGCCACACCTGGCCGACCCCAGGGGACGAGGAGCCATGCGACGGTGGATGTCACGGAGCTCGTGCCCACGTGGGCCTGCGCGGGGGCCAGGAGTCGTCGGCGCGGACGCGATCACACCGAAGTGACGCCGCGTCAACACTGCTCGCGAGCAGGTGGCGACATGTCCTCCTTGGCCTCAGCCGACGGCACCAGGCGGAACACCCGCAGCGACCGCCCTGCTCGGTCCTCTTCGCCCACGGGCACCGCCCCCGGCTCAGCCGAGCTCCCTCGCGTCGGGAGCGCCTGCGGCCTCGGCGATCGTGGCGCTCGGCCCGGCCGTAGGATCGGCGCATGCCGGCGGATCCCGAGCCTCCCGAGCTGGCCCGGCTGCTGGCCTTCTCCGAGCGGGGGCGCACCGGCGACTGGAGCCTGCGCTCCGCGCTGGTGCGCTACGCGCAGGGCGAGCCGCAGCGGGTCAGCGATCTCCTCGAGGTGGTCCGCCGCATCGAGGACGCGCTGCACCCCTTCGAGCGGTCGCTGCGCACCGACGGCCCAGCGGTGTGGCGGGCCATGGCCGCCGACGAAGCCCCCGCCGACGAGGGGGCCCGTCGGCTCGTGGAGCTCCTGCGGGCGACGGCCGAGGTCGACCGCCTGGGCGACGACCTGGCGGCATGGGCCGACAACCGCACCGGCCCTCGGCCCGATGCCCGGGTCGACGAGGTGACGGCGGCGACCACGGCCCGGCTCGATGCCGCCGGCGTCGCCCGCGAGGAGCGCTCCGGCCCGCCGCCCCGCCGGCGAGGCTGACCGCAGCTCGATCACTCCACGATGAGCTCACCCTGCATGGTCGGGTGGAAGGAGCAGATGTACGAGTAGGTCCCCGGCTCGTCGAGGGTGAACACGAAGTCGTCGCCGGGCTCGAGGCTGCCGGAGTCCCAGGTGCCATCTTCGGCAGTGGCCGTGTGCGCCATGTCGTCGGCGTTGGCCCAGGTGACCTCGCCGCCGGCCGTCACGGTGACCGTTCCCGGCTGGAACGCCTGCTCGATGTCGACGATGTCGACGGCGACCTGTTCGGCAGCCGATGCCCCGCCGTCGGTGGCGCCTTCGGTGACGTCGGTCGTGGCCGAGCTGGTGTCGTCGTCGTCGGAGCAACCCGCCACCGCAACCGCCGCAGTCAGTGCGACGGCAGCCGCCGCCACCAGGCCGCGCCCCCTGGGCCGCCGGCTGTGGTGGCCTTGATCGTGGGTGTCGGTGCTGCGTGCACCGCTCATCTGGTCGTCTGCTCGTGCTTCCATAGATGCCTTCCTTGGGGTGGAGGTCACTTGGGGTACGACGCCAGACGCCGAGACGTATGTGACCGCTCCGGTTCTATCCGATCGGGTTCCAGCCTGCGGCGGCTCCCTGCCACGGCGTGACCGGAGCGCGGAGTCGACCACCGCAGCGAGGACCGGAGGCATCCCTCGGGACCTTCGCCTCTGCCCCGCACCAGGTCGAGGCGCGCACGATCGCAGCATGCCAACACCGTGCGTCAGGACGTCGAGCGGCGAGATCGCCTCGGCCAGCCCCTAGGCAGGGCAGCGAGGCGACGTGCTGTTCCCCACCGTCACCTTCGCTGTCTTCTTCATGGTGGTGTGGCCGGCGGTCTGGGCGGTGGCGCGGTGGCCGGTCGCCCGACAGCTGGCCCTGCTCGCGGCCAGCTGGGCCTTCTACGCCTACTGGGACGAGCGCTACCTGCTCCTGCTCGCCGCCGTCATCGCCATCAACCACCTCGGCGCGCAGGCCATCGGCCGGACCGTCGGGCGACCGGGATGGCAGCGGGCCGCGCTCTGGGTGAGCGTGGCGGCGCACCTCTCGATCCTGGGGTGGTTCAAGTACTACGGGTTCTTCGCCTCGAGCCTGACCTCAGCCCTCGACCGCCTCGGGATCGTCGTCAGCCCGCCGCTCGTGCAGGTGGTGCTCCCCCTCGGGATCTCGTTCATCACCTTCCAGGCCATCAGCCACCTCATCGAGGTGCGCCGACAGGTGACCGAGCCCGGCCGCCTGCTGGAGGTCGCCACCTGGCTCAGCTTCTTCGCCACCGTCGGATCGGGGCCCATCACCCGCTCCAGTGAGCTGTTCCCCCAGCTGCGAGCGCAGCCACCGCGCACCCTCGACACCAACCTCGCCTTCGGGCTGATCGCCCGGGGGCTGTTCAAGAAGATGGTCCTCGCCAGCTACCTGGCCTCGGCCATCGCCGACGACGTCTTCGCGGCACCCGCCCGGCACTCGGGGGCGGAGGTCCTGGTGGGCATCTACGGCTATGCCGCGCAGCTCTACCTGGACTTCAGCGGCTACACCGACATGGCCATCGGGATCGCACTGCTGCTCGGCATCCGACTCCCCGAGAACTTCGACGCCCCCTACCGCTCCCAGAGCATCACCGAGTTCTGGACGCGCTGGCACATGACCCTGTCGCGCTGGCTCCGCGACTTCCTGTTCACACCGCTGGCCCGCCACAGCTCGTCCAGCACCCTGGCCACCGCCCGCAACCTGTTGATCGTGATGCTGCTCGCCGGGCTCTGGCACGGCGCAGCATGGACCTTCGTGGCCTTCGGTGCCGTGCACGGTCTGGCCATGGCCGGCGAACGCATCCTCCGGCAACGGCGACGGTCCCACGGGCGACCCGCCCCCACCCCCGGCACCCGCCACCGGGGGGGTCGGCATCTGATCACGTTCCACATCATCTGCCTCGGGTGGGTGTTCTTCCGTGCCGAGTCCCTCGACCGGGCCCTGGAGGTCCTCGCCCGCCTCGGGAGCGGGGGCCCGTCACCGGCCATCACCGCAGGTCTCCTGCTCGTGATCGCGTCGGTCCTGGCCGTCCAGCAGCTCCCCCGCTCGGTGTGGGACTGGTCCGCTCGCCGCGTGACCGCGCTCGGCACCGTCCACACGGTGGTGGTGCTGGCCGCCGCCCTGCTGCTGATCGACGTCTTCGGTCCCGAGGGCGTCCCCCCGTTCCTGTACCTGGGCTTCTGATGCACTCGATCCGGCGCTCCGTCCTCATGGCAGCAGCGATCCTGCTGCTGGCCTCCCTCCTCGATGCCGAGGCCCTGGCCCGCACCGCGGCCACCCAACCCTTCGGCTGGAAGCGCGACGTCGCCGTCACGGCGACCGACCCCCTGGTCGAGATCAGCCGAGCACTGCGCCTGACCGAGCCGCGCCACTGGCTGGAGGACACGTTCGACCGGCCGTCCACCCGTCCTCCGTCCGAGGCACCGCCGACCACGGCGCCACCGGCGACGAACCCGCCACCCACGACGTCGACCTCCCCGCCGTCATCGGGATCGTCGGCGCCCAGCACGACCGCCACCACGCAGGCTCCCAGCCGGCGGGTGCCCACTGCAGCCGAGCCCCTGCGCCTCCTCATCGCGGGCGACTCCATGACCGAGGCGCCCGGGCCGGCGCTGGTCGACGCGGCCGAGGCGACCGGGCTGGTCGATGCGCGCCACGAGCTGCGCTACTCCTCCGGGCTCACCAGGCCCGACTACTTCGACTGGCCGGCCCGCCTCGACGAGCTGATCGCCGAGCACGGCGCCGAAGCGATCGTGGTGACCTTCGGCGCCAACGACGCCCAAGGGATCGCCACCCCGAGCGGACCCGCCTCCTTCGGCACCGACGCCTGGATCGAGGAGTACCGGCGCCGGGTGGCCGACGTGATGACCCGGCTCGCCGCGGAGGACCGCACCGTGTACTGGATCGGTCAGCCGATCATGCGCGACGGCGGGTTCGACGATCGCATGCGGCTGATCAGCGACCTCTACCGCGACGAGGCCGCTCGGCACCCCGGCGTGCGCTTCATCGACATCCGAGCGCTGTTCTCCGATGCCAGCGGCTCCTACAGCGCCTACCTCGACGGCGCCGACGGCCAACCGGCGCTCGTGCGGCGCGACGATGGCATCCACCTCACGGCCGCAGGGGCCGACCGGCTCACCCCCGTCGTGCTGGCGGAGATCCGCGAGGACTGGGACCTCGGGCCGGGCTGACGTTCCTCTGCCCGGCGGGGCGATCCCGGCGACTCGGGGACCTTCGACCCTTCCGCAGGGCTCGCGACCGTCCGACACTGATCGCGAGGAGGTCGTCATGGACCACTACCACGAGGTGCTGAGCGAGCTGCGCGGACCCACGAGGGCGCTGCGGCACGCCATCCCCGAGACCTGGGCGGGGTTCCAGTCGCTGCATGGCGCGGCCATGGCCGAGGGTGCGGTGCCCACCCGCCTGAAGGAGGCGGTGGCCCTGGCCATCTCGGTCGTGAAGCGCTGCGACGGGTGCATCGCCTACCACGCCCAGGGAGCCGCCCGGGCCGGGGCGACCGCAGAGGAGATCGCCGAGGTGCTCGGTGTGGCCCTCCTGATGGACGGTGGCACGGCCAGCGTCTACGCACCACGGGCCTGGGCGGCGTTCCTCGAGTTCGCCGAGCCAGCCCCGGGGGGCGGAGCTGAGGCGTGATGAGCGGCTCCATCGCATGGTTCGAGGAGCTCGGCAAGGGCGACACCGCCACCGTCGGTGGCAAGGGAGCCAACCTCGGCGAGCTGGCGGCGGCGGGTCTGCCCGTCCCGCCGGGCTTCGTGGTCACCGCCGACGGCTACCGCGCGGCCATGGACGCCGGCGGGGTGCGAGAGGAGCTCCGCTCCCTGTTCGACGAGGCCCGCGAGCACGCCGAGGACCCGGCCGCGCTGAGCGAGGCCGCCGACCGGCTGCGCAGGCTCGTCACCAAGGCCGGGGTGCCGAGCGCGCTCGCGGCGGAGGTGACCGCGGCCTACGAGCGCCTCGGCCCCGACGCGGCGGTCGCCGTGCGGTCGTCGGCCACCGCCGAGGACACCGCCGACACCTCGTTCGCGGGGATGCACGAGACCTTCGCCAACGTCGTCGGCATCGACGCCGTGCTGGAGCGCCTCGTGGACTGCTGGGCCTCGTTGTTCGGCGAGCGCGTGATCAGCTACCGCGCCAGCCAGGGGCTGACCGAGGAACCGGCCATCGCCGTCGTCGTCCAGCGCATGATCGAATCGGAGCGGGCGGGCGTGATGTTCTGTGCCGACCCCTCCACCGGTGAGCTCGACCGCATCGTGGTGGAGGCCGCTCTGGGGCTGGGCGAGGTCGTCGTGTCCGGCCAGGTCGAGCCCGACACCTACGTGCTGGCCAAGGACGGGCCGACGATGCGGTCGGTGCGCGTCGGGCACCAGACCCATCGCCTGGCCGGCGGCCCAGGAGGCACCGTCGTGCGCAGCGAGCTCGACGACGCTGACGCCGATGCCCGGGTGCTGACGGACGAGGAGACGATCGCCCTGGCCCGCCTGGCCCAACAGGTCGAGGACCACTACGGGAAGCCACAGGACATCGAGTGGGCCATGGCCGACGGGACCACCTACCTGGTGCAGTCCCGACCGATCACCACGCTCGAGAGCCACCCCGCCCAGGCCCGGCCGGCGATGGCCGCCGACCTCGAACCCCTGCTTCGGGGGCTGGCCGCCTCACCCGGCAGCGCGACCGGCAACGTCCGCGTGCTCACGTCGCCGAAGGATGGAGCCCGTCTGTTGGCCGGCGAGGTACTGGTCGCCCCGATGACCAACCCCGACTGGGTGCCCACCATCCGGCGGGCGGCGGCCGTGGTCACCGACGGGGGCGGCATGACCTGCCACGCCGCCATCGTGGCGCGCGAGCTCGGCGTGCCGTGCGTGGTGGGGGCCAGGACGGCCACGACCATGCTGCGCGACGGACAGCTGGTCACGATCGACGGCACCCACGGGGCCGTGTTCCAGGGGGAGGTGGCGGCGACGCCGGTGACGACCCCCGCCGCACCGACCCGCGCCGTCGAGGCGGCGGAGCCGCTGGCCACCCGCATCCTCGTGAACCTGGCCATGGCCGACCACGCGGAGGAGGTCGCCGCGCAGCCCGTCGACGGCGTCGGCCTGCTGCGGGCGGAGTTCATGGTGACCGACGCCCTCGCCGGGATGCACCCGCGCGAGCTGCTGGCTCGGGGAGGCCGCGACGAGTTCCTGTCGTCGATGTCGGCGTCGCTGCTGCGCATCACCCGGGCCTTCGCCCCCCGCCCGGTCGTGTACCGGACCATCGACTTCCGCACGAACGAGTTCCGCGGCCTCGAGGGCGGCGAGCGGTTCGAGCCGCTCGAGGACAACCCCATGATCGGCTACCGGGGCTGCTACCGCTACGTGCGCGAGCCCGACCTGTTCGCCCTCGAGCTCGAGCTGCTGGCCCGCGTGCGGGAGGAGACCCCCAACCTCCACCTGATGATCCCCTTCGTGCGCACCACCTGGGAGCTGGAGGCGTGCCTCAAGGCCATCGATGCCAGCCCGCTCGGTGGCCAGCGCGGCCTCCACCGCTGGGTGATGGCGGAGGTCCCGTCGGTCGTCTACCGAATCCCCGAGTACGCGGCCATGGGGATCGACGGCGTGTCGATCGGGTCCAACGACCTCACCCAGCTGATGCTGGGGGTCGACCGCGACTCGGAGGTCTGCGCCGAGCTGTTCGACGAGTCCGATGCGGCCGTGCTCGACGCCATCGAACGCATCATCGGTGCCTGCCAGACCGCTGGCATCACGTCGTCACTGTGCGGACAGGCTCCGTCGAACCGACCCGAGTTCGCCGAGCACCTCGTGCGCCTGGGGATCACGTCGATCTCCGTCAACCCCGATGCCGTCGGGGCCGCCCGCCGAGCGGTGGCCACCGCAGAGCGGCGCCTCCTGGTGGAGGCCGCTCGACGCTCGGCCGCGGGCTGAGCAGTGGGCGAGCCGGTCAGCCCCCCGGGCCGTGACCAGAAGCTGCTCCACGAGATGCTCCGCATCCGGAGGTTCGAGGAGCGGTGCGTGGAGCTCTACAGCGCCGGCACCATCAGAGGGTTCGTCCACCTCTACATCGGTGAGGAGGCCGTGGCGGTCGGGGTGATGCAGGCCCTCTCACCCGACGACGCCGTGGTGGCCACCTACCGGGAGCACGGACACGCGCTGGCTCGCGGCCTGCCGGCGACGGAGGTCATGGCGGAGATGTACGGCAAGGTCGAAGGGAGCAGCGGAGGGCGCGGTGGCTCGATGCACCTCTTCGACGCCGACCGCCGATTCTACGGCGGCAACGCCATCGTGGCGGGTGGCCTGCCCGTCGCTGTGGGGCTGGCGCTGGCCGATCGGATGCTGGACCAGCGGCGCGTGACAGCCTGCTTCTTCGGCGAAGGGGCGATGGCCGAGGGCGAGTTCCACGAATCGATGAACCTGGCCGCGCTGTGGCGGCTCCCCGTGCTGTTCTGCTGCGAGAACAACCTCTACGCCATGGGCACCGCCCTGGCCCGCTCCGAGTCGGAGACCGACCTCGCCGCCAAGGCGGCCGCCTACGGGATGCCGGCACTGGCGGTCGACGGCATGGACGTGCGGGCGGTGGCGGCCACAGCCGACCACGCCTGCGCAACGATCCGCGCCGACGGCGGCCCGGTGTTCCTCGAGCTGCGCACCTACCGCTTCCGGGCCCACTCGATGTACGACCCCGAGCGGTACCGCGATGCGGCCGAGGTGGACCGCTGGAAGGAGCGAGACCCGATCGCGCTCCTGTCCACCCACCTCACGAGCGGTGGCCTGCTCGGCGCCGACGACCTCCACGACCTCGAGGCGCAGGTGGCGGCCGAGGTCGAGGGGGCCGTGGCCTTCGCCGAGGCCGGCACGCTCGAGCCGGTGGACGACCTCACCCGCTTCGTGCACAGCGAGGACCGACGGTGAAGACCACCTACCGGGAGGCCATGCGCGAGGCGCTGCGCGAGGCGCTGGCTCGCGACGATCGGGTGTTCCTCATGGGCGAAGACGTGGGCCGGTACGGCGGGTGCTTCGCGGTGAGCCTCGGGCTGCTCGAGGAGTTCGGCCCCGACCGGGTGCGCGACACCCCGCTGTCGGAGTCGGCCTTCGTCGGGGCCGGCATCGGCGCAGCCATCGGCGGCCTACGACCGATCGTGGAGGTGATGACGGTCAACTTCAGCCTGCTCGCCCTCGACCAGATCGTGAACAACGCCGCCACCCTGCTGCACATGTCGGGCGGTCAGGTGGCCGTGCCCCTCGTGATCCGCATGACCACCGGCGCCGGCCGCCAGCTGGCCGCCCAGCACTCTCACAGCTTCGAGGGGTGGTACGCCCACGTCCCCGGCCTCCGCGTGGTCGCTCCGGCCACGCTCGAGGACGCGCGAGGGATGCTCTGGACGGCGCTGTGCGACCCCGACCCTGTCGTGATCTTCGAGCACGGGACGCTGTACAGCCTCGCCGGCGAGCTGGCCGACGACGCCGGCCCGACCGACCTCGATCGGGCCGCCCTCCGGCGCCCCGGCGACGACGTCACCCTGATCGCCTACGGCGGGACGGTCAGCAAGGCCATGACTGCGGCGGAGGAGCTGGAGGAGCAGGGGATCTCCGCCGAGGTGATCGACCTGCGCACGCTGCGCCCGCTCGACACGGAGACGATCCTCGCCTCGGTGGTGCGCACCCATCGCGCCGTCGTGGTCGACGAGGGGTGGAGGACGGGGAGCCTCGCCGCCGAGGTATCGGCCGTCATCACCGAAGGCGCCTTCTACGACCTCGACGCGCCGGTGGCCCGCGTCTGCAGCGCCGAGGTCCCCATCCCCTTCGCCAAGCACCTGGAGGAGGCGGCCCTGCCCCAGGTGTCCTCCATCGTGGCGGCCGCTCGCTCGCTGGTGGGCACCTGAGGTGGGCGACTTCCGGATGCCGTCGCTCGGCGCCGACATGGAGACCGGCACGGTCATCGAGTGGCGCGTCGGCCCCGGCGACGTCGTGCACCGCGGCGACATCGTGGCCGTGGTCGACACCGACAAGTCCGACATCGAGGTGGAGGTGTTCGAGGACGGGACGGTCGACGAGCTGCTGGTCGCCGTCGGCCACGAGGTCGCAGTGGGCACCCCCCTGGCTCGGATCCGCTCCAACGACGACGCCGTGAAGGCCACCTCCTCGGCTGGCGCCGTCCCTGGGCGGGTCCGGGCCTCACCTCTGGCACGACAGCGGGCCGCCGCCGAGGGGATCGACCTGGCGACGGTGGTGGGCACGGGCCCCGGTGGCGTGGTCCAGGTGTCTGATCTCGGCGCGCCGCCGACGGCGTCCGATGGGTCGTCACCGGAGACCCGACCCGATCGCGCCGCCACGATGCGGCGGGCGATCGGCGATCTGATGGCCCGCTCGAAGCGCGAGATCCCGCACTACTACCTGGCCAGCACCATCGACCTGACGGCGGCGATCGGCTGGCTGGCGGCCGAGAACGAGCGCCGCCCGCTCAGCGAGCGCCTGCTCCCCGCCGCCCTGCTCCTCAAGGCCACAGCCCGCGCCGCCCGGGAGGTCCCTGCCCTCAACGGGCACTGGTTCGACGGCTTCCACCCGGCGAGCTCGGTCCACCTCGGGGTGGCGGTGGCCCTGCGCGGGGGCGGCCTCATCGCCCCCGCCATCCACGACGTCGACACCCTCGCCGTCGACGACCTGATGGCGGCGCTGCGCGACGTGGTGGAGCGGGCCCGTGGTGGTCGTCTGCGCAGCTCAGAGCTCTCGGATCCCACCCTCACCGTCACCAACCTCGGCGACCAGGGGGCCGAGGAGGTGCACGGGGTCGTCTACCCGCCACAGGTGGCCATCGTCGGCTTCGGCCGGATCGTCGAACGGCCGTGGGCAGCCAACGGCAAGATCGACGCGCGACCCACCGTCCGGGCCACGCTGGCCGCCGACCACCGGGCCAGCG
Organism: Acidimicrobiales bacterium; assembly: GCA_051306055.1. GTDB lineage: Bacteria > Actinomycetota > Acidimicrobiia > Acidimicrobiales > VFJN01 > VFJN01. The sequence goes on from JBPPMN010000355.1 coordinate 12,280, forward strand.
ACGGCCACGACGGCAGCCGCTTCCTCGCCGCCATCGACCGCCTGCTCCAAGCACCGGAGGACCTGTGACCCACGACGACCCCCGCGCCCTGCTGCAGCAGCTGCTCCGGCGCATCGCGCCGGAGATCGAGATCGACACCGTCGACGAGCACGCCCCGCTCCGCGAGGCGCTCGACCTCGACTCCATGGACTTCCTCAACCTCGTGACCGCCCTGCAGGAGCAGACCGGCATCGAGGTGCCCGAGCGCGACTACCCCGAGATCGACACCGTCGCCGGCTTCATCGCCTACATCACCGCCCACTGACCTCACCTCCTGGTGTGGTAGCCAGGCCGCGTGGCGATCGAGGTGCGGCCGGCGACGGAGTTCGAGGACGTGTGCACGATGGTCGGACCGAAGCGTCCCGACGCCAACGTGTGCTGGTGCCTCAGCTACCGGATCCCGTCGAAGGAGAACCGCCTGCTGGTCGGATCGGCTCGAGGTGAGCGCGTCAGGCAACTCGTCGACCAGGGCCCGCCGGGGGTTCTGGCCTACGACGACGGCGAGGTGGTGGGGTGGGCGGCGGTCGCCCCCCGGGCTGACACCACCTTCGCCCGCAACCGGAAGATCCCTCACGTCGACGACCTCGATGTGTGGTCGGTGTGGTGCATCCGAGTGCGACCCGGTCACCGGGGGTCGGGGATCTCGCACCACCTGCTGCGTGGAGCGATCGACTTCGCCCGGGCCTCGGGAGCCCCGGCCATCGAGGGCTACCCGGTCGACAACCGGGGCGACAAGGTCGACCTCACGATGGCGTACGTGGGCACGCGCTCGCTGTTCGAGCAGGCCGGCTTCACAGAGGTGGCCGCCACCGACTCGAACCTCGACGGCTTCCCCCGAGTGCTCATGCGCCTGACCCTGACCTGA
>JBPPMN010000014.1:0-14086 GCA_051306055.1 Acidimicrobiales bacterium
CACCCGCAACCCCCGCAGGCCGCCCGATCCGCTCGCCAACCCCCGCAGCCTGTGTTCTGCAGCCGCCGAGACAGCGGCTGGACAACACCGGCTGGCAAGGTCGACCGCAAACGGTCAGCCACCCCACAGCCCGTGTTGCACCGCCGCCGTCGCGGCGGCCTGGGAACACGGGCTGCATCAGGTCTTCCCCGGGCATGGCCGGCGACCTACCTTCTGCACAGCTTCCCCCTCCCGTAGTGCAACGCGAGGAGAGGGATTTGAGTGCATTGGACGACCGGCTGCTGCCGGTGTTCGCTGGCCAGCACTGGCTGGTTGGGCTCGACCAGGTCCGGGACGCAGGGGGCACCCGTGACATAGCCGACAAACGGGTGCGGCGGGGGACCTGGGACCTGGCCGACGTCGAAGTGTTCCGGCTTGTCGGAACACCGGTCAGCTGGCAGGCGAAGGTGCTGGCTCCTCTGCTGCACCTCGGAGAGCCAGCCAGGGCGTCGCACCTCTGTGCCGCCCGGCTCCACCAGATCGACGGCTTCGGCAGGGCAGGCGCAGAGCTCTCCATCCCGCGCGGCCTCGAGCACAGACGTAGGTCGGTCATCGTGCACACCAGCACAGACCTCGACCGCTGCGGGCGCGTCGAGCGCTCCGGAGTGCCCACGACCGACCTCGAGCGCACGCTGCTCGACATCGGCCGCTACGTGGATGAGATGCGCCTGCTGAGGGCGATCGAGGCCTGCCGTCGGCGCCGAGCGACCGACTGGTCATCGCTCATCGCCACGCTCGCTGTCCACGCTCGCAGAGGGCGGCCCGGAGTTCGCAGGCTTCGAAGGGTGATCGCAGCGAACATGCACCGGTCGGAGGTGACCGACTCCGACTTCGAGCTGCTGTTCCTGGCGCTGCTGGCCGAGCACGACCTGCCCACACCCAAGCTCCACTACCGGGTCTACGACGGACGCCGGTTCGTCGCTGAGGTCGACGTGGCCTACCCGCAGTGGCGAATCGCCATCGAGCTCGACGGGAGGATCCACCTCGAGCACGACGTCCGCGAGCGCGACATTCCCCGCCAGAACGACCTGATCCTCAGCGGATGGACCGTTCTCCGGTTCACCTGGGACTACTTCGTTCGCCGGCCTGACCTGGTGGTCGCCGAGATGCGGGCCGCCATCCGAGCCGCCCAGCTCGCCGTCACGGGCTGACCCCGTGTTCCACAGCCGCCCTTCCGGCGGCTACCCAACACAACCTGCCCGATGGACCGAACCCGTTCCCAGCCCGTGTTCCAAAGCCGCCCTTCCGGCGGCTACCCAACACAACCTGCGCAGAGGGCCCGAGTTGGGACGAGGCGCTATGGCGTGAGGGCTTGGGACAGGTCGGCTTGGAGGTCGGCGGGGTGCTCGAGGCCGACGCTCAGGCGCACCAGGCTGTCGGTGATGCCCAGCTCGAGGCGCTCCCCCGGCGTGTAGCGGGCGGCGATTGTGGCCGGGTGGGTGAGCAGCGTCTCCGGGCCCCCCAGCGACAGCGCGATGCGAGCCAGCCGGCAGCGCTCCATGAACCCCGTGGCACCGGTCGCGCCGCCGTCCACCTCGAAGGCGACCATCGTGCCGCCGCTGTGCATCTGACGGCGGGCCAGGTCGTGCTGCGGGTGGCTCGAGAGGAACGGGTACGACACGGAGGTCACCGCGGGGTGTGCCTCGAGGAAGGCAGCCAGCTCCAGCGCCGTGGCCGACTGGCGCTCGCTGCGCACCGGGAGGGTGCGGATGCCGCGGATGGCGTTCCAGGCGTCGAAGGGAGAGGCCTGGGCGCCCATGGCCGACTGCCACGCCCAGATGGGGTCGATCAGGTCGGCGTTGCCGGCCACCACGCCGAGCAGGGCATCGTTGTGGCCGGCGATGCCCTTGGTGGCGGCGTGGAACACGAGGTCGACGCCGTGCTCGAGGGGCCGCTGCACGGTGGGCCCGGCGAAGGTGGAGTCGACCACCGTGATGGGACCCTTGATCGAGCCCAGAGCGTCGAGGTCGACCAGCGACAAGGCCGGGTTGGCGGGCGTCTCCGCCAGCACCACCTGGGTGCGGCCGGGGATGACCGCAGCGGCGATGGCCTCGGCGTCGGTGCCGTCGACGAAGGTCACCTCGATGCCGAAGCGAGGCAGGTGCATGGCCAGCAGCCCGTAGGTGACGGAGAACACCTGTCGCGGTGCCACCACGTGGTCACCCGAGGAGCAGAGGCCCAGCAGGACCGCGGTGAGCGTGCCCATCCCCGACGCCGCGGCCAGGGCGGCCTCCGCACCCTCGAGCTCGGCGACGGCATCCTCCAGCTCGCGCACGGTGGGGCTGCCGAAGCGGGAGTAGAGCTTCTGGGTGCGGGGGGCGCCCACCATCGCCTCGTGCTCGGCCACCTCGGCCACCGAGTAGGTGGTGGACGGGAACAGCACCGGCGCCAGGGAGTCGCCGCTGGCCGACCGGCCGGCGGTGATGGCGGTGGTGTCGAGGTGGTGGGGCTGGTCAGGCATCGAAGGGCTCCACGTCGTCGAGGAAGGCGGCCAACGGGACGCCGACCTGGTCGTGCTCGATCAGGAATGCGTCGTGGCCGTGCGGGCTGTCGAGCTCGACCGAGCGGGCCGCCACGCCGACGGCTCGGGCCGCCGCGACGATCTCCTGGCTCTGGTAGAGCGGGTAGAGGATGTCGCTGGCCACGCCGATGGCCAGCACCGGGGCTCGCAGGCGGGCCATCGCAGCCTCCACGCTGCGGCGACCTCGCGCCACGTCGTGGAGGTCCATGGCCTTGGTGAGGAGCAGGTAGGAGTTGGCGTCGAAGCGCCGCACCAGCTTGTCACCGTGGTATTCGAGGTATCGCTCCACCTCGAAGCGCTGCCAGAGCGAGAACCCGTCGAGCGGCTCCACGACCTCCCGCCCGAAGCGGCGGGTGAACACGTCGTCGCTGCGGAAGGTGATCTGGCTCACCATGCGGGCGATGGCCAGCGACTCGTGGGGGCCGTCGCCGGGCGCGGCGTCGTAGTAGTCGCCCCCTCGCCAGCGTGGGTCCATCCGGATGATGCGACGGCCGGTCGACCACCAGGCGATCTGCTGCGCGCTGGCGGCCAGCGCCGTGGCGATGGGGACGATGCTGCCGACCCGGTCCGGGTACATCAGCGCCCACTCCAGGGCCTGCATGCCGCCCATCGAGCCGCCGAGCACGGCGTGCCAGCGCCGCACGCCGAGGTGGTCGGCCACGATGGCCTGGCTGCGGACCCAGTCGCGCACGGTCACCACCGGGAAGCGGCTCCCCCAGGGAAGACCATCGTCGGGGTGGGGGCTGGCCGGCCCGGTGGAGCCCTGGCAGCCGCCGAGCACGTTGATGCACACGACGAACCAGCGGTCGGTGTCGACCGCGCGTCCTGCGCCGACCAGCCCGTCCCACCAGCCGGGTGCAGGGTGACCGGGCTTGAGCGGTCCGGTGGCGTGGCTGTCGCCGGTGAGGGCGTGGCACACGAGGATGGCGTTGCTGCCATCGGCATCGAGCTCCCCCCACGTCTCATAGGCGAGGGTGACGTCGCGCAGCACGCCACCGCCCTCGAGCGCGAACGGCCGCTCACCCAAGGACAGGAGCTGCCGGTCACCCACCGGATCCCCGGGTCGCCACGCACCCGAGGCGGGCAGGAGGGAGTCGTGGGCGCGGCGCAGCGAGGCGCTGGCGGCGTCGGCTCCTGCGGTCACGTGGTCCTCCTGCGGTGGCGGGAGTGGACACCCCTGGTGGGCCGAGACCCGAACACTTCGTTGCCCTGTCGCCAGGACCACATCCCCGCCCCGGGGGGCGGGAGAGCACCTTGGGTGTCCGTCCCAGGTTGCTGGACCCGGAGACCGGGCCACTCCTGATGTCGGCGCTGAGCCTACCGAAGGGATGGCCGGGGGTGGCAACCGATCGTCGACGGGCGCGATCGAGACCTCAGCCCTGCGCACGGTGACCGGCTCGTCCGAGCCACCAGGTGCACACGTCCTCCTCGGCTCCGTAGGCCGAGGTCATCGTGGCGGCGAAGGCCAGGAGGTCGCCCGAGCGCAGGGCAGCCGCGCCCTCCGTCCATGCCTCCTCATCGCTGGGCAGCGGAACGGTGCGCAGCAGCGGAGCGCCGGCCTTCAGGGATCCAGCGCTGCGACCGGTGCCCGCCGACCGCGCCGCCAACCACGCCGTCACCGGCGGCGACGCCAGGGCGGCGGCCAGCAGCCACAGCCGCTCCGGAGGCGCCAGCACCGCCACGACCGGCACGCTCGGGAGCCAGTGACCGACGTCGTCGACGGCCACCTCGACCACTCGCGTCTGCGAGGCCACCAGCACCTTCGGCATGGCGGTGCGCTCCGCCCAGCGCGCCGCTCGCTCGTCGAGCCGGGACACCTCGATCACGGGAGCCGTCCAACGTCGCCCACCGATGCGAGCCGGTCGCTCGCCCCAGGCCACCCGTCCCAGCTCGATCAGCCCGGTGGTGATCACGGGCCGGCCGTCGGGCACGTCGGCGGCTTCCACCACGTGGGGGACCATCCCGTAGTACTCCTGCCGGAAGGCGGCGACCACGCTCGCCTCGTCGCCGACCCTCCGGTCCTCCGCCAGCTCGACCGCCGGCACACCCCGAGCCGCAGCGAGGTACACCGACCACAGAGGCTCCGACGACGCAGGCACCGCCGGCGGCGCCGGGTCGCCGACGGCCAGCACGAGGGCGCACACCTCCACCGCGGCATCGCTGAAGGCCCGGCTGTCGGGCTCCCACACGTCCTCGAGCACCGCCCGCTCGGCCGCGGCCGTGCGCACCCCCTGCGCGTCGCGCCCGCCCAGGATCGACTGCGGCTGCAACATGGCCACCCGCCCTCCCGGCACGACGAGGTCGAGGGCGGCGAGCAGAAACAGCCCGGCGGAGTCGGTGTAGGCCCGCACCGCGTCGCCGAACCGCGCGCGGAGGTCGGCGGTCTCCGCGGGCGTCCGGCCGGTGCCGGAGGCCAACGGGCTGAGGAAAGGCGGGTTGCCCACCAGCACGTCGACCGGTCCCCAGGGGACTACGCGCAGGGCGTCGGCCACCACCAGCTGACGAGGCGGAGGCGTCGCCCCCGCCCAGAGGCTCAGAGCAGCCTGGGTCGTGGCCACGGCCAGAGGGTCGAGGTCGCAGCCGTGGAGGCGCCGCACCACCGCTCCTGGTTCTTCGCCCGCAGCCACCATCGCCCTCCCGGCGGCCAGGAGCAGCGCTCCTCCGCCGCAGGCCGGGTCGCCCACCGTGACCCCATGCCGGTCGGCGAGGGCGCGCTCCGCCAGCCCGTCGGCGATCGACGGAGGGGTGTGGTGCACGCCACCGCGCCGTCGCTCGGCGGGGTCGCCGGAGGTCTCGAGCAACCGGCCGAGATCGTCGGGGGTCCCGGGCTCTGGAGCTGCCGACGAGGGCGGCCGGCCGCCCGCCAGGCCCCACAGCTCCAGGTCGTCGGGCAGCAGCCGACCGGCGTGGGCGGCCAGGTCGACCGCTCGCTGCGCCACCACCGTCGCTCGCCGGTCCACCACCACCCTGCGACCGTAGCGATCGGCTGCGTTGGCTACGGTCCACCGATGCGCGTCGACGGACCACTGGTGATCCCCGATCTGCCGTCGGTGGCTGGCGCCGCCCGGGCCATGGAAGAGGCCGGCTACGACGGCACCTACACCTTCGAAGGCCCGCACGACCCGTTCCTGCCCCTCGTGCTGGCCGCCGAGGCCACCGAGCGCTTGGAGCTGACCACTGCGGTGGCCATCGCCTTCGCCCGCAGTCCGATGACCATCGCCGCCCAGGCCAACGACCTCCAGCTGCTGTCCGAGGGCCGGTTCCACCTCGGGCTGGGCAGCCAGATCAAGCCCCACATCGAGCGCCGGTTCTCGATGCCCTGGACGGCGCCGGCGGCCCGCATGCGGGAGCTGGTGCTGGCGGTGCGAGCCATCTGGGCCACCTGGAACGACCGCACGCCGCTGCGCTTCGAGGGCGAGCACTACACCCACACCCTGATGACACCCTTCTTCGACCCCGGGCCGAACCCGTTCGGGCCACCGCCGATCTGGCTGGGCGGCGTCGGGCCGCTCATGACCGAGGTGGCCGGCGAGGTGGCCGACGGCTTCATGGTGCACCCCTTCTGCACGGAGCGATCGCTGCTCGAGGTCACCCTGCCCGCTCTCGAGCGCGGTCGCTCGCGCCCCGGCGCGCTGCCGTCACCGATCCAGATCTCGCTCCCCGTGATGATCGCCACCGGCCCCGACGACGCCTCCTTGGAGGCGGCCAGGCTGGCCGTGAAGGCGCAGATCGCCTTCTACGGGTCCACACCGGCCTACAAGGTGGTGCTCGACGTGCACGGCTGGGGCGACCTCCAGCCCCGGCTGCGCGAGCTCACCAAGGCCGGCGACTGGGAGGCCATGGCCAGCGAGGTGCACGACGACCTCCTCCACGCCGTGGCCGTCGTCGCCCCGCCCGACCAGGTGGCGGCCGAGGTGCGGCGCCGCTACGGCAGCCACCTCGACCGGGTGGCCCTCAACGCTCCCTACGCCACCGAACCCACGCTCTGGCGGCAGATAGCGAACGATCTCCGGGGTTGACGCTCGATCCGTCCCTACGATGCGGCGATGCCCGTCGTCGATGGTGTCGGAGCGGCTGAGGTCACGATCGTCGTCGTGCCCAGGGAGAAGTACCGGCGGGGGCGCGCCGTGCTCGAACGCCTCCTCGCCATGGAGGCTCCGCCGTTCCACCTGGTGTGGGTCGATGAGGGGCGAGCGCCGAGGCGCCTCCGCCGGTGGGTCGCCGCCGAGGCGGACCGCAGGGGGTTTCGGCACCTCGCTCTGCGCGACCGGGCGGGGGCCAACGCATGCCGCGCCCGCGGCGTGGAGCTCGCCGTCACCCCGTACGTGCTCCTCCTCGACAACGACGCCTTCCTCGGCGAGGGGGCACTGGCCGCGCTGCTCGACTGCGCGCACGCCACCGATGCCTCGTTCGTCGCCCCGGTGTGCACCTACCGCAGCGGCGCCGTGCACCACGCGGGCGGCGGCGATCGCCTGGAGGAGAGCGTCGACGGACGCCGGCTGGTCGCTCGCCGCCAGCCGACCGGTGGCCTCGATCCGGCGCACCTCGAGCGTGCTCGCGCCGACGGCCCCGAGCTCCATGGCGTCCTGGCCCGCAGGTCGGCGCTCCGTGCTGGCGGAGGGCTCGACCCGGACCTCTTCTCGTCGATGGACTGCACCGACCTCGGTCTGCGGCTCGTCGACCGCGACGGCGGCGGCTGGGTGGAGCCACGCGCCATCGTCACCTACGACAACGCCTGGCCCCGTCCGAACGACCTCCGGCTGTACCTCGGGCGGTGGAGTCGAGCCACGGTGGAGCCCGACCTGGCGCACTTCGTCGATCAGTGGCAGCTCGACCCCGCCGACCGGCGCGTTGATGAGCACCGCCAGCACCTGTCGACCCGACGGCGCCGCCTGGTCCGCTATCCCCGAGGCGCGCTGCGGCGCACCCTCGGAGGTGGAGCGGTGGGCCGCTTCGACCGAGCGGTCGAAGCCGTGCTCGACCGGTTCTCCGACGTGCGCCGGGTCGAGCGCTAGGGACGGATCTCGTAGAAGGCGTTGACAGGGTGGTCGATGTCGAGCTTCCGGAACCGCGTGAAGCCAGCGTCGCGGGCCAGCTGCTCGGCCTTGGCGGCCGACAGCCCGAGCGTCCCGAGGCCGGCGCCTCCCGGCTCCGACAGCGCGCTGCTCATGCAGCTCAGCACGCTGATGCCGTACATCATGCTGGCCATCGGGTTGCGCTCGGCGTTGGTGGCGAAGTCGTCGTGGGCCTTGATGTCGACGAGCAGCCAGGTTCCGTCGGGAGCCAGGGCCGAGCGGAGCGCCGCGATCACCTCGGCCGGGTGGGTCATGTCGTGGATGCAGTCGGAGGTGAGGGCCAGGTCGACCGAGCCGTCGGTGGGGAGCGGTTCCGATCGCGGGTCGTGGAAGGAGACGTTGACGGCGCTCCGCCCCATCTGGCGGCCTCGGGCCCGATCCAGGGCGTGCTGCGAGATGTCGTAGCCGCGCACGCGCCCGTGCGGGAAGGTCTCGCCCAACAGGAGGGCTGCGCCGCCGGTGCCGCAGCCCACGTCGACCACCTCGGCGCCGGCCTCCAGCTTGGCGACGACGTCGTCGAGGGCGGGCAGCACGGTGCGGACGAGGTTCGCGTTCATCCATGGCTCGAAGCCACGGCCGATCCCATCGGCGCAGTCGGGCCCGTGCTCGTCGTAGGCGAGGCCGATGCCGGTGCGGAACGCGTCGGGGAGGCGCTCGAGCGCGCCCATGGTCTGGGGGAGGTGGTGGAACATGCCCGCCCCGAAGGCCGGGTGCTCCGGTGTGGCCAGCACGGTGGCGGCCACCTCGCTCATCGAGCAGCGCTCGTCGGCATCGACCTGGATGATCCGAGCGGCGCCCTGGTTGTAGGCCCACTCCCGCACCCAGCGCTCCTGCAGACCCGTGGCCTCGGCCAGCTCGGTGGTGCTGAGCGGCGCCTCGGCGTCAGCCAGCGCCCGGTAGAGGCCGAGCCGATCACCGAGGTGGATCATCCCCGCGGTGACCGCGCCCTCCAGCTTGGAGAACACCTGGAAGGCGAAGAGCCCGAGCTCCTTCGGATCGAGATCGGTCATGGCGCCGACCGTACTCCGACGTCTCTGGAGCCTGACGCTCGGATGGCGAGCGATCCCGACCGGAGACCCGGGGGTCAGGCGGTGCCCGGGTCCCAGCTGGAGAGGTCTTCGAGGCGGGGATCGTTGGAGAACATCTCGGTGATGGGCTGGATCACGCCGATGCGCTTCTGGAGGCGCTTGATGTGCAGCTCCTCGTTCCAGATCGACAGGCTCACGGCGAGGCCCTTCGACCCGGCCCGGGCGGTTCTTCCGGAGCGGTGCAGGTAGGTCTTGTGGTCGGGCGCCGGCTCGTAGTGGATCACGGCGTCGACGGCGTCGATGTGCAGGCCTCGGGCGGCCACGTCGGTGGCGACCAGCACCTTGATCTTGCCGGCACCGAAGTCGCGCAGGGCGTCCTCCCGCTGACCCTGACGGAGGTCGCCATGGATGGCGGCGGCCTTCACGCCCTCGTCGTTGAGGGCCCGGGCGAGGCGATCGGCGACGCGCTTGGTGTTGGTGAAGGCCAGGGCCTTGCCGGTGCCGCTGGCGATGGCCGCCGCCACCTTGACCTTGTCCATCTCGTGCACGGCGATGAAGCGGTGCAGCATGGCGTCGACCGTGACGGTGGCCGATGCCACCTCGTGGTACACGGGATCGTGCTGGTAGCGCTTGATCAGCCCGTCGACCACGCCATCGAGGGTGGCCGAGAAGAGCAGGGTCTGGTGCTGGGTGTCGACGTGGCGCAGCAGCCACTCCACCTGGGGGAGGAAGCCCATGTCGGCCATGCGGTCGGCTTCGTCGACCACCACGATCTCGAGGCCGTTGAGCTCGACCTCCTTGCGCTCCACGAGGTCGATGAGCCGCCCGGGGGTGGCGATGATGGCCTCGACGCCGTCGGCCAGAGCCTTGATCTGCTTGTTCATGTCGGCGCCGCCGTAGACGGCGACGACACGGCTGTCGATGGCCTTGGCGAGCGGCGCGAGCACGTCGTGCACCTGAAGCGCCAGCTCTCGGGTGGGCACGAGGACCAGGCCACGGGGCTTGCGGGGCTCGGCCGGAGCCAGGCGCTCGAGCATCGGCAGGCCGAAGGCGAGGGTCTTGCCGGAGCCGGTCTTGGCCTTGCCGCACACGTCGCGGCCGGCGAGGGCGTCGGCGATCGACAGGCGCTGGATGGCGAAGGGCTCAGTGATGCCCTGGTCGGCGAGGGCCTTGACCAGGCGAGGGTCGACGCCGAGGGCTTCGAAGGTGAGGTCGCCGTCGGCGGGCGCGGAGGTGGTGTCGTTGTCAGTCATGTTCACCACAAACGCTACCGGCCACGCCGCTGCCGGCCCGCATTCGCTCAGGCGGGCAGGGCTGCCTTGACCGCCTCCACCAGGGCGTCGTCCTCGGGGTTGACCATGGGCCCGAACCGGGTCACCTGGCCGCCGGGGGCGACGAGGAACTTCTCGAAGTTCCACTGGATGTCGCCGTCGCGTCCCTCTGCGTCGGGCACCACGGTGAGCTCCTGGTAGAGCGGGTGACGGCCCTCGCCGTTGACCTCGACCTTCTCGGTCATCGGGAAGGTGACGCCGTAGGTGGTGGAGCAGAAGGTGGCGATCTCCTCGGGGCTGCCAGGCTCCTGCTCACCGAACTGGTTGCAGGGGACGCCGAGCACCGAGAAGCCGGCGTCGCTGTACTGCTCGTGGAGCTTCTCGAGGCCCTCGTACTGCGGGGTGAGGCCGCACTTCGACGCCACGTTCACGATGAGGAGCGCCTTGTCCTCGTAGTCGCGCAGGTCGAGCGAGCCGCCGTCGAGGCGCTGGAGCTGGTGGTCGTAGATCGACATGGGCGCAACCTATCCGCCGATGGGCCGACTACGTTGCCCGAGGTGGCCACCCTCTCCCCCGCCGAGGCCGCCGAGCACGTCGCCCGCATCGCCGAGCAGGGCTACACGATCGTGCCCGACGCCATCTAGGCGGCGCTCCTCGACGAGCTCTCCGCCGAGCTGGAGCGCCTCGAGGCCGACCTCCGCATCGTGCCCGCCCGCAACGACTTCGAGGGCAGCCAGACCGTGCGGATCTACAACCTGCTCGTGCACGGCACGGCCTTCGAGCGGATCCCGGTGCACCCCAACGTGCTGCCGATCGTGGAGGGCGTGCTCGACGCGGGGTGCCTCATCTCGTCGCTGTCGTCGATCGCCATCTGCGAGGGGGAGACGCCCCAGCCGATCCACGCCGACGACCAGCTGATGCCGATCCCCAAGCCGCACCCGCCCACCGTGTGCAACACGATGTGGGCCCTCACCGACTTCACCGAGGCCAACGGCGCCACCCGCATCATCCCGGGCTCCCACCTGGCCGAGAGCTCGCCGGTGTACGGCCAGCCCTACGACTCCGTCCCGGCCGAGATGCCGAAGGGATCGGTGCTGGTGTGGCACGGGAGCCTCTGGCACGGCGGCGGTGCCAACACCACCCCCGAGCGGCGCGTCGGCATCGCCATGAACTACTGCGCCGGCTACATCCGCCAGCAGGAGAACCAGCAGCTCGGCATCCCCGCCAGCACCGCGGCCGGCTTCGAGGAGCGCCTCCAGCGGCTCTGCGGCTACAGCGTCTACCAGGGGCTCATCGGCCACATCGACAAGCAGGACCCGATCACGCTGCTGCAGGGCGACGTCGACCACCGCATGGTCTGGGACCCGGCCTGATGCCCACCCACGGCATCAGCGACGCCCACGAGCGCCTCCACCCCGTGGAGGACCCGTCGCCCCACTGGAGCGACTCGCTCTACTTCAACGCCTGGGACCCGGCCACCGACACCTTCGTGATGACCCGGATCGCAGTGCTGGGCAACGCTGGTCGCGTCACCGGCGGCCTGCTGGTGTGGGTCGATGGCACCCTCACCCACGCCTACGGCCGCGAGCTGGCGGAGATCCCGCCCACCGACTGGGACGTGATGGCCACCGACGGCCTCACCTATCGCATGCTCGCCTCGGGCCAGGCGTGGGCCGTCCAGCTCGACGACGACGCCAACCGGGCCCATCTGGAGTGGACGGGACGATCCCCGGCCACCGACTACGACCACCATCCCGCCGGCCCGCTGCCGAAGGCGGTGGCCTGGGGCCACTACGAGCAGACCTGCGATGTGCGCGGCGACCTGGTGCTCGGCGACCGCCGCATCGCCTTCGACGGCATCGGCCAGCGCGACCACTCCTGGGGCTTCCGGCACTGGGCCGGCCTCCACCAGTGGCACTGGCTCACGGGCTTCCTCGCCGACGGTCGGGCGTTCAACCTGTTCGAGGTCCAGGCCCACGACGGCACCATCACGCTCAACGGCTACCTCCACGGAGCCGACGGCGACGACTACATCGCCTCGGCGGAGCGAACCCTCGGACAGGCCGACGACGGCGGCGCCGCGTCCTTCTCCGTCGACCTCAGCACCGTGGGAGGCGCCCGACTGACGCTCACCGGTGAGCGAGCCGGGATGTCGGTGCCCGTGCGCCCGGCGGAGGACCAGCCGGCGGTGGTCCACGAGACGCCGGTGCGGCTCGACGCCGACGGCGTCGCCGGCTACGGCATCTACGAGCACCTCGTCACCGAGTTCGATTGAGCGACGACGGGCTCGCCAGCATCGCGGCCTGGCCCGGCGAGCACCGGGCCGCCGGCTGGCGCCACGTCGACGGCCGGACCGCCACCGCCGGTGACTCCTCCCACCCCTTCCGCCTGGCGTCGGTCACCAAGGTGCTCAGCGCCGTGGCGATCCTGGTGGCCACGCAGGAGGAGATCGTCGACCTCGACGAGCCAGCCGGCCCACCCGATGCCACGGTGCGCCAGCTCCTCAGCCACGCGGCCGGGCTCCCGTTCGACGGCCGGGAGCCGATCGCCGCACCCGGCACCCGCCGCAGCTACGGCAACGGCGCCTTCGAGATCCTGGCCGACCTGGTGGCCGACCGCGCCGCCATGTCGTTCGCCGCCTACGTGGCGGCGGCGGTGTGCGAGCCGCTGGCCATGACCGCCACGACGGTGGAGGGCTCGCCCGCCCACGGCGCTCGCTCCACGCTGGAGGACCTGCTGCGCCTCTGCGCCGAGCTCCAGGCGCCGGGCCGGGTGCTCGCGCCAGAGCTGCTGGCCCAGGCCACCACGATCCAGCAACCGGAGCTGGCCGGCGTCCTTCCCGGCTTCGGACGCCAGGACCCCAACCCCTGGGGGCTCGGGCTGGAGATCCGGGGCGAGAAGTCGCCGCACTGGACGCCGCCAGAGGCATCGGTGCGCACCTTCGGCCACTTCGGGCAGTCCGGGTGCTTCCTCTGGGTCGATCCCGACGCGGGAGTGGCCTGCGTCGGCCTGGCCGACGCTCCCTTCGGTGACTGGGCCGCGCCGGCGTGGCGGGAAATGGGCTCTTTGGCCCTCACGGCGGCCCAGGCGGTCCGGTAGGTTGCGATGTGCGCAGCGGCCGGCGGAGGGTCCTGGGCACCATCAACATGCGAACCACCCAGGGAGAGCGAGGGGCCGCGCTGGCGGAGGTGCGAGCCCGAACGGCGCTGCGCGGCGCCGGGCTCGACCCCACCGCGCCCCTGGTGCGGGCCAGCTCGGTCACCAACGAGGTGTGGCTGACGCCCACCCACGCCGTGCGGGTCAACCGGCATCCGAGCAACCGCCTCTACCGCGAGTCGATGGTGGCGGCCGTGCTGCCCAGCGCGGTGGGCTACCCGAAGGTCGTGGCCCACGGTGGCGGACGCGGTGAGGACTGGCTCGTGCTGGAGCGGGCGCCGGGCGAACCGCTGGCCGCCTGCTGGCCCGACCTGACCGACGCCCAACGGGAGTCGGCCGTGCACCAGCTGGCCCATCGCCTCGCGGCGCTGCACCGCACCCCCGCGCCGGCCGGGCTGCCCGCTGTGGATCCTGCTCCTCAGCTCCTCGACGTGGGCGCCGACGACCCCACGGCGCGGCTCCGCGACGCCATCGACCAGGTCGCGGGCTTCCAGCACGTCGATGGCCTCGTGCTGTCGGAGGCGGCCGACATGGTGCGCCGCCTGGCCCCGGCGCTGGCGCCGTTCGCCTCGACCACGCTCGTGCACGGCGACGTCACCTTCGAGAACGTGCTCTGGCACGAGGGCGAGGTGACCGCGCTGCTCGACATGGAGTGGGCCCGACCCGGACCATCCGACCTCGACCTCGACATCCTCCTGCGCTGTGCCGCCCACCCGCAGCTGCACGTGGCACCGTCGCTCGAGGCTCGCACCCGTCCCGAGGACTACACCGAGGTGCCCTGGTGGCTGGGCCAGGCCTACCCGCAGCTCTTCGACTACCCCAGCCAGCTCGACCGGGTCCGGGTGTACTCCATCGCCTACGACGTGCGCGACCTGCTCGCCTTCCCTCCCGCAGCCGCGCCGCGCTACCTCTCCGAGCTGCACGCCTACCACCGACTGGAGCGTGTGGTGCACCGCCGGAGCTATCTCGACGTGCTCGGCCGCGGCCGCATCTGAC